>DATEHM010000245.1:0-34793 GCA_035279545.1 bacterium | reverse complement strand
GGCCGCTATCGGCAAGCAGCGAAACGAGGGCACGGTTCCGGCGTCCCTCATGCGAGGTGTCGCAGGCCGCCATCAACCGGCGGACCATCTCGTCCTCGGGGACTTTCGGAAGAGTCTTGGGAGCGCGCATGCTGATCCCCCGCATCGGTGACTCCGCTACCAGGCCCGCTTCTACGCACCAGCGGCAGAATGTGCGCAGGACTCGGAAGTGTTGGTGCGCGGTAATCGGACTCACCTGCTCCCGGAGCGCGGTGAGGTGTTGTTGGATGCCGAGCGGTTTGAGGTCGTGGTCGGACTGCTGGAACCGTTGCAGAGCGGCTTGGTACGTTGCGAGGGTGCGCTCGGAGCAGTTCGCAACCCGACGGTTCAACAAAAACCCGTCGATGGCGCCCTGCAAGGGTTGGACATCGGCTTTCTCTGTGCATACCCGCTCACTGCGACCTGCAAAGACGCCTGATTTTTCTATCTTTGGTGCCCCCAGCGAGATTCGAACTCGCGTTGCCGGCTTGAAGGGCCGATGTCCTGGGCCAGCCTAGACGATGGGGGCGTGGCTGTCGGGTCCCAGATTATCATACCCAGGTGACCTGAGGAAAGAGGCACTCAGGCCAGGAGCGTCGGCCGCGTCGCGAATGCCGCGATCAACCGTCGGTGGTCCTCGCGCAGTCCGTCCGGCCAGTCCCCCGGCTCGATGAACCGCACCGCCGACACCTCATGGCTGGGGCGAAAGGTCCCGCTAGCCACCCGAGCGCGGTAGACGGCGGTGAGATGTACCGGGCTATCCACCACCATCGTCAGCATCCCCGTGATTTCGGTCTCGAGCGTAGTCTCTTCCCGGATCTCGCGCACCACCGTGCGCGCGGGGTCTTCGCCACGCCGGACCCATCCCCCGGGGAGCGCCCAAGGGGCGCGGTGTCGATACGTGTGCCGGGCGACCAGGATCCGCCCCGCGCCGTCGTCGACGATCGCGACCGCGCCGACCAGGAAGTGCGCGTTGCCCAGCCAGAGCAGCAGCTGCCTGGCCGTCCAGGGAAGGTGCTGCCAGAGCCAGGTCGTGAGTGCGGTCAGCCTCACCGTAGAGGCTACTTCGGCGGCGGCCCGCCGCGACCCCCCTGAGCCCCCGCACCCCGGGAGCCCCGGGGTGAGCGCGCGTGTCAGCGTTCCGCGGACGCACCGGCGGCGGCCCCCTCGGGGAAGACGATCTCCTCCCCCGCGTCGGCGCCGACATGGAAGCCCTGCGCGTAGTCGACCCCGTATTCGCGGAGGAGCCGCACCGTCTCGGCGTCGGTCACAAATTCCGCGACGGTCTCCTTCTCCAGCCCGCGGGCCACTGCGACCATGGCGCGAACCAGCTGCTGATCGACCTGATCGCGCGGGAGCTCGCGGATGAAGCTGCCGTCGATCTTGAAGTAATCGACGGGCAGGTGCTTGAGGTGATAGAACGAGGTAAACCCGACCCCGAAGTCATCGAGGCCGACCCGACAGCCGAGTTTCTGGAGCGTGTTCACGAACTTCTCCGCCTGGTAGATGTTGGTGATGGCCGCGGTCTCGGTGATCTCGAGCACGAGGCGCCGCGGGTCGACGGCCGCCCCTCCCAGTTCTTGCTTGATCATCGGGAGGAGGTCCGCATCCGCCAAGCCCTTGCTGGAGACATTGACGACCAGGCTGAGGTCGCGGCCAGTGCGGTGGTGGGCGGCGAGCAGCCGGATGGCCCGCCTCACCACCCACCGGTCGATCGCCTGGATCAGTCCGAACCGCTCGGCGATGTCCAGAAACGCCCCAGGCGGGATGATTTCCCCCTTCTCCCCCACCATGCGGACGAGGAGCTCGTAGTGGCTGATCCGGCCGGCGCGAAGATCGAGGATGGGTTGAGCCTGGAGGGTGAACTGGTTCCTCTCCAAGGCCTCGCGGATGCGGCGCTGCCAGGAGAGCCGTGCGTGGCTGGCGGCCTGCCAGTCCCTTTCCGGTTCGTAGACCCCGCACTGGTTCCGACCGCTCTCCTTGGCCTGGTACATTGCTAGGTCGGCTCGCGCGAATAGGTCGCCGAGCGTCGTGGCGTGCTCGGGGAAGAGGGCGATCCCGACGCTGGCGGTCACGCCAACGGGTCGTCCCGCGGCGTCGATGGTGGTCTTCCGCAGCGCCTCGACCAGTTGTGCCGCCAGCGCTTCCGCCTCCTGCTTATCGGTGTGGGGGAGGAGGATCGCGAACTCGTCCCCGCCCATGCGGGCGATGATATCAGTCTCCCGCAACCGCTCCCGCAGGGACCCCGCCACGTGGACCAGCAGCGCGTCGCCCGTGGGATGGCCGAGACTGTCGTTGACGTCCTTGAACTGATCGAGATCGACGAAGAGGAGCGCACCGCGGATCCCGTACCGGCGGGCCTCCGCTAGGTGACGCTCCACCTCCTCTTCCAGCCGCCGGCGGTTGAAGAGATCCGTGAGGGGGTCGTGGTTGGCGAGGCGCACCAGTTGGTGCTCGAACTGCTTGCGCTCGCTGATATCGCGGGCGATGGCTGAGAAGAACTCGACGTGCCCGTGTTCCCCCTTGTGCGCGATCATGACCATCGAGACGGGGATCTCCTGGCCATCCTTGTTGAAGAGGACGATCTCGCCGCTCCATCCCCCGTCCCGCACCGCGGCCGGCATCGCCTCGTTCGAGATGAACGACCAGGTGTCGCCGGAGAAGACGTCGGCGAACGTCATTGTGGAGATGTCCTCGTCCCCACCGATCCCGAGCATCCGCCGGCCGGCCCGATTGACGTAGAAGCCCTTTCCGGGGACGTCGGTGATCGTCACAAAGTCCGTCGTGGTCTCGATGATCTCCGCCAGTTGGGCCTGGGCCGCCTCGATCTGCCGGTGGGCGGTTCTGTCGGCGATCAGCGCGATCACGCCGTCGACCGAACCCGTGCCGTCGTAGACCGGGGTGGCGGAGATCGAGACATCCACCGGCCGCCCGTCCTTGTGTTGGATCTGGGCCGCGAACTCCTCGATGGTTTCCCCTCGGAGCACGCGTTCCAACACCCCGGCGCCCTCCCCGCGGCCGTGATCAAAGAACAGCGGATCGGGCTGCCCCAGCACCTCGTCGGCGATCCAGCCGAAGACGCGCTCTGCGGCTGCGTTCCAGCTCTGCACGGTGCCGTTCAGATCGAGGGAGACGATGGCCAGCGGCGCGGTGTCGGCGAGCGCCCGAAGCTGCTGGTTGGTCTCCTGGGCCGAGTCGTGGGTCCTCCGGCGTTCGATCGCCGCGGCGAACACGGTGGCGACCCCCTGCAGAAACGTGGCATCCTCTTCGCTGAACGTTCGTGGGGTCGTCGTGGCCACGGCCAGCACGCCAAACGGGCGGTCCCGCCCGGGGATGGCCACGCTCATGCCGCCGGCCAGCGGGTGTCTGTGGACGAGGGCGGGCACCTGGAACCGGACTTCGGTCCGGTAATCCTCCACGATCACGGGGGTGGAGGACAGGAGGGTGTATCCGGCCTGGGAGGTCGGGCCGCCATCCACAGAGGCGTGATTGCGCGTGTCCTCCGTCCACCCCACGCCGGCGCACAGCCGGAAGGTTTGGGTCCCCGGGATGCGTTCCAACACGTTGCAGTACTGGACCCTGAGGAGCCGCGCAATGGACGCGACGGCTTCGCTCATGAACGTGGACACGTCGATGCTCGACAGCGCCCGCTGCCCGAGAATGGTCATCACGGCCTGCTGCCGCGCGCGGATCTCTGTGTTTCCGCTGCCGGGGTTCGCCCCGGCGGTCTCATTGTTCACCGATAAGGGTCCTTGTGGGAGAATCTTCTTTCAATGTAATGCCCCGGACTCTCCAGTCACGGACGATCCGAGCGGATAGATCGGCGTGGCCGCCCGAGGGCGGGGCGGACCGGTGCGGGGGTGGAGAAGAACGATGGGAGATTGACGGAGACTCTCCCCCGGCCGGGGGCGGACCGCGGAGAGTCTCGACTAGGTGGAGGAAGAGGGCGGTTCCTTCGGGTGCTCCGGCGAGGGGCCAAACTCACGATAGCGCTTGGCCAGCTCCGCGAGGCGCGCCTCCACACGTCCGTTGACCGAGGTCGGCGGAAACCGCCCATCGGCGTCGCGCTCGCCGGCCGCGGTCTCCGTGAGAATCTCGATCCCTTCGTCGATGGTGCGGACCGCCCAGATGGCGAACCGTCCCTCGCGGCACGCGGTCACGACCTCCTCCCGCAGCATGAGGTCGCGGGCGTTCTGGTGGGGGATCAGGACCCCCTGCTGTCCGGTGAGTCCCTTGGCCTTGCACACGTAGAAGAAGCCTTCGATCTTCTCGTTGACGCCGCCGATGGGCTGGACTTCACCCATCTGATTGACGGACCCCGTCACCGCGAGCCCCTGAGCGATCGGCAGCCCGGAGAGCTCGCTCAGCAACGCGTACAGCTCGGTCGAGCTAGCGCTGTCTCCGTCGACGTCCGAGTAGAGCTGTTCGAAGGTCAGCGAGGCGGAGAGGCTGAGGGGATGCGCCTGGGCGAACCGGCTGGCGAGGAACGAAGAGAGCACGAACACGCCTTTGCTGTGGATCCGGCCGGACATTTGGGTTTCGCGCTCGATGTTGACGACCCCCCGGCCGCCGACGTAGGCGCGGGCGGTGATCCGGCTCGGCTGCCCGAAGGTGTAGTCGCCGAGCTGGAGCACCGAGAGACCGTTGATCTGCCCGATCACGGCTCCGTCGGTGTCGACGAGGATGACGCCCTTGGTGATCAGTTCGCGGATCCGTTCCTCGAGGAGGTTGGACCGGTACGCCTTCTCCTCGATGGCCCGGCGGACGTGCTCCCGGGTCACCACAGGGCTCTCGCCCTGGCGCGCCCAGGCGGTGGCTTCGAAGACGATCTCGACCACCTCGTTGAACCGGGTGCTCAGTTTGTCCTGACTCGCGGCCAGGCGGGCGCTGTGTTCGAGGACGGCGGCGACCCCTGTAGGATCGAAGTGGCACGAGCCCGTACGGTGGCAGATCGCGGCAATCGCCCGCACGTACTCCTCCTGGTTGGCCGGGGTGCGATCGATCGTGACGTCGAAGTCCGCGCGGATCTTGAACAGCTTCTCGAACTCCTCGTCGAGCCCGTAGAGCAGGTGATAGACATCCGGGGTCCCGATCAGGACCACCTTGATGTCCAGCGGGATCGGATCCGGCCGCAGCGTCGCGGTGGGCAGGAGCCCCGCGGCCTCGCCCAGGTGCTCAATCCGGATCTCCTGACTGCGCAGCGCGCGCTTGAGGCCTTCATAGGCGTAGGGGCTCGTGAGCACATCGCGCGCTTGGAGGATGAGAAACCCGCCGTTGGCACGATGGAGCGCACCCGGCTTGATCATCGTGAAATCCGTGAGCAGGGCGCCGAACTCCGCCCGGTACTCCGCCTTGCCCACGAGATTGTAGTAGGTCGGATTGGTCTCGATGATCACGGGCGCCCCGTGGGTTTCCCGGTGATCCACGAGGAGGTTGACCTGATAGCGGGCGTACGGATCCTGGCGCGGAAATGGCAGCTCCTGCCGCGGAAATGGCAACTCCTGGCGCGGCCGCTCGCCGCCCTCGTCGTCGCCGCGGAGCTCGGTGAGGTGCTCGAGCATGTCCTGCTCGATCGCGTCGAGGAACGCCACGACCTTGTCGTGGTCGCGGTACGCTTCCTTCAGGCGTTCCACCGGGGTGTCGATCACGAACTTCGCCGTCTGCGCGTCGAACTGACGGAGGGCTTCGCGTCCTTCGCGTTCGAGGGCGCGCGCCTTGCGCTGCGCTTCGGCGAGGATCTCCTCCAGCTCCTTGCTGCGTTCGGCGATGCGCTGGCGCTCACTCTCGGGCAGCGCCTGGAAGACCTCGGGGGTGATCGGGCGCCCCTGGAGATCCACCGCCACCGTGAGGATGCCGGTCGGCATGCGCTGGAGCATCAGGCTGCGGATCTTGGCTTGGTTCTCGAGTGCCTGCCAGATCTCTCCCAGTTGCTGCTCGTACTGTTTGGCGACCGTCGCGCGCTGCTGCTCGTAGGCCTCGCTGGCGAACGCGCGCCGGAGACCCTCCCGTATCTCGGTGACGAGGTCGGCCACGCGCGCCCGGAAGGCCTGGCCCTCGCCGGCGGGCAGCGAGACCGCCACCGGCTGGTCCGCCGCGGCGAAGTTCCGAACGTAGCACCAGTCGGGCGGCACGGGCTGGCCCATCGCCGCCCGCTCGACCTCGCCGCGCGCATACGTGTTCCGGCCCGTCCCCGACGGGCCGCTTACGAAAATGTTGTAGCCGGGCTGGTCGATCCCCAAACCGAACTGCAGCGCGTGCACCCCTCGAACCTGCCCGACGATCGCGGACTCCGGGGGGAGGTCCGCTGTGGTCTTAAACCCGAGCGGTGTGGGGTCGCACGTCCAGCGCAACGCTTCCGCCGGAAGACGCCGCTGCTCACGGGTGGTTGGGGTCATGGGGTCAATTTCGATAGCGGCCAAGAGTTCGCCTCTTGACAGGGTCGCGTTGATGGATATACTGATGGTGATATATATATATGTCTCGACAGGTGAGAACGGGGATGAAGATTTCCTTGAGCGAGGAGACTGCCCAACGGAT
Source organism: bacterium (assembly GCA_035279545.1). Taxonomy (GTDB): domain Bacteria; phylum Sysuimicrobiota; class Sysuimicrobiia; order Sysuimicrobiales; family Segetimicrobiaceae; genus Segetimicrobium. Next base: position 28,238 of record DATEHM010000245.1, on the reverse strand, counting down.
TCGCGACGCGCTGGGAGACGACGTGGATCTGGTGCCGGAAGTCATCCCGGTGGTTCTCGCTCGACTCGCGGTGGAGGCGCCGGCTACGTATTCGCAGGTGCTGGCGGAGATTTCCGGATCGCAGATCCGCCTCGACAGCGAGGACGAGTTACAGCGGCGGCGGCGGCGAAGCCTGCTGAGGCGGTTGTTCTTCCGGTGGGGGGAATATGAGACCAGCGTGGGAGACCGGCTTCTCGCCAAGCGGGAGGTCACGGCCGCTGTGCCGCTCGCGATTGCCGTGCTCACCCTGATGCTGTTCGTCTTCTCGATCACCCTAGGCCATCGAGCTCTCCCCTTGTCGGCGCCGCCCGTGGCGGTGTCCGAACCGTCGCCCGACGATGCCGCCGCCATGAGACGACAGCTGCCTCTCTTCGTCACCGCGCCGTCCCACCCGCGGGAGGAGGCGCCGGTGGTCGGACCGGTTGGACCGATCCCCTCGGCGGCAATTGCCGGCGCCCTTCCGATTCCGGCGCGATTCGAACCCACGGAAACCCCCGGCTTCGCGGCGGGTCCTCCGGGAACCCCCATCGTGGTCAGCGCACCGACGGACCCTGCGATCGGCCATGGGCCGCCCGGGGATCTCAGCGGGTTCCACCCGGTGGTGTACAATCGCGCAGCCGATGCGGCGCCGGATCGGGCGCCGGCCGCGCCCGGAGCGGATCCGTCACCGTCGAACGACCACGACGGTTTGCCCGCGGCCGGGTCTCCACTGGCCCCCGGCATCCGCATCACCGCCGCATTGGTGACGGGGGTTCTTACCGTGCCGGGCGGCCCGCCCGCGCCTGTTGTCGTACAAGCCGATGACCCGCCTGGGATCTGGGTCGGCCAAGCTGTGCTCGGTCCGGTTGGGCGTGTCGAAGTGACGCTGACGCTCGTCGGCAAACCCCAAGGCCATCTGGTTCATGGCCTTGCGCTCGATCCCGGCAGCTTGGTTCCCGGGCTCTCCGGGCGGACATCCATGCAACACCCCGCCGCGGCCAACGCCGTCGCGGCGGCGACGCTGCAGGCCGCCGCCGACTATGTTCAGGCCGTTGCGCGTCAGGGAACCGTGAACGTCTTTGACGGAGGGATCGAGGTTTCCGGGGGACAGGCCGCTCCCGCCTGGACGTATGTCGCGGCGCGTATGGCGCAGGAGCTCAGCCCACCCGGCTCCTCGGCATCCTGGGTGCCGACGATCGAGATCCCGGCGGGAGCACGGCTCATCATTCTGATTACGGAGGCATCTTGACGTGTGGTCCCAGAGACGCACGATCGCGACGCTCGCAATGGTCACCTTATTGGTGCGGGGAGCCCCGGCGGCCGGGCAGACTCCGGGATCCTCGGGTGGCACATCGACCGGCGATCTGTTCGGCCCCCTCACCAATCTCTTCAACATGGCCGCCGCGAGCCTGTCCGGCGCCTTTGGGCTCGCCTACGCCACCGCTGCCCTGCTTGTTGCCGGCGCCCTCATTGTGGCCGATCACCGCAACGGCGTTCGAAATGCATTGTGGGTGATCATCGGCTCGGTCATCCTCTTCTTCGGCGGCCAGATTATCCGGATGATCAAAGGATAGCGCAGATGCTCCCACAGCATCCGGTCTTTCGGAAACTCGATGCGGCGGTGACCGTGCTCGGGGTGGAACTCGAAGATTGGTTCGGCCTCGGCGTTGCCTTCGTCATCCTGTCTCGACTGAGCGATCTGCTTGTTGGGCAGGTCCTGGGGATCCCCCGTGCCGAGGCCGGCGTGTCGGCGCTGGCGACGGGCGTCGTCTTCCTGCTCTGGCGAAGGGTGCGGGAGCGAACGCCGCGCCACTTCGTTCGACACCTCATCGATTTCCTTGGGGAGCCCGATGTGTACGCCGTGACCCCCGACACGGACGCCAACCCCTACGTGGCCTGAAGGGGGGACCGCGCCGATGGAGTCCTGGGGAGATCTGACCCGAGCGCTTTCCTATTGGACGATCCGGGACGGCGCGGTCGTCCTGCGCGATGGGAGCTACCGGCTGGGATTCGAGGTGGATCTTCCGGGGACTGAGGTTTGGGATGGGGCCCAGCTCACCGGGTGCAACGAACGGCTGCGGACCCTCATCGGTTCGGCGGTCCCCGAGGGCGAATGTCTCAGGATCCTCCTGGAGGTCCACACCGACTGTGCCGGGCTACTGCGCGCGTATGCCGAGCAATGCCTCAGCAGCCATTCCATTGTCCGGGAGCTCCACCGCCGGCGCGTTTCCGCGTGGAGCGGGGCCCACGCGGCGGGTCGCCTGGTGAACTCGCGGCTGGTGTTTGATCTCTCCTACCATCCCCGGCGCGGGCGGAGACGGTGGTGGACCCCGGTGGACGCTGCCACCTACCGGTGCCACCTGCGGGAAATGGAGATCCTGCGCGACCTGATGGTGGGGCATTGTGAGCGATGCGGTTTCCGAGCGCGTTCGCTGGACGATGGGGGGCTGCTGGCGACGGCCTGGCGGTTCTTCAACCCGGATCGGAAGCGCTACTGCCCGCCGCCCCCCGTTCCAGTCGAGAATCAGGCCGGCGAGCTCCCCCGGCGCCTGCTGGCCGCCTGGCCCTTCCTCAGCCGTCGGTCGGTGCGCACGACCGTGGTCCGGTCCGACCTTTTTCGGCGGTGGGATTTCCTCTGGTTGGACGGGCACGCGCATGCCGTCGTGGCGATGGATACGCTCCCTGACAAGCCCACCATGCCGAACGTGCTGGGGCCACTTCAAACGTTGCCCGGGACCTATTGGCTGGTCATCGAGGCGTGGAACGACCCGCGCTCCGACCAGATCAAGCGACTCGAACTGAAGAGCCGGTTGAGCCGGCAGGCCGTGCTCGCCCAGGACGGTGGGGATTCCAATGCCCGGGCGGTGGAACGGCAGGTTGCCGACGCCCTCGATGTTCTTCAACTGACAAGTGAGCGCGTTGTCCGCGTGGGGGCGGCGGTGATCCTTCAGGAGGGAAGCCCGGAGGCCGTACGCGTCGCCGCGCGCCGCGCCGTGGACGCATTCCAGCAGATTCCTGGGGTCGACGCCCGCATCGAGTCAGTTGCGCTGCGGCGACAATTCGTGCAGCTCGCGCCGTTCAGCGGCCTCCCCAACGAACGGTTGATGCGGATGTTGACCAGCAACGCGGCCGACTTCGTGCCGTGCCACTCGCCGTGGCGGGGTGCCACGCGCGCCGTCTGTCCGTTCCTGACACGTCGCGGCAGCGTGGTGGCCATCGATCCCTTTGATCCGCGCCTCCCGTCCTGGAACGCCGTTGTGGTCGGTGAGTCCGGGGGAGGGAAGACGCACTTTGCGATCGCCTGGCTGTCGCACTTGCTCGCGCGCAATCCGATCGTGTTGATCGTCGACAAGGGTGGGGCCTACAAGACATTCTGCGACGTCTACGGCGGGCAATATGTCCACCTCGATCCCGCCTCCGGCATTTCCGTGAACCCATTTGACCTCTTGCCGGGGGAGGCGGAGCCCGATCACACTCAGCTCGGCTTGCTCAAGAGCCTCGTGGCGATGATGGTGGCCGAGCCGGAGAAGAGCCTGGACCGCCAGGAGATGGCGATCCTCGAGTCGGCCATTCGACAGACCTACGCCCGGGCGGCGGGCGACCCGGTGTTCCTGCACGATTTGGTTCGCACCCTCCGGACGTTCGAGCAGGTCGGGACGCACGAGGCCGGACCCGAGGAGTGGAACAGCGCCCGGGGGATAGCCCGCCGTCTTGAGATGTGGGTGGATCAGGGGCTCTATGCCAGTTTGCTTGACCGCCCCTCATCGGTCGATCTCAGCGGCGGGATTGTGTGTCTCGATACCGAGGGGTTGAACGAGCATTATCCCGACCTTGTGCCGATTGCCGCACTGCTCGCCAATCATCTGATCTATCGGCGGGTGAAGGGCGAAGAGGGCCGCCTCAAATACGTGGTCAGCGACGAGACCTGGGCCACACTCTTGAACCGGGTCGCCGCGGATTCGCTGGTGGGCATGTTCCGCCGATTTCGGAAGTTTGGGGCCGGGATCATGGCGATCAGCCAGCGGGTTCAGGACTTCGAAAATGAACATGCCCGCGGGATCCTTGAAAATGCCCCCATCAAGGTTCTCACCCGTGCCGAGGACGTGGACCGCGTCGCCCCACTGTTCCAACTCAACGACCAGTACCGGATGTTGTGGAAGAGTTTGGCGCAGCGACGGGGGGTGTTCAGCGAGGCGCTCGTCATCTTGGATCTGCTGGAGGGGCGTGAGGGCGGCGTCGTCGTCATTCGAGACATTCCTGAAGACTACGTGATCGCCACGACGACTGCGGAAGAGCGGCTCGAACGGGACCGGCTCGCCGCTCGCCTGGGTGCGTGGAAGGCCGTTGAACATCTGGCTGAATCGCGGAGGGGGCAATGACTTCCCGGTGGATGAACAGGGCGACCGCATTTCTGGTGGTGCTCAGTGTGGGGCTTATCGGCGGTCCGACGCCGCTCCTCGCTCGTCCGATGGCTCCAGCGCGCCAGTCCGGCGAGCTGGAGCGCCGGAGTGCTGCGACTCGGGTCGTCCAGGCCGCGTGGGGGGAGGGGGGCGTCGATGCGCTGGCCCCGACCTTCCTCGTCTCGGGCTGGCCCGCCGCTCCCAGCTGGTGGCCGCCGGAAGGGGGATCGGGGGATCTCCCCCAGGTCATTGATCTGCTTCGGCAATCTCTGGAACGGCTGGCGGAGTGGAGCCAACTGTTTCGACAGGCTTCCGGCGATATGCTGACGCGGTTGATCCAGGAGTTCCCCGGGCAGTTACCGGACGGCACGGATCTCACGGACCTGGCCAAGGAGATCGCGGCCCTGCCGGATACGCTCGGGGGGGTGCTGCAGGCCGTTCGGGCGAAGCTTCAGTCGGCGATCCGCCCGGGGAGCGTCGACGAGCGGCACCACGCATACGTGGAGAGCAATCCTACGGTCGGCCGCGAGGCCGTCGGCATCGCCGAGACCGACCAGGTGGTTGCCGGCGGGGTCGTCCAGCAGGTCGCTGCCTCCCAAGCGACCGCGGCGGCCGCGGCGGCGGTCGCCCGAGACCATCGCCCTCAGGCGGCGGCCGTGCAAGCCCGAGAGATCGGCGCGGCGCTCACATCGAGCGCGCGCGACCTGCCCAGCGCTCGGGCCGGCATCGAGCTCCTGGTCGCCGGGGTGGGCGCGAGCCTGCAACAGCAGGCGGATCTCGGGAACGCCACGGCGGACCGGTTGACCGTGCTCGTGGCGCAGGCCGCGGAGGCCAGCCAGCAGGTCGGCGCGCTCGCGCAAACCGTGGGGGCGCTGACGCTTCGGCAGGCAGAGCAAGACCGCCGTGCGCTGGACGGGCAACTGGGTTTGGCCGACGCGGTGTCGATGGCTTCCCAGGTGCTCGGCGAGGTTCTGACGGGCGCGGGCACCGCCGCGCCTCCCGCCCCCACGTTGCGGCCGCTGTACTAGGGCCCGGCCAGCGAGACGGTCGTGGGCGGGTTTGAACGCGGGATCGCGGACATCTTCACGGCGTTAGAGGATTGGCTCGTATCGACGGGGGCCACCCAGTCGATGCTGCGGCTATCCTGGGCGGTGTTGACGTTCCTCTGGCTGGCTCACATCGCTGTCTCGCTGCGTCCGGACCGGCCCCCGGATGTGGTCGGCGCGTTCGGCCGGCTCCTCCTGGCCGGCGGGCTGCTGGGTGCCGTGGGATCCGTCAATCAGCTGATCATCCTCACCTTCGTCACGATGCGAGACGCCGGAACGGCCGTGCTGTTCGGGCTCGTTGGCCAGAACTGGAATCAGTTTGTGCGGGACTGGCTGTCGCCGCAGGCTGGCACGCTCTTCCAGATGGTGGGCCCCTGGTTCACGTATCCATGGGCCCTCACCGTGTTGCTGGCGGGCATCTTGCTCGGTGTCCTGCTGTTCGCGGCTGGCTTCATGGTGTACCTGGCCATCCTGTTCTTCGCCCACCTCACACTCCTCCTCGCGATCTTTCTGGCCCCGCTGGCCATCGCGCTGCTCGCGGCGCCGGGGACGACCCGATGGACGGCGCGCTGGGCGGTGGTGATCATCAAGACGGGGCTTGTGGTCTTCACCGTCAGGGTCATCCATGCGGCGGTGATCTATTTGGCGGTGATCGTTCCGGTGCGGCAGGTGTCGGCTGGACTCTCCACCGGCTTCAGCCAGTTGGGCGGGAGCCCCGGTGGGGATCCGGCCACGCTGGGAATTGTTCTCTTGAACCTGGTTTGGCTTCTGGCGTTGATGCTCGTGGGCACCGGGATCGGCGTGTACGCGATGCTCCGTGCCGAGCGGCTGACCGGGCAGTTCGTTGAGGGCGTGGCGTTCGGCGAAGGAATCCTTGCCGGCCCGATGCGGCTCCGCGGACAGCTCACCGCCTGGGCGTCGCGCCAGGCGGCGGACCGACAGATTCCGGGAGGCACCACCTTCGATGCGACGATGGGAGGGGCGGGGCCTTGGGGTTCTTCCGGCGGAAGCGCTCAGGGAGCGACGGTCATTCAACCCGGAGGTCGATTCGCTCGCTGATGCCAACCGGCGGGCGAGGGGTTCTGGTCGCGGCGATCGGGACCCTTGCGCTGATGACGGGTAATTCAGCGGGGGCGCAACCGCTCCCGGCGGGTACGACCGCAGCGATTCTCTCCATTGTCGATTCCGCGGCGGGGCGGGTGGAGGTCTTGCGTGGATGGCCGCAGGCGCCGTCGGAGGTTGATGTGTACCCCTTCGTTCCGTATTTCTGGGGAGGATGCCCCGGGCCGGGGGCGATCATGATGCTCGTGACCGGACCTGCCCCCGCCGCGCTGGCAGATCAAGTGATCCAGGCACTCAGGCGGCACGACGCCGAGCCGCGCTCAGGGGAAGGTGAGGCCATCGCCAGAATTGCCGCTGCGCTGCGGACCCCCGGGGATCCGGCGTTGGAGGCCCTCAAAGTGGGATCGCCGTGGATTGGCGATCTCGCGACGTACGAGCGCTGGGGGTACGCCGTGTTCTTGTTTGTGAGGTGGGAGGGTTTTCGCTGTACGGTGACCCTCCGCCCCGTCCCGGAAGGGTATGGGATTCCGTTTGTTCGGTGAGCGCCGGTGCGGGCGGGACAGCGCGATTTGGGGGCCGCGATGCAATTCCTGGGAGCGGCGATCCTCGCCGCCGCGCTTTTCGCGTTCGCCCGCGCGAGCGCCGAGACGCTTCGAAGTTTCCTTCCAGTTGATCCCCCTCTTTCTTCGCAGGGGCTCGCCCGTTGGCTGCGGGCGTGCGCCTCCTCCGACGAGTGCCGCCGCGGAGCGTCGTGGGCGCTCCGCCGAACGCTGCGTATGCATGCAAGTTCGCTGTTGATGACCGCCCTGGTGTGCCTCGGGCTTGAAGCCGTCGGACGGGTATGCCGCATCAAGGCAGCAAGCCTTCGTTCCTCCGCCGGACGCGCGCGATATGCATCCCCCGTGGAAGTCTGGCGCCTGGCCTGTCAGTCCGACGAGGCCTGGTTCCCCCTGGGATACGCGCCGCTGCCGCGGCTGCTGCGGGCGTGTGCGCGATTCTCCATCGGCGCAAGGATCCGGCGCGTCCTGGCGGGGCCCCCCGTGCGGTTGCCGGCAGAAGACCTCTCTCGTCACGTGCTGGCAGTTGGATTGACGGGCTCTCACAAGACCACCGCGGTGGTCTTGCCGATGCTGCTGGAGGCGGCGCGGCAGGGGGTGTCTGTGGTGGCCTTGGATCTCAAGTACGGAGAAGCCGACAGCCTCGTCGGGGCGGCTCCCGAGTGGCAGAGGCACGCTCGAGATGTGCTGGTGTTTGCTCCTCTCGAGGCGACCACGCTAAGGTGGAACCCGCTCTTCGGGTGCCGAACGATGGGCGATGCCCAGCAGCTCGCGTCACAGCTGTTTGATGACCCCGATGCGTCGGACCCCGACATGGTCTATTGGCTGGGGGCAGAGCGCCACGTCTGCGCTGCCCTCTGCCATGCCGTAACGGTTGACGGCGGTCCGCCCACGTTGGGCCGATTGCGCTCGCTGTGCGAGTCCGGCCCAGGAGGCGTCCACGCTTTCGTCCGGGCTCATCCACAAGCGCCGGACCTGACCGCGCGGTTGGGGGCGTACCTGGCGATGCTTCCCAAGGATCAAGCGGGGATCCTTCAAGGGATCGCCGCCCGCCTGGAGGCGTGGGGTGACGAGGCCGTCTGCGCCGCCACGGGTCCGGCCGCGCCGTGGGAACGGGTTGATCTCTGTCGCCTGCGCCGCGAGCCCGTATTGCTGATCGTCGGCGTGCCTCAGGCAGCGCTTGGGCGGCTGCGGTGGCTCTGCCACCTCTTCCTCCGGGACCTCGCCGTGCATTTGCTTCGCCCGCGCGGCCCGCGTGAGGCGGTGCGGGTGCTGCTGGTGCTCGAGGAGTTGCCGGCGTGGGGCGTCCTGCCGGGGTTGGCCGATCACCTGGCAACGTATCGGAGCCGGCGGGTCTCCGTGATTGCGACGCTGCAGAGCGCCGCCCAGGGAGAGCACGTGTACGGGCGGGCCGGGTGGGCGGCGATAGAAGCCAATCTGGTCACGAAGCTGTACCTTCCTTCGCTGGGCGATGGCGACGCCGAGCGGCTCAGCCAGGTGATGGGAATGACCGCGGGGGAAGATGTCGCGCGAAGCCGGGGCTGGGGGGCTGCAGGGCATCGCGGCGGAGAGCAGCGGCGGACCATCCCGGTGCCCCTCGGGCGCGCCGAGGAACTTCGTGGGGGCGCGATGTCAAGGGACGAGGTCCTGGTGCGGTTCGGTCGCATGCCGCCCGCCCGCCTGTGGTGTCCTCCTTTTTACCTCCGGCCCCAGTACGCCGGCCGAGTGCCGGATCGCCTCCCGCAGACCCCCGACCTGGCCGTGTATCACCACCTCTGGATCCGCCGCGCGCACGCTTCGCCGGCGGCCGCACCGCCGCCGGGCTGCTCGCCCCGCGTCCCCGATCGTCCGCACGGTGCTGTCCCGCGGGCTTCGTCGGGGGTTGATGCCCCGACCCCCGAGGATATCTCCGGGCTGTGCAGGGTGCTGGAGGCGCTTCTGCAGTCCCAGCTCGGTCAGCCGCATACGCTTCGGGGGATCCGGACGCGGGGGCGGCTGATCGAGATTCGCGTGGATCCCCGGGCGGTCGGCCAAGTATGTGGCCGGCCGGAGGTGATGCAGGCGCTGGCTCGCCGCTGGTCGGCCCTCCGCTGGGTGCGTCGTGTTCGCCCTTCATTCGTCCTCAGCAGGCGCGCATTGGATGCCCTCGACGAGCGGCTGACGCGCCGACTCGAGAGCCGCATCGGGGATGGGGAGGTGAAGTCGTAACCTTGCCGCCCCCGCCCGTGTTGACACCGGTGGTCGGCCCCCGCACAGGCCCGGTTCGCTTTGGCCGCGAACCACATGCTCATGGACTTGGTTCGTCTCCTCGGGACGATTCGCGAGGATCCCCGCTACCGTGGCCAGATCGTCCACATGGAGCATTTCGCCGCAAGACCGGGGCGTTATGCGGCCCTCCGTGAGGCCCTGGCCCCGCCGCTTGACGAGGCGCTGGCCCGTCGAGGGATTGCCCGCCTCTACGCGCATCAGGCGGAGGCGGTGGAGGCGGTGCGGGGCGGGGAGTCGATCATCGTCACGACCGACACCGCGAGCGGGAAGTCGCTGTGCTACATGCTGCCCGTGCTGGAGACGCTCGTGGCGGGCCCGGAGGCGCGGGCGCTGTTCATCTACCCGACGAAGGCCCTCGCGCAGGATCAACAGGACGCCCTTGGGGAGTTCGGCCTCGGCCTCCGCTTCGGTTCCTACGACGGTGACACCCCGCCGGCCGAGCGGCGACGGCTGCGCGAAGAGGCCCAGATCCTCCTGACCAACCCCGACATGCTCCACGTCGGGATTCTCCCCCAACATTTTCGGTGGACGCCGTTTCTCAAGCACCTGAGGTACGTGGTGGTCGATGACGTGCACGTGTACCGCGGCGTCTTCGGGGCCCACGTCGCCAACATCCTCCGGCGGCTCATGCGGGTCTGTCGGCTGCGCGGAATCAATCCGCAGATCATCTGCACCTCGGCCACGGTCGCGAACGCCGGCGAATTTAGCCGCCGCCTCACCGGACGCCCGCTGCGGGTGATCGATCAGGACGGCGCGCCGCGGGGCCCCAGACTGTTCCTGCTCTGGAACCCCCCTGTGATCGATCGGGCGAAGATGACCCGGCGCAGCCCCTACACCGAGGCGAGCTGGCTGGTGGCGACACTTCTCCAGGGCGGGGTGCGGACGATCGCGTTCACCAAGGCGCGCAAGATCACGGAGCTGGTGCATCGGTACACCGTGGACGCCCTGCGCGCGAATCCTGAGCTGGCCGCGCGCGTCAGCCCATACCGGGCCGGGTACCTTCCGGAGCAGCGGCGAGAGATCGAGCGGCGATTGTTCAGCGGGGATCTCGCCGGGGTCATCAGCACGAGCGCGCTCGAATTGGGGATCGATGTCGGCGGGTTGGATGCGTCGGTGCTGGTGGGGTTCCCCGGGACGATGGCCAGCGTCTGGCAGCGGGTCGGGCGCGCGGGTCGGGGGCAGGATGAATCGCTCGCGGTCCTGATCGGGCTCGCCGACGCGCTCGACCAATACCTGATGCGCCAGCCGACGTATTTCTTCGGCCGCCCGGTCGAGCACGCGACCGTCGACCCGGAGAACCCGTACATCCTTGCGGCGCACCTGCGCTGCGCCGCCAGCGAGGTGGCTCTCTGGTCGGGCGATGAGGCGCTCTTTGGTCCGCGAATGCGTGAGGTTGCGGAGGCGCTCGAGGGGACGGGAGAGCTCGTGCGTCGGCGGGACCGCTGGCACCCCCGATCTCGCCGCTACCCGGCGGGGTCGGTGGAGATCCGCAGCACTTCCAGCGATCTCTACCGGATCGTCAACGGCCGCACGCGGCGGCTGCTCGGTACCGTCGACGGCGCGCGCGCCTTTGAGCAGGTTCACGAGGGCGCCATCTACCTCCAGCAGGGCGAGGCTTACCGGGTGACCCGCCTCGACCTCGCGACCCGTACGGCCACCGTCGAGCCGGACGACAGCGGCGCGTACACCGAGGCCCGCGTCCTTACCGACCTCAGCGTCGTTCGATCCCGGGCGGAGCGCGCGTGCGGAGGGACGGCCGCGCATTTTGGAGAGGTCCTGGTCACCCACCAGGTGATCGAGTACCGGCGCAAGCAGCTCGGCACCGATGCGGTGCTGTCCGTTGCGCCGCTCGACCTCCCCGAGGAGGAGCTGCCTACGACCGCTCTCTGGTTCACGATCCCGCCGGCCCTGGTCGTCGCCGTAGCGGAGGCCGGGTGGGACCTGGCGGGGGGCATCCACGCGATCGAACATGCGGCGATCAGCCTTCTGCCCCTGCTCGCGATGTGCGACCGGTGGGACATCGGCGGGGTCAGCTACCCGGCGTATCCCGACACGGGGGAGGCGACCATCTTCATCTACGATGGGCACCCCGGCGGGGTCGGGATCGCGGAGAAGGGGTTCGAACTCCTCGATGCGCTGCTGCCGCGCACGCTGGATGCGATCAGCTCGTGCCCGTGCGAGGCCGGGTGCCCTTCCTGCATCCAGTCCCCCAAATGCGGCAACCTCAACACGCCCCTCGACAAGGAGGCGGCGGTGCTGCTCCTGCGGCGCCTGCTCGTGGGGGCGGGGGGAGTCCACCGTCTCGAACCCGCCTAGAGGTTCGGGCCTAGCCCAGCCGCCGCCAAAGTCCCCGCGCGACTTCGGCGCACGCCCAGCCGAGACAGCACCCTCCGAGCACTTCGGACATCCAATGAACGCCGAGATAGACAAGAGAGGCCATCATGCTGACGACAACGGCCGCGGCGAGGGCGGGGACGCGCCAAAGCACGGTGCCGGCGAACAGCGTGGTCCGCGTCGTATGAGCTGACGGGAACCCGCCCGGGGTGAGTCCGGTCGTGCCGATCAGTCGCTGACCGAGGTGAATGCTCACTTGTTTGGGAATGAAGGCCGCAAGGCCGACGCCGAGGACTCCGACGGTCAGCCACAACCAGGCGCGGCCGTGGCCCGTCCGGTGGAGAAGGAGGAGGATGAGCCCGGCCGCCGCCATGCCCGGAACGATGGCCTCCCCCTCCCCGAGGGTGAGCCCCCGCCGGGCGATGCCGCGCGTGAGTGCCAACGGCGGGAGGGGGTGAGCGATCACATGCTGGAGGATGAGGACCACCAGGCTGACGCCGGCGATGCCGGCGGCCAGCAACAGCAACGCGCGACCATGACGGGGATCGCGGACAAGGAGGAGGATCAATCCGGCCGCCGCAAGGCCCGGGATGATGATCTCGGGATCCGCAAGGAGGGCGAGCATCGCCGCCGGGACGTCGGCGGAGGGAGCCGCGCGCTGGAGGCCGACCGTGACGGCGCGGTCCAGGCGCGCGCTGCCGGGGAGATCGGCAGCGGCCGCAAGCGCGACGAAAAGCGCAAGGGCGGCCGTCAGACGGAAAACCGACATGGGGAAGACTTCGGGAGGCGTCGTCCGCTTCCTGGAGTCGGGGCAAGATCCACGCCTGACGCAGGTGCCTCCGTGGGCGGACCACGCAGAGGGTCTGGCGGTCCGGTGGGGAAGGCGAGGAGGGGATGAAACTGCATGAATGAATCATCCTACAGCGAATCCGCCGCACAGGTGGAGTCAGGCACACACGCTGGGGCAACGCGGGGGGCGAGGATTTGGCGCTCGCCGGTTCGAGGGATCGGTCATTGCTGTGAGGAGACCGCCGCCATGGCCGGAGTCGAACGGTGTTCGGCGGAGAGCTTTCGGCGGGCGGGGAGGGACGCCGACTATGGTCAGGCGCGGATCGTCTAGGCAGGACACGGTGTTTCGTCACCGGAGGAGTCCGGTCCTCGGGGGAGGGATCAGGGTGCAACATCCGGGGTCGACCGAGCGGCGCATCCGCGGCTCTTCGGTTCTCCGTCATTGACCACTAGGTCGTCCGCGGAGATCGAGCGGCTCGCGTGATCGCGGTGTTCAAGGCGTCGCTGCGCACAGCCAGATGACCGCCATCGGTCGGGCGCTGAGCCTGGCATTGGCCATGGGTTGGCAGATCCTCTGGCCGCTCATCCTCGGATTCACGCTGTCCGCGGCGGTCCAGGCGTTCGTCTCCAAGCGACAGATGGTCCGGGTGCTCGGCAGCGACTCGCCGCGCAGCATTGCCCTGGCCAGCCTTTTCGGCGCCGCCTCATCCTCCTGTTCGTACGCGGCGGTGGCGCTGGCCCGATCGATTTTTCGAAAGGGCGCCGACTTCACGGCGTCGATCGTGTTTGAGTTCGCGTCGACGAATCTGGTGATCGAGCTCGGGATCATCATGATCGTCCTCCTCGGGTGGCGGTTTGCGCTCGCGGAGTTTGTCGGCGGCCCGATCATGATCGCGGTGCTGTGGGTGGTGTTCCGCCTCACGCTCCGCCGCCCGGCGGTCGACGAAGCCCGCCGGCAGGCGGAGCGGGGGCGGGCCGGGCGGATGGAAGGCCACGCCGAGATGGACATGTCGGTGACCGACGCGCGGCCCCTTCTCGCCCGGATGGCGTCGCCGGAGGGATTCACCGCCGTCAGCCACTATTTCATCATGGATTGGGCGGCCGTCTGGATGGACATCGTGGGCGGCCTCTTGATCGCCGGCGCCATCGCCGCGTGGGTGCCGGCCGCGTTCTGGCGGGGGTTCTTCCTGATGAGCCATCCGGGGCTGAGCCTGATCTGGGGCCCGTTGATCGGGCCCGTCGTGTCGATGGTGGCCTTTGTCTGTTCCGTGGGGAATGTTCCGCTGGCCGCCGTCTTGTGGAACGGGGGGATCAGTTTCGGCGGGGTGGTGTCCTTCATTTACTCCGACCTGATCATCCTCCCCATTCTGAACATCTACCGGAAGTACTACGGGATGCGGATGGCGCTGTACCTGCTCGCCACGTCCTACGTCGCGATCGTGATCGCGGGCGTCGCCGTCGATTTCCTCTTCCGCGGCCTCGGGCTGACCCCGACCGCGCGCCACGCCATCGCCCTGGACGCCCGCATCGCCCTGGACTACACCTCGATCCTCAACCTCATCTTCCTCCTGGTGGCGGTCGCACTTGTCTGGCGCTTCCTCAGGACCGGCGGCCCCGAAATGCTCCAAATGATGAACACGCCCGCGACGACCCCGGAACCGGAATAGAGCCCCCCGGCGGGAGGGCGGCACCGCGTCGCCGCCTCCGGGAGCGGAGTCCGCATCCCGACGCCGTCGAGACCGCCCGGCGCCGCGAGCGGAGTTCGACGATCGCCCGGAGGCCCGGGGTTGCGCCGCTACCCGGCCGCCCGGGCCGGAGCCCGCAGGCTGTCCAGGTTGAAATTCAGCCGGGCCCCCAGCCGCCAAAACTCCTCCACCCGGTCGGCTTCGCCGTCGGCGTGCTGGAGAAGCGCCTCCCGGTGGGCCAGCGCCGCATCGTGGTAGGCGTTTTGGACGTGCCATAGGTTCAGGGCGAACGCAAGGGCGTCGGCGAGATCGAGCAGGCGGTGGAGTTGGTCGAGGTGCTCCCCGAACGGCTCGACCTTGAGCCCTTCCGCGCGCGCCTCGGCGGCCCGGCGCAGGAGCAGTTCGTGCTCGGCCGCGTGGTTTTTGACCTCTAGGGTGTCGAGTTCACGGGCGATCTCGAAGGTGCGGTCGGGCAGGGGGTGGGTGGACGCCCGGCCGAGCGCGTCGGCCAGCTCTTTGACGAGCGTGTACTCTGCGGCCATGAGAATCCCCGCCGGGACGGGGACCCCCGAGTTGCGCATAAACGCGATGAGGGGCCGCGACTCCTCGTACAGCGCTTTGTACGCCCCCTCGAAGCGGGCAAGTTGGCTCTCGGTGATGCGCCCCAGGATGCTCCGGCGCGCTTCGGTGAAGAGGTCGGAGAGCGAGTACAGGGAGCCGCGGAACGCCTCGTCGAGGACGCGCACGGCCTCGCTGGGCCCGTTGGTGAGAAGCGAGTCGACGAGCTCGGTCTTCACCGCGCCGTACCATTCCGCGGTGGCGTCCATTCGGACTCCGCACTGCACGTCGGTCCCCCCCAGGTGCAACACCGCAAACGCGGCCTGCTCGGTCTCCGCCGTGATGCGGGATGCCGCCGCGACCAGGCCCGCCGCCACGGTATGGCCGCCGCTGTCCTCGCGCCGGGCGTCCAGGCGCCGCACCGCGAAACTAAAGACCCGCACGTCGTCTTCGTATGGGTCGAAGAGCCCGCTGATCGCGTAGTGCGCGACGAGCCGGGAATGGGTCACCGCCGCCGGCCGAACGGCGCGTCGGTAGATCTTGGCACCGTCCCCCCACCGCGCGACATTGCTTCTGGCTTCGGCGAGCCGTGCGACGAACTCGTCCTCCAGGTGGGCTCCGAACCGCTCCGCGAGTTGGATCGCGCGCGCGGCGTACATCATCACCTGCACCGCCTCGATCCCGGAAATGTCGTCGAAGAACCACCCACACGAGGTATACATCAGGAGCGCGTGCCGCTGCATCTCGAGGAGGCGGAGCACCCGCGGGCGCGCGCCGCGGTCGAGACCCGGGCGGCCGTGCGCGGCGAAGAACTCGTCCACGCGCTCGGGGCTGCGGTCCAGGACGGCGTCGACGTAGGCATCTCGGGCGGCCCACGGATCCCGCAGGCCCCCCCCGACCTGTTCCTCGTAGACGGGGACGAGGGCATCCCGCAGCCAGTCGAGGGCGCTCCGCAGCGGCGTGCGCCACTCCTGGGTCCAACCTGGGTGCCCCGCGCGGCAGCCGCAGTTGGACCGCCACCGCTCGACCCCATGCGGGCACGACCAGCTCGACGGTTCGACGATCTCAACGTCGTGGTCGGGTGGGTGCAGCGTGAGAAACTCCCCGTAGTTGGTGAGGCGCGCCGTGCCGCGCTCTTCGATCAGCCGGAGCGCGGCCGTCAGCGCCATCTCGCCGAACGCGTGGTGGTGTCCGTATGACTCCCCGTCCGTCGCGACATGGACGATTTGGGGACCTTGGCGGTCGTCCCGGAAGCCCGCAGTAAGCCGGTCCGCAAACGCCTCGCCGCTGTTGAGAAGGCCTTCGAACGCCACGGCGCGTGAGATCGGCCCATCGTAGAAGAACAACACGATCGTCGCCCCGCTGGGGAGGCGGCAGAGATACGGACGGCTCGGGTCGACACGGCCGCCCCGGACGTCGACCCACGCTTCCTGCCCCGACGGCCGCACGCGCGCGGCCTGGTCGGGAGCGAGAATCGTGAACCGGAGGCCGGCCGCGGCGAGAACCTCGAGCGTTTCGGTGTCCACCGCCGTCTCGGGGAGCCACATGCCCTCGGGCTCGCGCCCGAAGCGGTGCCGGAAGTCGGCCATCCCCCAGGCCACCTGGGTCTCCTTGTCCCGCCGGGTGGCGAGGGGGAGGATGATGTGGTTGTAGGCCTGCGCCAGCGCATTGCCGTGGCCGTCCCGCTGCTCCCGGCTCACCCGGTCGGCTTCGAGAATCCTCGCGTAGGTCTCCGGCGCGGCGCCCTCCAGCCAGGCGAGGAGCGTGGGGCCGAAGTTGAAACTGACCAGGCGGTAGTTGTTCGTGATCTCCAAAATGCGCTTGTCGCCGGAGAGAAGCCGCGAGGCGCCATTCGGCGCGTAGCACTCGGCGGTGACCCGGGCGTTCCAGTCATGATACGGGCGGGCGGAGTCCTGGATCTCCACCGCTTCCAGCCAGGGATTCTCGCGAGGCGGCTGGTAGAAGTGTCCGTGGATGCAAATGAAGCGGTCGGCGGAATCCATCGCCGTCAGGGCAGAACCGAAGTGGGGCGGGTGGCCCTCCGCACCCGGGTCGTACCGCGGGCGACGATGGTGATGCCCGAAGGATCCACGATTGCATCCTCGGGCGGCTCGGCCTCCTCGCCGATCACCGTCCCGGAGGGGAGCGTGTTGAACCGGTCGACGATGGTCCGCCGGATGCGGGCGTGAGGGCCCACGGTGGTATTGTCCATGATGATGCTGTCTTCGATCGTTGCGCCTCGCTCGATGATGACCCCGCGTCCGACGATCGAGCGGCGGATCGTGGCTCCGCGCACGAGGGTCCCTTCGCCCAAGAGGACGTCCTTGATCTCCCCATCGAGGATCCGGGCGGACGGCCCGCCGAATGGGGAGCCGAGGATCGGCCACCGGGGGTTGTCGAGATCCAAAGCGGGGGCGAGGCCCAGCAGATCCATGTTGGCCCGCCAGTAGGCCTCAATCGTCCCGACGTCCCGCCAGTACCCCCGCTCCTCGGTGGGGCGGATTCCCGGGATCGCATTCTGCATAAAGTCGTAGGCGAACGCCCGCGCGTACGGGTACAGTTCGGGGATGATCGTACGGCCGAAGTCGTGGTCGGTGCTCCGCCGTGCGTCCTCCACGAGGGCCTCCACCAGCACGTCCGTCGTAAAGATATAGTTGCCCATCGAGGAGAGCGCCCTCGTCGGATCCCCCGGCATCGGGTGCGGCTCCCGCGGTTTCTCCTCCCACCCGATGATCCGGCCGTCGGCGTCCGTCTCGATGATGCCGAACCCGGAAGCCGACTCGATCGGCACGGGGAGGGTGGCGACCGAGACATCGGCGCGCCGATTCAGGTGCGAGGCGACCATCTGCTGCAGATCCATCCGGTAGATGTGGTCGGCTCCGAAGATCGCCACGAGGTCCGGGTCGACGTCCCTGATCAGGTTGAGGTTTTGGAAGACCGCGTCGGCGGTGCCCCGGTACCAGGTCTCGCCCCATCGCATCTGTGGGGGGACGGTGATGATGAAGTGGCCTTCGACGAGGCCGCCGATCCGCCAACCCCGGCGGATGTGGTCGATCAACGATTGCGATTTGTACTGGACCAAGATGTAGAGCGAGTAGATCTGGGAATTGATGAAGTTGCTCAGCACAAAATCGGCGATCCGGTACTTGCTGCCAAACGGCACCGCCGGCTTGCTCCGCTCTTTCGTCAGGGGAAACAGCCGCTCCCCCTTGCCGCCCGCAAGGATCAGGCCAAGGATGCGCGGTGTGCTCACGCGATCACTCCGGATGGGGATGCTGAGCCGCCGCCTCGATGTGCCCGGCGAGGGCCGGGAAGCAGAAGTCTTGCGCCTCCTTGCCTTTGAGGAACTGCTCGTCCTCCCAGGTGAGGGACCCGCCGCCCGCCACCCGTTTGGCCTGGTCCAACAGCCGGGTCAGGTCGGCGCAGTGCTCGGCGAAGCGCGTTTCGGCATAGCTGCGGGCGGCCCAGGTGGTAATGAGGAATTGCCAGTCGGACGCCTGCAGGAGCAGGAGCTCCCGCCCCATTTGCTCGACGATCCGACGCAGCAACGGCGCGCGCTGCCAGCCACCGGCGGCCGCATAGGCCCAGAAGGTGTCTTCGGCCTGGTAGATCATTTCCCAGGTCCATTCGGTGTCCTTGTTCATCCAGACGCGATGGTCACCTCCTTCGCCCCAGGACCCCTCGAGAAGGGTGATCGCCTCCCGCGGAGGGTGCTGAGCCAAGTGTTGCCCGGCCGTGACCGGCGTGATCCCTTCCGCCGCTAGTCGCTCGAAGACCCGGGCCAGCCACTGCGGGCCTTCGTACCACCAATGGCCGAACAGTTCGGTGTCGAACGGGCTGCACAGTACCACCGGGGGCTCGACCTCTCCCGCGCTGCGGCTCAAGATCCCCCTGACGCTTCGCGCGTAATCCTCCGCGTGCGCCCTGGTGCGTTCCGCGGCGCGCTGGGGGGCGTAGACCTGCTTGTCGGCCAGGTCGATCTTCGAGTGGGTGACCCGCCAGAAGCGGAGCCCGCCCGGGAAATGTATTTTATGGAAGTCGAGGTACCATTCATCCCCCGGGTAGCCGACGTCCCGGCTCCACACCTGCAGGGTCGTCTCGGGATCGCGGACAAAGGCCACCGCCTGTCCGGTTCCGCCGCGCGAGGCGACCACGTACGCGGTGTAGGGCGTCCGGTCCCCCCGGCGGTAGAAGTTGTGGGGTTCGGGTCCCAGCACCGTGCGCAGGCTCGGGAAGTAGTCCCCGTACGCCGAGATGCCCCGGCCCCCGCGTACCAGGTGGATGTCGGTGAAGAAGTACGCCAGGCCGTGCTCGGCGAGGACCTCCTCGACGCCGCGGCGGCGATACCGGACCTTGCCGCTGCGGGCGCCCACGGGCGGGGTCCACTCGTACCGCGGGCGGTAGGCGCACTCGGGAAGCCAGACCCCCTGGGGCGCATGGCCGAAGTGTCGGGTATGGGTCGCGACCGCCACCCGCATCTGGAGGTCGAGGCTCTCGTCCCGGCTGAGCAGCGGAAGGTAGCCGTGGGTCGCCGCGCAGGTGATCAGCTCGATCGCCTCACGGTCCGCGAGCCGTCGGAAGGCCCCGAGCAGATCCCCGCCCAGGGCCTCGAACTGGACCTGCGCCTCCTGGTAGAACGCCTGCCAGTAGTCGCACAGCGCGGCGAGGTGCTCCTCGCCGGTGTCCGCGAAATGCCGGCGGTTGTCCCGACACGCCTGCAGGCGCTGCTGGAGAAAGGCGGTGATCTCTTCCCCGAACCCTGGGTTGGCCAACTGCTCGCAGAGGATGGGGGAGAGGGTGATCGTCACCGTGGGGGTGACGTCCTCGTCCGCGAGATGGGTGAGAGTGCGAAGGAGGGGTAGGTAGGATTGCACCGTTGCCTCGGAGAGCCAGTCGCTTCCAAAGGGCCATCGCCCATGGTTCAGCACGAATGGGAGATGGGAGTGCAGCGTGAAAATCATGTGACCCACGGACTGATTCATGATGTCCCTATTGGCGAACGCGGGTGGCGGCGGGGAATGCGGGCACGCCGCTCGGAGCACGGTCCTATGGTTCTTCTAATATTGTACCCTATTGTCACGATATTCCAAAGGCGCGCCACCACGCGCCGGCTTACGCCGGCGGCGACGCCGCGGACGGCGCGAACGGCACCGCCCCTGGGACGATGCCGCGGTGCCCCATCGCCTCCAGGACGTGTCGGCGGAGTTCGGCGGCCACCCCGTCCTGCTGCCCCGGCGCCACGAGGACCGAACACTGCAGCACCGCGCCGGTATCCTGCAGGTCCACCACGCCGTCGATCGTCGGGGCGGCCTGGCCGTCGGCGGCACGCGAGGCGGCCCACGCCTGCGCCGCGTCGCGGAGCGCCTCGAGCGCCGTTGGCGCGTTGGCATCGTAGGGCACAAGCACCTGGACGATGGCCCGCGCGTAGCCGCGGCTCAGGTTGCCGATCTTGGCGATGGCGCCGTTGGGCATCGTCACCAGCTCGCCCGAAAACTTCCGGATCTGCGTGAACCGGAGCGTGACGCGCTCGACGGTCCCGACATCGCCGTCCACTCGCACGGTGTCCCCCACCTGGATGATGCCTTCGGAGACCAGGAAGATGCCCGCCAGCAGATCCCGGATGATGAATTGGGCCCCGAAGCCGAGCGTCAGGCCCAGGACGGTGGCACTGGCGAGCACCGGCGTGATGTCGACCCGAAGCGCGGCAAGCATCAGGACGATCGCCGTAAAGATGATCACGTACCGGAGGAGCCCTTCCACAATCGGCTGGAGGCGTCCGGCGGGATGCCCGATTCGCCACGCCGCCGTCCGGCGCACAAGGCCGAGCGAGAGACGCAGCACCACCCACGCGCCGATCGCGATGGCCGCAAGCCAGATCACCGCTTCGATCGTGCTGGCGATCCGCTGGGGGTTCAGCAGATCCCGGTCGACCTGGCGGAGGGGTTCGAGTGGATCCATCTCAACGGGCTCCCGCCGCTGCCCCTCGGGCCGACCCGATGAGGGCCCGTTGGCGCCGGTACTCGGGGACCGTGATGATCGGCGGCCGCTCGTGCTCCAAAACCTCGCGGACCTCGAGGGAACGGCCGCCGTCGAGGCTGACGAGCGTCATCGCCGTGTTCATCCACTCGCGCAGAGGCGCGCGCAGGTGCTCCCCCACCCGGGTCATCACCACCTGGACGATGGCGAACGCCATGACCGACAGCGGGGTGAGATCCCGGTTGCGGTGCACGCGCGAGTCCAGATTCACCTGCGCGATGCCGTCAAGCCCGAGGTGGCGGAGGACGTCGATGAGGAGACCGACCTCAACCCCGTACCCCGTGAAGAAGGGGAGTTGTTCGAGGATCTCTCGTCGACCGGCGTATTCGCCCGCCAACGGCTGGATCACCCCGGAAAGCTCGGGGAAGAACAGATTGAGCAACGGGCGTGCGGTGAGCTCGGTCACACGGCCGCCGCCCGATTCGTCGCGCCGTCCGCCCACCTTGATCGGACGACGGTAGAAGCCCTTGACGTAACCGATCGAGGGCTCCCGCAGCAGCGGGCCGATCAGCCCATAGACGAACTTCGGATGGATGTTGCGGATGTCGGTGTCCACCCAGACAATAAGATCCCCGCGGAGGATGTGCAGGCTCTTCCACAGCGCCTCGCCCTTCCCGTGATAGGTGCCCTGTTCGGGGAGGATCTCAGCCTGGCGATAGGTCGGGACCCCCAGATGGCGCGCCACCCCGGCGGTCCCGTCGTCGGATTCGCTGTCGATCACGACGATTTCATCGAGCAGGGGGACCTCGTCGACCAGCGTCCGCCGGAGGACTTCGATCTCCCGGCCGATTGTGGCTTCCTCGTTGAGCGCGGGGAGGCCGAGGCTGATCGTAACCCCCTGGGCCCGCTTGAGGGCGAGCAGCGCGGCGAGGTCGCTGAACGCCCCCGCGTCAAAGGTGTGGTTCGCGAACCACTCGTCCACCGGGGCGGACGCCCGCTCCCGCGTAATCCTCCGCCGTCCGGGGCGGACCGCGGACGACCCTGGACCGCCGGCCGGTGGGCCGGTCATGGCCGGCCCACCGCGACGAGGTGGTTGAGAAGCGGAACGATCCGCTCGCGCATGATGCCCTCCCAGGAGTACGAGGTAAGGACGCGCCGGCGGAGGCGGTATCCTTCTTCCTCCATCAACGTATGGAGCAGCCTGAGTGCAACCCCGGCGGGAGGCTCCTCCAGGTCGAAGGTGTGGATCGTGTCGCCCCCGATCTCGCGCAGCGGCGATAAGGCGGTGGTCCACGCCGGCAGGCGCGCCAGTCCGGCCTCGAGCAGCGGAAGCCCGAATCCCTCCTGGCGGCTCGGGAGGAGGAGCGCATCGGCAAGGAGGTAGAGGTCCGTCATCGTCCGGCCGGAGAGCCGGAGGCGGCGCCCCCCCGGCCCGTGGAGGTCCGTGCAGAATACCACCTGCTCGTCCAGCCCCAGATCCGCCCTCAGGGCCCGGAGCTCCTCCAGGTACCCCCGGTTCCTGGGGTTGTGCGCGCCGAGCGGACCGCTGACCAGCAGCCGGACGGCCATCTCGCGTCGGACCATCTCCGCGACCACGCGCAGCGCGTACTCGATGCGCTTGCGCCGGGTGATCCGGACCGGCAACAGCAGGACTACCTGCTGATCCCAGAGCCGCAGGGTCGTTGCCAGCCACCGGCCGGTGGGCGTGAGGCGGAGGAACGCGGCCGGGTCGACCCCGTTCGGAATGACGGTGATGTCGGTCTCCGGCTTCCCGAGCAGGGCGCCGAGGTCCCGCTGGCGATCGCGGGAGACCGTGACGTAAGTGACCCCAGGGATCGCCGTCCGCAGCAGGGACCACGGGACGCCGCGGTGGAGGTCCGGCGCGTATTGCGGGTTCGTCCACGCCAAGTCGTGGCACCACGCCACCAGCCGCGCCGGGGCCCGCCGGGCGGCAAGCCGATGCAACGCCGCGGTGAGGGCGAGGTTCTTGTGCAGCGTGAGCGCATTGTGCACGACGCAGACGTCGCATCCTGCCAGCGCGGCCCGGATGTTCGTCCCGATCTCGGACACGAGTGCCTCGAATGCATGGGTGACCCGTCCGGCCTCGAGCTCGCGGGTGACGGCGAGCACGCGGCGGTGGCGCGAGTCGAGGAGGGGGAGGCGGTGGAGCCGGACGCCCCTGCCGATCGGTCCGCCGCGCCCGGTGAGGACGTGTACCTCGAACCCCGCCGTGGCCAGCAGCTGCGCGTGCCGGGCCACAACACCTTCCACGCCGCCCACAATGGGCGGCGTGGCGTAGTGGAGCAGCGCTACGCGCGGCATCAGCCCCGCTCTCCGCGCCCCCGGCGCCAGCGGGTCAGGCGGCCAAGGTACCGAACGAGGGCCTCGGCGTCCTCCGGAGGGAGCGTGCCGATTCGCCAGTTGATCTCCCGCACCAGCTCACCACCGGTCATCTCCGGGATCGGCGCGGGGCGCGCCGCGGGCGCCGCCGGGCGCGATCGGCGGCGGCGCTTGAGCCGCTCCATCATCTCGAGGACCTGGATCTTCGTGCGGCGCGGCAGCACGTACGCGGTCACCTTGATGTACTCGCGGTTGGTCAAGAGGGCGTGGATGTCAATCGACCGGCCCCCCGGCCGCGGATGATCCGGCGCTCGCTCCTGTCCGGTGCTCGCCTGGATCCGTCTGGGCCGCACGGGTCACGCTCCCACGTATTCCGGCTCCGTCGCGGCATCGACACCGCGCTGGCCGGGAGTTTGGTTCGGGTTCCAGGACGGGTCTCCCTGCGCATCATCGGGGCCGAAGGGGGGAGCGCCGCGCTCCGGCGAATGATTCACGCATGTCGGCGCTCGACGCCCGCGCACGGTTAGAGGCCTGTGATCCGTCTGGAATGCTGGGGTGCGTCCTCGGGCTGCCCCGGCAGATTCGGGAGGCGTGGCGTCTCGGTTGCGCGGCGCCGCTTCCCCCACTGCTGGATCGCACGGAGCACCTCGTCGTCTGCGGCATGGGCGGGTCGGCGATCGGAGGGGACCTGCTCGGCGGATACCTGGCGTCTCGGGTCCCCTTGCCCGTCAGCGTGGTCCGAGGCTACGATCTGCCGGTGTTTGTCGGCCGGGGCTCCCTCGTGATCGCGGTCAGCTACTCCGGCACGACCGAGGAGACCCTTGCGGCGGCAGCGCAGGCCGAACGCGCCGGGGCCGTGCTCTTTGCGATCACGTCGGGAGGTGCGCTTGAGGAGACCGCACGCCGCGCCGGCGTCGTGGTCCCGGGCGGCCTCGCCCCGCGCGCCGCGCTCGGATATCTCATGATCCCGATTCTTGCCGCGCTGGAGCGGTGGGGCCTCGTGGGACCATGTGGCGCCGAGGTGGAGGAGGCCGCCGCGATCCTCGAGACGTTGGCGGCAGAGGACGGCCCCCAGATCCCCTCGGCCCGGAACCCCGCCAAGCGGCTGGCGGAGCGGTTGGTGGGGAGGATCCCGGTCGTCTATGCCTCTTCTCCCTGGCTCGAGGCCGCCGCACGCCGCTGGAAGTGCCAGTTCAACGAGAACAGCAAGACGCTGGCGGCGTGGAATGCGTTTCCGGAGCTGAACCATAATGAAACGGTCGGTTGGGGAGCCCCGCCGGCACTCGCGGGGCTCTTCGCCGTCGTCGTGCTGCTGGACGGCACGGAGGACGCCCGCTCGCTTCGCCGCATCCAGCTGACGTGCGATCTCGCCTTCGGTCCGGCCGACGGCGTCCACCAGGTGCGTGCACACGGGACCGGCCGCCTCGCCAGATTGCTCTCACTGGTGCTGACGGGCGACCTCGTCAGCGTGTACCTGGCCTGCCTTCGCGGGATCGATCCTACCCCGATCGAGATCATCACCACCATCAAGCAGGGGTTGCGGCACGTCGGCTGATCCGCCCCCGAGGCGGTCGCGGCGGCGTTGCGCGCGAACCACGACGTAATACCCGCGTCTCCAGAGAACCACCTCCGACCGCGCGTTTGTTCGACGCCCCTTCCGTCGCGGGCGGCGGGCCATCCAGGTCTCGGCCTCTCGCGAAAAGGGCATACTTTGTCTCGTTAGGAGACAGTTGCCCGAACGCGGCGACGGAGGGGCGTATGACGCCTTTACATGCTGGCCAATCATCCGCGGTCCGTGGCGGCGTGCCGCCCGTGATCGCCCTCGGGCCATCGTCCACCCTTCACCGCCGCGGCGGCCGGGGGACGGGTCCCGCCGACCCGAAGCAATAGGGAAGGGATGCGCGGCGGTGTCCACGCGGATTGAGGTCGATGCCTCCCTGCTGCCGGTCTCCCCCCCGCCGGTCCGGCTGGGGGCCCGTACGGGCGAAGAGTGGATCAGCCTTGTCCGTGTCCTCGTCCTGCTGTCGTTGGTTCCCGCGCTGTGGTTTGAGGTCATCCGGGTCACCCACCCCGCGGTCACCGCCATCGTGACGCTCCTCGGCGGCTACGTCATCTTGCTCGCGGTCGGCCCGCAGTGGGTCGCCGTGCTCAGGAAGGCGGACCTCGTCATCGCGCTCGACATCCTGGTGGTCACCGTGCTGGTGGTCATCTCAGGGGGCCTGGGCAGCCCGTTTCTGTACCTCTACTACCTGACCATTCTTGAGGCCGTGGCCAGGCTGAATCTCAGGCAGGCGCTGGCTTCGTCCGTGGCCATGGCCGGAATGATCGTCATGCTCTGGCTGCGCGCGGGGCAGGGGGCCGCGCTCGAGACGACCGGCTTCCGGCTCGGTGCCTTCATCGCCGGGGGGTTCTTCCTCGCCCTGGTGCTGGACATGGCCGCGCAGGAGTATCGGACCACCGTGGAGCGGACTTGGTGGGGCGGACTTCTCGACCAGGCGCGGGCGCAGCGGACGGCCGAGCTTGAGGCGTTTTACGACCTCAGCCGGCGCCTGCGGGCCGCACGCAACGCGGATGAGATGTACCCCATCCTCGTTGCGCAGGCAATGCAGCTGCTGCGGGCCGATCACGGCACCCTGGCGCTTCTGGCCGACGGCCAAACCCTGATCCGGGTCTGTGCCGTTGGCGCGGTTTTCGAGCAGGCGGGGGGAACCTTTCCGGTCAGCGGCAGTCCGTTCGGGCGCGCCGTCCAGACCGGGGCGGCCTATATCACAGACGACTTCGCGAGCGCGGCGTCCATCCCCGGGTTCGACCCTTCGCCGTTCCTGGCCGCCGGCCCCGTCGTGATTGTCCCCGTTCGGTCGGAGCGAGAGACGGTCGGCACGTTGGGGCTCGGCCGCAAGCGGGGCGCCGGCACCCGGCCCTTCACCGACGCGGAGGTGCGCCTCCTCGATGGGATTGCCGAGGTCGGAGGAACGGCGATTCGTCGGGCGCGGCTCTACCAGAATCTTGAACAGTCCTATCTGCAGATGGTGCTGGCACTGGCCCGGACGATGGACGCTCGGGACAGCTACACGGCGGGGCACAGCGAGCGCATCGCCCGCCTGGCGGAGGCGGTGGCCCGGGGGTTGGGATGCAACGAGGACGAGATCCGGGACGTCCGTTGGGGAGCCCTTCTCCATGACATCGGCAAGATCGGGGTGCCCGATGAGATCCTGAGAAAGACCGGCCTGCTGACGGCGGCGGAGCAAATCGTGATGCGACAGCACCCGGTTGTGGGCGAGGGGATCCTTGCGCCGACCGAGCGGATGCACGGAGTCGCGAGGATCGTGCGCCACCATCAGGAGCGCTGGGACGGATCGGGGTATCCGGACGGTCTGGAGGGAGAGGACATCTCCCTGGGGGCGCGCATCCTCGCCGTCGTCGATACCTACAGCGCCATCACCGACGTTCGGCCCTATAAGCAGGCCCAATCGCACGCGGAGGCCGTCGCGGAGTTACGGGAGTGCGCGGGCACCCGGTTCGATCCACGGATCGTCGACGTGTTCTGTCAGGTCATCGACCGGATGGTGACCCCGCTGGAACATCGCTCATGACCGCGCGCAAGAGATCGCGTCGCGAACCGCCGGAAGCGTCGCCCCGGGCGGCGGGCCCCGCCGTGGTGCAAGGTTCCAATGAGGCGCTCGCCTTTCTGGCGCGGCTGGCCACGGAGTTTACCGCGGTGCTCAGCCTGTCCGATCTGCTCGAGGACGTGATGCAGGCCCTCCGCGAGGAGACGCGGTTCGATTCGTGCGCGGTCTCCCTCCTGGACGCGCGCAACCCAGAAATCCTGACGATCCGGGCCACATCGGGGTTGCGGGACAGCTTTCGCGGGAAGGAGTTCTGGCGCGGCCAGGGCCTGCTCTGGGTGGTCATGGATACCGGCGCCCCGCTCATCGTGCCCGACATGCATGCCGATCCCCGCACCCACCGGTCGGACCCGATCCTCCGGTCCGCGATCTACGCCCCGCTCATGGTCCACGGGCGCCCCATCGGGGTGCTCAGCGCCTATCGAGTCACGACCGGGGCGTTCACAGAGGCCGAACTGAACCTGCTGACCGTTGTCGCCCGGTACCTGGCGGGCGCCGTCGAGGTGGCGCGGTTGCACGAGCGGATGAAGAAACTGGCGGCGACCGATGCGTTGACCGGGCTGGGCAACCGTCGGTGCTTTTTGGATCGGCTCGAGGCGGAGATGGAGCGGAGCCGACGCGCGGGATATGAACTGAGCATCGCGCTCCTCGATCTGAACCGCTTCAAGCTCGTCAACGACGTCTACGGGCACACGGCGGGTGATGCGGTGCTGATCCGGGTGGGGGAGATCCTGGCGCAGGCGATTCGGGGGTCCGACCTGGCGGCGCGGTTCGGGGGAGACGAGTTCGTCCTCCTGTTCCCCGAGACGCCCCCGGCCAAGGCCGACGAGGTGCTGAGCCGGCTCCGGCATCTGGAGATCCTTATCCCGGATGGGGGGGGAAGCCGAGCGCACGTCTCCTTCTCTTGGGGCATCGCCTCCTGGCCGATGGACGCGGAGGACTGGGAACGTCTCCTTCAGGTTGCCGACAGCCGGCTGTACGCGATGAAGCAGGGGGCGGACACAGCGACGAGCCGGCCGGTGACGCCGGGTGCACCCACCGACGCCTGATCCGCGCGCGGAGAGGAAGGGGAGGCAGGGCGCCGTGTCGTAGAGCCCAGGAGGTGGCGGCAACTCGCTGGGCGCGGGCAACCGCGCAGAGACTGGGCCGTCGCTGGGGGTGCAACATGGCAAAGGTGCTCCTCGAACAAATCACCAAGCAGTTTGGCAACGTCGTCGCGGTTAACAACGTGACGCTCGACATTCCCGACAAGCAGTTCACGGTCCTGGTGGGCCCCTCCGGATGTGGCAAGACCACATGCCTTCGGTTGATTGCCGGTTTGGAGGAGGCGTCTGCGGGAAGCATCTACATCGGCGACCGACTGGTGAATGACGTTGCGCCGAAGGACCGCGATATCGCGATGGTGTTCCAGAACTACGCGCTGTACCCGCACATGACCGTCTACGACAACATGGCCTTCGGGCTGCGCCTGCGAAAGTATCCGCGTCCGGAAATTGACCGGCGCGTGAAGGAAGCGGGCGAGATGCTCGGGATCCAAGAGCTGCTTTCGCGTAAGCCGAAGCAGCTCTCCGGCGGCCAA
>DATEHM010000244.1:0-4388 GCA_035279545.1 bacterium | reverse complement strand
TCTCCCGCGGTCATCCGGAGACCGGTCCCTCCGCCGTCCCGCGGCCCGCATTCGCGCGGGCCTCGCGGTACCGGCGCGAAAGGCCGACGTAGGCCTGCGCCGCCCCGCCGATCCAGTCCGCAGAGGGCCCGGAGAGCGGCTTGCGCACGCGGCACGGTGCGCCCGCGGCGACCAGGGATTCCTCACCCACGACCGCTTCGTGCAGGATCACGGCGTTCATCCCCACGAGCGCGCCGCGCTCGATCGTGCACCCCTCCAGAATCGCGCCGTGGCCGATCGTGACGCCGTCTCCGATCACGGTCGGCACCCGGTCGGTCGTATGGAGAACCGCGTTGTCCTGGACGTTCGCGCGCGGGCCGACCTCGATGTGCCCGACATCGCCCCGAAGGACGGCGCCGAACCAGATGCTGGCGTCCTCCCCGATCGTGACGTCCCCGATGATGGTGGCGGTCGGGGCGATGAACGCCGTCGGCGCGATGCGGGGCGTGCGGCCTTCGTAGGGCAGGATCATGTCGCCACTCCCTTCGAGCTAGAGGATGGCGCTCCGGAGGGGCGCCCGGACGCCGACGGCCGCCTGTGGCGGCGCCGTGAGTCCGTGTTCGACGCCCGGGCGGGAACCTCCTCAACCCGGCCGGCCGGGTGCCGCCGACCGCCGGGGAAATTGGGCATACAAGAGGTCGGGATCGTCGGTGTCGAGGACGCCCCCAGGAAGGCCGGGCGGCGCTTACGTGTCCGGCCACCGATTCAACCAGGTGATCAACGACGTCTGTCCGCAACGTTCCCGGGATCTTGGCCCGCACCTCGCCGGCGCCGTCGGCGCCCGACCCTGACGCCCTCCGCCTCGGGCGGACCGGGCGATCAGCCCCTTACCGGCGGGCCTTGAGGCCGTGGACGATCGCGGCGGCGGTGGTGTCCCTCGTGCTCGGCATTCCCCTCAGCGTGCTCGGCGGCGGGGCGGGCTCGCTCGCCAGCGTCTTCCAACTCGTGACGATGACCCGTGAGGGAAAGGGCGTCGCCCGGGGTACCGCGTTCTTCATCGATCCCAGCGGCCTGGCGCTGACCAACAGCCACGTGGTCTCCCGCGTGCAGCGCGATCCCGATCACTACGTCCTGTTCGCGTTTGTCGGCAAGGAGTTCTACGGGGCGGAGATCGTCTGCGCCACCCCGTTGAGCGTCGATCCGCTTGAGGTGCCGACCGGTCCCGTTGCCCGCGACATCGCCGAGGTCCGCTTGACCGCTCCCGGACCCGCGTTCAGGTGGTGGCGGATCGTCGAGCCGGGGGATGCCCCTCAAGTCATCGCCACCCCGCATCTCGGGGATCTGCCGCGCTTTCCGGCGCTCGCGCTGGGGGACGGGCCGCAGGAACACGGGCAGATCCGGGTCGTCGGCTACGGGAAGTCGACGGAGGCGACGGAGCAGACCGTCGCCGCGGGGACGGTGACGAGGACCGCGAACGCGCAGGATGGCACCCCGGTCTTCGAAATCGAGTCGCCCGCGCGCCCGGAGCGCGGCAGCAGCGGGTCTCCGGTGCTCGACGATCAGGACCGTGTCGTGGGGATGTACACGTGGAACGAGATCGCGAGCGACACCGTCGGGATCGCGATCAGCAGCCAGGCGCTCGCCACCGGCTGCCCGCAGCGGGGGCAGCCCGTCTCGGTCTCACCCGGCCGCTGAGAGGAGAGTCACCTCAAGGTCTCGAATGCGGGGGCGCGATGAGCGTGGCGATCGAGCTCCCCGAAGCCTTTAACGTCTCCACCGTTTTTCTCGACCGAAACCTCGAGCAGGGGCGGGCCGGCCGGATCGCGATCTTCGCGGGTGACGAGCGGGCCACCTACGGCGAGCTGCTGGCCCGGGTGTGCCGGGCGGGGAACGCGCTCCGCGCACTGGGGGTGCGGCCGGAAGAGCGGGTCTTTCTCCTCATGCTCGACACCCCCGATCTCGCCGCCCTGTTCTGGGGGGCGATCCGCATCGGCGCGGTCGCCGTCCCCACCAACACCGCGCTGAGGACACTCGATTACGCCTATATGCTCCGCGACAGCCGGGCGGCGGTCCTCGTCGTGAGCGAGGAGCTTCTGCCCCTCGTGCAGCCGGCGTTGGGCGAGCTCCACGAGCTCCGCCACGTCGTCGTGGCCGGGGCGGCGGGGACGGGCCAGCACGCCCTCGACGACCTGCTGGCGGCGGCCGGGACCGAGCTGGCCCCCGCATCGACCCATCGGGATGAGCCGGCGTTCTGGCTCTGGAGCAGCGGCAGCACCGGCGCCCCCAAGGGCACGATCCATCTCCACCACGACATGGTCTTCGCCGCCGACCTCTACGCGCGCACCGTCCTGGAGATCCGCGAGGACGACGTGTGCCTTTCCATTGCCAAGCTCTACTTCGCCTACGGTCTGGGGAACGCGCTGTACTTCCCGCTCCGGGTGGGGGCGGCGTCAGTGTTGCACGCGGGGCGGTTCGATCCCCGGACGTACTTCGACCTCATCCGCCGGTACCGGCCGACCCTGTTCTTCGGCGTTCCCACGGCGTACGCGGCGATGCTGGCCGCGGACGGGCCCGAGGATCTCGGGGCCGTCCGCCTCTGCGTCTCCGCCGGGGAGCCGCTGCCGGCGGCGATCTTCACGAGGTGGAAGGATCGGTACGGCGTGGAGATTCTCGACGGCATCGGCTCGACCGAAGCCCTGCACATCTACATCAGCAACCGTCCGGGCCGGGTCCGGCCGGGGAGCAGCGGGGAGGTTGTTCCCGGGTACGCGGTTATGATCGTCGACGAAGACGGGCGGGAGGTGCCGGCGGGCGAGATCGGAGATCTCCTCGTCAGCGGCGACAGCGTCGCCTCCGGGTATTGGAACAAGCACGAGCGCACCAGGGAGGCTTTCCGGGGGAAGTGGTTCGCCAGCGGCGACAAGTATTACCGGGACGCTGACGGGTACTTTTGGTACGGCGGCCGGTCCGACGACATGCTGAAGGCCGGGGGCCAGTGGGTGTCGCCCACCGAGGTGGAGGCCACCCTGGTGCAGCACCCCGCCGTGCTCGAGTGCGGGGTCGTCGGGCAGACAGACAAGGATGATCTGGTCAAGCCGTTCGCGTTTGTGGTGCTGAAGCCGGGGCAGACGCCGAGCGAGGCGCTGGGCAAGGAGCTCCAGGCGTTCGTGCGTGACAAGATCGCGGCGTACAAGTATCCGCGCTGGATCGAGTTCGTCCCGGAGCTGCCCAAGACGGCGACGGGGAAGATCCAGCGCTTCCGCCTCCGCGAGCGTCTGGCCGGCGCGCGCCCGCAGGCCCCGGCGCGCCCCTGACCGATCGTCGAAGGGTGGCAGCCGATGCGCAATGAGGTCCTCGACCTCGCGCACGGCCGGGGGGGGATCCGGGCGTCCGATCGCGACGGCCGAGAATGGGGGGGACGGGCGTGGGAGAGATGATCAGTCTTGAACGAGCCGGCGCGGTGGGACAGATCTCGCTGCACCGGCCCCCGGCGAACGCGTACAACCGCCAGTTCGCCCAGGAACTGGACGAGGCGGTGGAGGCGGTGCGGGCCGAGGACGGGATCCAGGCCGTCGTGCTGACCAGCACGGTGCCTCGGTTCTTTTCCGCGGGGGCGGATGTGAAGTTCTTCCAGGCCGCTACCCTGCCGGAGAAGGAGAAGTTCATCCTGCGCATGCACGAGGTGCTGCGCAAGATCGAGCTGACCCCCAAGGTCTTCATCGCGGCGATCACCGGTCACTGCCTGGGAGGCGGGATGGAGATCGCCCTCTCCTGCGACCTGCGGTTCGCCGCCGCGGGCAAGTACGGCCTGGGGCAGCCGGAGATCGCGCTGGGGATCCTGCCGGGCAACGGGGGGACGCAGCGGCTTCCCCGCCTGATCGGAAAGAGCCGGGCGCTCGACCTCATGCTCACGGGGCGGATGGTCTCCCCCGAGGAGGCGCTCTCGATCGGCCTGGTCGACCGAGTGTTCCCCGCGGAAGAACTGTCGGCCAAGACCCGGGAGTACGCGGAGGCCCTGACCAAGAGCGCGACCATGGCCGTGGGCCTGATCAAGCTCACGGTGACCCGCGGTATGGAGCTCCCCCTGGAGGGGGGGCTGGCCTACGAGCGGGAGGCGCTGTTTCGCACGTTCGCTTCCGAGGACGCCGCCGAGGGCGTCAACGCCTTCTTGGAGAAGCGCCCGCCGGCGTTCAAGGGCAGATAGCGCTCAGCGAGTGGCGCGGCGTGGCCGCGCCGCCGGGCGGACCCGCGGTCGGCTGTCCCCGCAGTTTCGTGGAGGATCGAGGGGGAAGCCCGCTACCTCGGGCTTCGCAGGCTCTGCCGTTTCCCGCGGCCGCCGGCACCGCGGTCTCCGCCCGCCCGCGAGGCCGGCGGCTCGGCGGCGGCGAACGGGTCCGATCGCCCACCCC
>DATEHM010000243.1:0-3349 GCA_035279545.1 bacterium | reverse complement strand
TTGAGCAGGGAGGCCCTGGGCACGATGAGGAAATGAGAGACATGCCGATCGCCGTCCGAGGGCGCCTCTATTACGGCTGGAAACTCTTGGTGGCTCTTGGCGTCATCACCATTATCGCCTACGGGACCGTCCAGTATTTCTTCGGCGTGCTCATCCTCCCGCTGGGACGGGAACTGGGCTGGAGCCGGGCAGAGCTGTCGTTGAGCTACTCGATCGCCCTCGTGGTCTCTGGGCTACTCGGCTATCCCATCGGGCGCTGGGTCGATCGAAAGGGCGCACGGGCGGTCCTCGCCTGCGGCTCCGTCCTGGCCGGCCTCTCGCTGATCGGGTTGTCAAAGGTCGACCGACTTTGGGAATGGTATCTGCTGTGGGGGGGAGGGTTGGGCGTGGCCGGGTCGATGACCCTCTATCCGGTCACCTTCACCGTCGTGGCCAACTGGTTCCATCGGCGGCGGGGATCAGCGATGGCGCTGCTGACGGTGCTGGGCGGGCTGGCGTCGCCCATCTTCATCCCCCTGGCCGGTTGGCTGGTGCCGCGCGTCGGCTGGCGTGAGACGCTGGTCATCTTCGGACTGGCGCAGCTGTGTATCGCGCTGCCGCTGGCGCTGCTCGCGGTGCGGCGCCATCCCGAGGATGTGGGGCTCTTCCCGGACGGCGCCGCGGCCGAGGTGGCGCCGACCATGCCGGTGTTCGGTATCCCGCTGCGGCACGCCCTTCGTCGCGTTCCCTTCTGGACCCTCACCCTGTCCAACTGCGTGGCGTTGATGGGATCAAATGTCCTGTTCGCCCATCAGGTGGCCTACATGATCGGCCGCGGTCAGGACCCTACCGTCGCGGCGGCGTTGGCGGGGATGGTGGGCCTGGCCAGCCTGCCGGGCCGCTACATCTTCAACGTCATGAGCGACCGCTTCCCCTCGCAACTACTGCTTGGCGTCTGCCAGGCGGTGCTGGGACTCGGGGTGGTCCTGCTAACGATCGCCAGCTCCATCGGCTGGCTGATCGCCTACATCGTCGTCTACGGCGCCGCCTTCGGCGCCGCCGCTTCACTCACCGCCTCGGTTCGCGCCGAACACTTCGGCCGCCGGGCCTTCGGCGCCATCAGCGCCGTCCAAGGTATCCCCGCCCTCGCCGGCGCCGCTCTGGGCCCCGTGGCCGCGGGCTGGATCTACGACCGCTCCGGCAACTACCAGCTCGCCTTCGCCGCCGTGTCGGCGCTCTACGCGGTGAGTGCCGGGGCGATGTTCGTGACGCCGCGGCCATCGCCCATCGGCCAGGGCTGATGGCGATACACTCATCAGACAGCTCGAACGAAAGCCCCGCTCACCGCGCCGCGGGACACCGGGCCGCCGACGCGGGCGACTCGCACGGGCCTCGAGCCTGCATCCCTTTCTCCTTGCCCGCGCGTGGCCCCAGACACCCTGGCCGCGCGCGACCGGCCAGGGCCCGACCCGATCCCCCGAAATCGGTGGGGGGGATGCTTTTCCGAACCGCACAGGAAGCCTTTCCGCGGCAAGAGAACTCTCCCCCCAATGAGCATCTATCGCCGCTACGCCGAAGCCTACGTCAAAGCGGGGCAGGGCCGCTGGAGCCTCCAGCTCGTGCCGTGGGTGACCGGGGTGTTCGACCGTCAACGCGTGACCCCGACCTCCCTGGTCGATGTCGCCTGCGGCCCGGGGGAGTTCGCCATGACGATGGCGCAGCGTGGGCTCAGTGTCACCGGGGTGGACCAGTCACCCGAGATGGTGATGATGGCACAGCGCGGCGCGGAGGAAAAGGGGATCGCGGCGACGTTCATCCTGCAGGACATGCGCGAGCTCGCACTGCCCGCCCCCGTCGACGCTGCCACCTGTCTCTACGACAGCCTCAACTACCTGACCAGCGACGCGGATTTCAGGCGGACCCTCGCCGCGGTGGCCGGCGCCCTGCGCCCGGGTGGCCTCTTCCTGTTCGACATGAACACCATTCAGGGGCTGGCGACCCGGTGGGGCAATCGGGTGTGGCTGATCCAGGACAACGATGAGGCGCTCGAAGTCGACCAAAGCGAGTTCGACTTCGACACCGGGATCGCGACGCTCAAGGTCAACGCGTTCCTGCACCGGGAGCGCGACCTCTTCGAGCGGGTGCGGGAGATCCACCGCGAGCGCGGGTACCCGGTGCCGATGATCGACGCCGAACTCATCGCGGCGGGATTCGAAATCCTCGGGCGATGGGCCAGCCCCGAGTTTGCCGCGGTGACGCCGCAGACCGGACGAGTCTTCTACGCCGCCCGCCGGGCGGCGGCCCGAGGTTAGCCCGGCCCCGGCGGCGGCTCCTCGACCGACTGCGGGTCGCCCGTCGCCGCCAGCAGGCCAAGAAAGGTGCGGGCGTTCCTGGCCATGTTGCCTCGGACGTGGTTGTTGAACATCGCGAAAAACCGGGCGGCCCGGCTGCCGCCCCGCGCCGCGATCTCCGCCCATGAGCGCAGTTCGTCGATCGAGTACTCGTAGTCGTACCGCTCGTCGGTACTCGCACCGGTCCGATCCCACCCGGCGATATTGCGGCCGTGGAACCGGACCACCGCCCAGTCGGAAGTGATCGCCTCCACCGTGGGCATCAAACGGGGAAGGTCCGGCAGGTCCACCATCACATACGCCAGCCCTTCCCGCGCGAGAAACTCCAACGCTTCGGGGTGGCGCGCCCAGTCACGGTTCCGGAATTCGACTGCGAGATGGCACCCGGGAAGCTCCCGCTTCCAGCCGCGCATCGCCTCCAGGGCCGCCGGCGAGTATTTGACGCCGGGTGGCAGCTGGAAGAGGACGTAGCCGAGCTTGCCGGCCTGCTCGAGCGGGGCGAGGAACTCGCGATAGCGGTCCCAGCAGGCGTTCAGGAACTCATCGGGAACGTCCCGCACTCGGACCTCGCGCACCTCCCGCAGCCGTGGGGGCAGCAGCGCCGAAAATCCCTGGGGAAGCCGCTGCACGGCGGCGCCGTGACCGGTGAACAGGCCGAAGGCCTTCGCGTGCATGATGAATCCCGGGGGCGTCTCCTCCGCCCATCGCCGGCTGTAGGCTGGCGGGAGCAAGGCGAAGTAGGACGCGTCGATCTCCACCGTAGGAAACTGCGTGGCGTAATAGCGGAGACGATCCTCGGCCGTGCGGATCGGCCGGGGGTAGAAATTGCTTTTGACGAACGACTTCTCCGCCCACGAGCAGGTGCCGACGTAGATGCGGCCCCGCACCGGGCGGACCGCGGCGTCATCCGCCGCCAACAGCGAGGTTTGGGACGCCTCCCCCACCCTAGCGCCCGCCTCCCATCAGATGCATGATCATGGCGATGTGTTTGATGCCGTCGATGTAGTCGGTGATCCGGA
>DATEHM010000242.1:0-8978 GCA_035279545.1 bacterium | reverse complement strand
GGCCACCCGGTCGCTGAACTCCCGAACGGCGGCGACGAACTCGGCCTGCGCGTGCAGCCCGTAGTAGATCGTCGCCACCCGGTCCGGGTGGATCTTTTGCCGTTCCAGCCGCCGCCGCATCTGGAGGACCCGGTCGCCGATCAGGTTGTTGCCGAACCGGTTGAAGCAGTCCCCGAGCGGGCAGCCGCAGACGAACGCTCCCTCGGCGCCGTTCCGGAGAGCGAACTCCAGCCACGCCGGCCGGATGAACCCCGAGCACATCACTTTGATCAACGTGACATGGGGAAGATCCCGCATCGTCCCGTCCTCGCGGATCAACCCCTCCGCGCTCACCGCCCAGTCGCAGAGGAAGCCGACGATTTTGGGACGGGGGGAGGACACCCCGGACGGGGCCCCTCCCCCGGGGGCAGGCTTCTGGGTCGGCTCTAGCTCCGGCATGCGGCCAGCACCTTCTCGTGGATGTCCGATTCAAGGTAGTGGGGCAGTTCCAGGGCTTCAAAGGGGCAGGCGCCGATGCAGATCCCGCACTCCACGCACCGCGACTCGAGCACCACGGCCAGGAGCTTTCGGGCCTGCGCCGCCTTCGTCACGCCGGGATGCGGGGTGGGCACCATGACGATCGCGTCGTACGGACAATCGTAGTAGCAGAGCTCGCATCCGGTGCAGTTGGCGTCGATCACCTGGGCCACCCCGGCGTCCCGCAGCCCCAGCTCCCGCTCGGTCTCGGGCAGCTGGTACGGGATGTAGAGCCCGTAGACCACGATCACCACGCCGATCAGGATCAGCCCGAGGGATGGCAGGTACTGAAGGCTCGCGTACGGGAGGAGAAAGAACCAGTCGAGCGCGAGGCGGGCGGGCGTGGTCCCCGCCGATGCCGAAGGCTGGCTGACCGCGGGGATCAGCCCGGTGAGGAGCAGGATCAACCCCAGCGTGAACAGCGTCCACACCGCCGGCGGCCAGACCTTGGGGTGACGGATGCGCACGTAGTGCCACCACAGCAGGAGATAGAGGGCGGTGGCCGGGCCGACGTGGAGGAACAACATCCGGGGCAGGAGGAGGTTGGTCAACCCCTGCCCCCCGAACAGGATGGAGCGCAGCCATCCGCCCACGAAGGGCACCGAGCTCAGCGCGTTCCCCGTCATCGCCACGATCAGCTCGCTGCGCTGGTCCCACACCAGCACGTACCCGGTCACGCCGATGAACCCGGCGAAGACCAACAGCATCATGCCGCTGATCCAGGGTTCATCGCGGGAGAAGCGGAACCGCTCCGTGAACCAGTTCCGGAAGAAGTGCAGCAGGATGACGATGATGAACCCGTCGGCGGCGTAGCGGTGGATTCCACGGATGATCTGGCCGTACGGCACCTGGGCGGGAAACGGCAGCTGATCGGAGATGTACTGCACCGACGTGTAGGCGTCGTTGAAGGACGGCACATAATAGAAGAAGAGGAAGATCCCCGAGAGCACCAGGACCGTGAGGAAGAGGTTGGACAACCCTCCCGTGTAGTACAGGGGGTTGAAGTCCTCCGGGTAGACGCGGTTGATGGCCACGTCCAGTCTCAGCGTCCACCGCAGCAGCCGCGCCAGGAGCCGCTTATACACCCGTAAACCCTCCCTTGCGCAGGAACAACAGGATGAAGGAATAGGCGAGCAGCACGACGCCGATCAGCGCCCCGGTGACGAGGCGGTGGCTGGTCAGCTCGCCCCACACCATCCCGACGACGCAGCCCAGGCTGATGACCGCGAGCAGGGCGATCCACGTCCCATACCCCGCCGTCCGATCGTCCACGCCGCTCACCTCCCGCCCCCGTCCGGCCGGGGCGGAGGCGCTCCCGGCCAGAGGAGGTCCGGACGCCGTGCCCCCGTCCGCCGTGCGAGGACCCACTCGTACACCCCGACCCGGTGGCGGACCCGTCCGGCCGCCCTGTCCACCTCGTACAGCACGAACCCCAGCCAGAGGATCGCGCCCAACAGGCCGAGGCCGAAGGCCACCACCACCAGGCCTCCGTCCAGCGTCGGCGCGGCACGCCAGGCGCGCCACGCAGCGAGCAGGCGGCTCAGCCCGACGGTGGCGAGGACCAGCAGCGCGTAAAACCGCGCCTTCCGCCGCATCGCGTCAGTCCCCGGTCGCGGCCGCCCGCGCCGGCTGGGACTGCACCGGCGCCCGCCGGGCCTTGCGGCGACGGTGGGCGATCTCCCAGACGAAGGCCAGCACCAGGACGACCACGGTCACCGCCAGGATGATCGGCGGGTCGCGGCTGATCACGGCGATGTTGAGCATGATCAGCGCCGTGAACGCGATGAAGTAGAACAGCGACAACAGGCCCACGACGAAGAAGAAGGGACGCTCGAGCGGCCGGGTCTCCTTCGTCCGGTCCAAGAACGGGACCAGCATGCCGTACCCAATCAACAGCGCCGGGGCAATGCCCGCCCACAACGGGGGCATGTATTTCACGAGCTGGTAGAGGGCCAGGAAGTACCAGTCGGACAGGATCGGCAGCGGCGTCCGGTTGGGGTTGGCCCACCGCCCCATGTCCGTGATGCGCTCGAAGCTCACCCAGGCCAGGAACGCGATCACCAGGGCGATCACAAACGGAGAGAGGTTCAGGCGTCGGCGCCGCGTCCGGTAGAAGAAGACCTCGGCCAGGATCGCGAACACGACGGAGATGCCGAAGTGGATCGCATAGAACCGGGTGATCGCCGCCTGGCTGACGGCGGGGCCGCCGAGGAAGATGAACGCGATCGCCCGGCCGAGCCCCAGGTTGCCGAGGATGGGAATATCATCGTAGTAGGTCGGCACCGTCAGCACGACCTTCGCCGCCCAGAACGCCCGCTGATTCCAGATCAGCAGGTAGCCGCTAATCCCCGAGATCATCCCCAGCACCAGCGAGGCGAAGAGAATCATCCACGAGAGCTCTCCCGGCTTCTTGTACTCCCCCGCAAAGTACATCCGATAGATGCGCAGGGTGATGCACGTGATCAGCATGTCCGCCGCGTACTTGTGAATCCCGCGCACCAGCCAGCCGAAGGGGATATCGTAGGTGATGTGCTCAATCGAGCGGTAGGCGCCCGTGGTCGTCGGGATGTACCACAGCATCAGGATGACCCCGGACACGATCACGGCCATCCACGACAGCCAGACCAGCCCGCCCAGGGTGTACAGCGGGTTGTCCAGGTGCGCGGTCTTCGTCTCGTCGAAGAGGTCCAGGTGCGCCTTGCGATCCTGGAGCCACTCTTTGAGATCTGCCAGCACCGCCTGCACGGTTCCCCTCCCGCCCTCTACGCTGTGTGGTCTTCCCGACGCTGCGCCGGCGGTCGCCCTACGCGATCCCGCCGAGCTCCGCGCCGTCCACGACGATATCCTCGCCCCGGATCTCAAAATGGAAGTAGCGGGCCCCGCGCGGCGCCGGGCCCGAGATGACGTTTCCCGGATCGCCCGGGTACTCGGGATTGTAGATGCTGAAGTGGCAGGGGCACGCCATCAGCGCATGCTGCTCAAAGGCCGGAGGCGTGAACCCGCCGTACCCCGAGGTGACGTTCTGCCAGACCGGGACGTAGTCGAAGATACACCCCAGGTGGGGGCAGATCCGCTGGAAGAGCACGATATCGGTCTCCCCATCGTAGCCGACAAACCCTTGGGCGTTGGTGAACTTCACCTTGCGGGGCAGCCGGATCGCGACCCCCGGGATGTTCGCGGCCTTGAACCCGGTCGGATCATACTGAACGTACTTCTGGACGTACGTGAAGTAGAGTGAGTCCCACGGCTTCGGCAGCGCGGTGGTCTTCCCGACGATCTGGGCGCCGCCCTTCGGCGTGTCGGGGGCCACCGTGAAGATCCCCCACGGCCGGTCGTTGGGCTTGAGAAAGCGAAAGAACGGGGACAGGATCGCGATCACCCCGCCGAGCACCGGCAGCGCGGTGAGCGCCTTCAGCCAACCCCGCCGATCAACCTTCATCCTCCCGAACACCTCCTCGCCATGACCGCCTCCGCCCCAATTGTACTACTTGATCGGCGGGTGCTTGTAGAAGAACGCGAAGATGTAGTCCACCAGCCCGTTGATTTGGGCCGTCGTGAGCTTCCCCCGGTAGCCGGGCATCAACCCAAACCCCTGGCCGTCCAGGATGGCGTTGATGAGCTCGCTCGGGTTCCGCTGCGCGATGTAGTTGATGTCGGTGAAGATCCCCGGCCCCTCCCCGCGGGACCACGACCACAGCCCGGCGGCCATCTCGGGCCCGCGGGGGCCTTTGCCGTCGCCGTTCGCCCCATGGCACACCGCGCACTGCTGATCGTACAAGGCCTTCGCCGCGCTCAGCTCCGCCGGGTTGGTGCGGAACGTCATCTCGTAGGCGTTGGCATCCCACCGCTCTTCGTTCTTTAGGGTCTGCGCCTTGTTCGCGCCGAAGGAGGCCTCCGCGCCGAACGCCGGCATCGCCGTGTGCGGCCGTCCCTCGGTGACGGTCTCAAACAGGATCGCCGGCGAGATGACGTTCTCCAGGTCTCGGTTGGTGAAGTCCGCGGGATGACTGGGGAGGGGCGTGCGGTGCAGGGTGATCCCAAACACCCCCAGGAAGGCGGTGAGCACGTCGATGTCCGGGGCGACGAGCGTCTTCGACATCGGGCCGTTGCCCGTGCCGCTCATCCCGTGGCAGACCGCGCAGTTCGCCTCAAAGACCTGCTTCCCCTTGACCGCATCCGGGACGATCGGCTGCTCGTTCTCGTCGGTGACCAACGGGATCTCCACCGACTGAGGGGGCGGCAGGCGCCGGTCGACCGCGGCGTTCGACACATTGACCGACGGCTGGCATCCGGCGAGGGCGACCGAGGCGATCAGCGCGAACAGCGCTCCGGGTCGGACCTCCAGACTTCTTCCCCGCATGCTGATGGTACCCTCCATCGCCCATGCGCCCATCCGGGCACGGGCAGATCCTCCGGGCGCTCGCTCGATCGGCGCAGCCCCTCCGGCCCGCCACGCCGCTCCGACGTCGCGGACAACGCCGGCATCCCGCGCCACACAATCCTGTCCGGTCTCCGATCCGGACGCAGATGGGCGCGATCACAGGCGTCCCGAAGCGCGCGGGATGTTTTTCTTCCATAGGCGAGCCCTGGTCTCCTCCCTCAGGCGAGCCCTGGTCTCCTCCCTCGATTCCGGGGGACCGCCTCCGAGCGCCTGCCCCAGCACACGTGCGCGAATGTCTCAGGTGGGCGTCCGCACCGCCCGGCGCCAGGCCAGCGCCAGCCCGCCGGCCAGGACCACGGCGAGGCCAACCGCCACCGCCCCCGGCCACGGGTCGCGATCGAGCGGCACGCCTCGAAGCCGGAGCACGATCTGTCGACCGCGGGCGACCGGGCCGCCGCTCAATCGCAGGAAGCGCCCGTGCGGTCCCTGGACGGAGCCCCGCGCGGTGAGCCCATCCGCGGCCGCGGCGAGTCCCGTATCGGCCACCAGGACCTCCACGTCCTGGGCGCCGTACGGAAAGGTCCACGGCACCTCGACGAGGGCGCTGCGCGGTTCGAGCCCGTAGGCGTAGGCGACCTCGGTACGCCCGGGCATGAGGGGAAATGCATCGGTGATCCGGCCGTTGGCGATCCGCGGGTCCCCCCATCCGGCGAGAAAGCTCACCGACTCCGCCTTCGGGGGCAAGGGGAAATCGAGCGGGTCCTGCGGCGTGCTGACGAGCGTCCGATCCGTGGGATTCTCCAACCGCTGAATGACGCTCACCCGGAGCGCCCCGCGCGCGACGTCCACCACGGCCAACGCCAGCGGCGCGCGCAGCGGCGAACGATCCGGCGAGGATGCGTACACGGCCAGATCGACGGTGCGGACGGAGGCGGTCGGCGTGAGAACGATCCGGTCGGTGGTGTAGCGCACCCCCGCATACTCCGTGTGCAGGACGAAGACGCGAATGCCGCCGACCGGCAGGCCCGCGAATCGAAACGCACCCGCGGCGTCGGTCACCGCCTCGCGCTCGGAGGCCACCGCCCGCTCCACGATGGTGAGATGAACGGTCTGCTGCCCGATGGGGTGGACCGGCGCGGTTCGGACCATCACCCGCCCGCGAATCTCGCCTTGGACCGCCGCGGCCGATGGGAAGAGCGCCGCCAGCGGCACGGCACCACCGAGGCTCAATACCGCGCACAGGGCCCCGAGCCGTGTGCGGACGCTCAGGCGGCGGGCCCTCCCGGCCCGCCGCGGAACGACGAGAACCCGGCGGCGACCGCCGTCAAGCCGGCCCCCCGGAGATGTCTCCGTCCGCGGCGATCGCCGCCTCGTACCCGGCACGAAGGGCGTCGTAGTCTTCGACGCTCACCTTCCCCATGGCGTGGTCGAACTCCAGATCGCGCAGGGCCTGATCCGCCGCGCCTCGCCGCATCGCCCGAGGAGCCCCCGCCCTCTCGGAGAGGACCCCGGCCCCCGCGTTGGCAGCGGGGCGGCGGAGCGGGGCGAGCACCCAGGCCGCCGCGGCGACGGCGAGAAGCACCAGGATCGCCCCCATCACAGGTCGCCGGGGCTCCACGCCCCGCTCAGGACCGGCTGGACCACCTTGACCGATCGCCGCTCCGGGAGCATGGCGATCGCCGACCCAGCCGAGATGACGAGGCCCCCGATCCACATCCACGCGACGAGGGGGTTCACCAGGAGGCGAAGGGTCGCCTCCCCCGTGTCGGTCCAACCGATCAGGGTCACGTACAAATCGTCGCGCAGGGTGCTCCGCAGCGCCACAGCGGTGGTCGAGTCCTCCCCGGTGAGGAAGAGGTTGCGCCGCGCCTCGAGGGTCCCGAGGTTCCGCCCGCCGGAAAACGCCTGCAGTCCCGCCGTGATGACGAGCGCGCCGTGGCGGGTCGATTGCCGGAGGCCGTCAAACCGCACCCGGTATTCGCCGACCTGGACGGCCTCGCCCGGGTGGAGCGTGACCAAGCGCTGGGTGCTGAAGACCGAGGATCCGGTGAGGCCGGCGAACAGCAGGAGGATCCCGAGGTGCACGGTGTACCCCCCGTACCGACGGCGGTGCTGCAGGACGAGGCCGACGAGCGCCCGGGCCGGCCCCTCCCCCTGATGGGCGCGGCGGACGCGGATCCCGCGGGCGAACTCGAGGCCGATCGTGCCGGCGACAAAGCCGCAGAGCGTGAAGGCGAGCACCGCGCCGGGCGCGCGCATCCCGGCGGCCAGCAGGCCGAGCCCCAGCACCACCCCCACGGCCCCCGGCGTGAGGAAGCTCTGGCGAAGGTTGGCCGCGGAGGCGCGCCGCCAGGCGATGAGCGGGCCGACCCCCATCAACAGCAGGAGGACCAGCGCGAGCGGCGTCACGACATGCGCGAAGAACGGCGGGCCGACGTTG
This sequence comes from bacterium, assembly GCA_035279545.1. GTDB lineage: Bacteria > Sysuimicrobiota > Sysuimicrobiia > Sysuimicrobiales > Segetimicrobiaceae > Segetimicrobium. The sequence continues at coordinate 1,641 of DATEHM010000242.1, read as the reverse complement.
ATCTTCCTGCCGCTGAGCACCTCGGACACCACCGGGAACACCGTGCCGAGGAACACGGTGAAGGCCGTGGCCAAAAACACCGCGTTGTTCAACAGAAACACGCTCTCCCGCGAGAGCGCGGAGTCCAGCGTGTTCTCGCTGCGGAGCGCCTCCCACCGCCAGGCGACCAGCCCGAAGGCGGCCAGCATGACGGCGGCGAGGAACGCCAGGAAATACGTGCCCAGCGGCGACTGCGTGAAGGAGTGAATGCTGCTCAGGACCCCGCTGCGGGTGAGGAAGGTTCCGAAGATGGAGAGCCCAAAGGCCAGCACCACGAGCAGCACCGTCCACTGCTTGAGCATCCCCCGCCGCTCCTGAATCATCACGGAGTGCAGAAACGCCGTCGCCACCAGCCACGGCATCAGCGCGGCGTTCTCGACCGGGTCCCAGGCCCAGTACCCGCCCCATCCCAAGACCACGTACGACCACTTCGCCCCGAACATCAACCCCATGCTCAGGCAGTACCACGCCCACATCATCCAGCGGCGGGCCAGGAGCACGCCGCCCTCGTCGGCCGCGCCGTCGAGCAGGCTGGCGATCACGATCGCAAAGGGAACGGTGAGGCCGACAAACCCCAGGTACAGGGTGGGCGGGTGAATCGCCATCCACGGGTTGAGGAGGAGGGGGTTCATCCCCCGCCCATCCGCGGGCGGGAACGGGGTGGTGACGAACGGCGAGGTCACACTCGTCAGCATGAACAGGAAGAACACGGCCACGCCGGCGCACACCCCGGTCACCCCGGGGAGGAGCCGCGGATGATCGCTCGCGACGGCGCGCACGGCCAACGCCGTGTAGGCGGAGAGGATCAGCGCCCACAGCAGCAACGATCCTTCCATCCCCCCCCAGAAGGATGTGAGGTCGTACACGAGCGCCTGAGCGTTGCTGACGTGGGAGATCACGTAGGCGAAGGTGTAGTCGCGGCGGGCGAGGGCCAGGGCGAGCACTCCGGCGGCCACGACCTCAAGGGCGGCGACCACCCACAGGGCCCGCACGGCGCTCTGGACGATCTCCGGCCGCCGCGCCCGGCCGCCCAGGGCCGCCGCCGCCACCGCGTACAGCGCCAGGACGAACGCGGCGAGAAGGCTGAAGCGTCCAAGGTCAGCCACGGCCGAGGCGACCTCCCATCACCGCATGCCCTGCCCCTGCGGATCGCCCGGAGTGTACTTGGTCGGGCACTTGGCGAGCAGCGTCGTCGCGGCGAACGCCCCATCCGGTGCGATGCGCCCCTCCACGACCACCTGACGGCCCTCGCGGAAGATGTCCGGAACGACCCCGCTGTAGCGGACCGGGATCGACTTCGCCCCGTCGGTCACGGCGAACCGCAGGTGCTGGTGGGAGCCGTCCCAGGCCACCGACCCCAGCACGACCGTTCCCCCGAGGCGGACCCGGTCCCGGGGGGCGGAGGGGTCGCGCTGCAGCAGCTCGCCGACCGTCACCCAGTAGGTGGCGCCCTGTTGGATCCCGCCGTAGACGAGGTACGCCAGCGAGAGGACGATGACGATCGCCCCACCCACGAACACGGCCGGATGCGACCGCCCCCTCACGATCCTCCCACGCCCGGGCGCGCCCGCCCGGCCGGCTCGCCCGCTCCCGAGCGCGCCC
>DATEHM010000241.1:0-8097 GCA_035279545.1 bacterium | reverse complement strand
CTTTGATCGAGGACCTGCTGAAACCCGCATGAACCGTTCCGTCCGGTGCTGGCACCCGCGCCAGCGCATCGGCTAAGGTAGGCCGCCGCGCATTCGGCGGCCAGCATCGGAACGAACCCGCGTGATCGAAACCCCCAAAGCCGGCCCGGCCCTGGTCGAAGTGCGCGGCCTTCGCACCTCGCTCGGCGACAAGGTCATCTTCGACGGCATCGATCTCGATATCGCGCGCGGCAAGATCACCGCAATCATGGGACCGAGCGGCACCGGCAAGACGACGCTGCTGCGCCATATCACCGGTCAGCTATTGCCCGACGCCGGCGAGATCCGCGTCGACGGTCGCAACGTTCCGAAGCTGTCGCGCAACGAGTTGTTCGACTTGCGCGAAAAGATCGGTTTCCTGTTCCAGAATTCCGCGCTGCTTACCGACTTCAGCGTGTTCGAGAACATTGCGTTCCCGCTGCGTGTGCGGCGCACGCGTGCGGCGGAGGTGGCCGAGCGGGTGCGGCATGTGGCCGAACTCGCAGGGATTGTCGATTGCCTGCCGCGGCGGCCTGGGCAACTGTCAGGCGGCCAGCAGCAGCGGGTCGCCCTCTGCCGGGCACTGGTCAAGGAACCAGCGGTCCTGCTGCTGGACGAGCCGCTCTCCAACCTGGACGCCCGGCTGCGCGAGGTCACGCGCGCGGAGATCCGGCGTCTGCAGCGGGAGCTCGGAATCACCACGCTCTTCGTCTCGCACGACCAGGCGGAGGCGCTCAGCATTGCCGACCGCGTCGGCGTCATGCACAGCGGCCGGCTCATCGCGCTGATGACACCCAGTGACCTCTACCATCATCCACCGTCGCGGTTCGTGGCCGAGTTCATCGGGACGCCGCCGATGAACTTCCTGCCGGCCCGCGTGGAGGACGGCCGCCTCGCGGTGGCGGGAGGAGCGCCGCGGCGCCTCGGGCGTCCGCTGCCCGCGGGGGGTTATGTCCTCGGCATCCGGGCGGAGCACCTGGAACTGGCCGCGGACGGCGACCTACACGCCGAGGTGGCGCTGGTTGAGCAGATAGGCCGGGAGTGGCTGGTCCATGCCGCGTGCGGGGACACGCCAGTCAGGGTGCTGGTCGGCACGGGCGCGTCCGTGGCGGCCGGCTTGCGGATCGCGTTGCGCCTCGCGTGGCGCCACGCGCACCTGTTCGATCAGAGCGGTGCAGTCGTGCCGTTCGACCTGGCGGATGCGCCGCGGTGATGGTTCAAGAAGACGGCGGGAATGGGGCGCGGCGGGGTGTCTCCGCTGCCGGCTGGGAGGAGGGGGACGAGGCCCTTGAGCGGGCCGCCGCGGCGCTTCTCGCGGCGGTCGCCGCGCCCGATTGGCGCGCCACACAGGGTGAGCAGCAGCCCGGTATCGAAGCCGCCATGGCCGCGCTGCATGCCCTTGCCACGGCCCGCCCAGGGGACGCCCGCCGTCTCGAACAATTGGCGACCCTCCGGCACAATCTCGGGCAGTTGAACGCGACGAGCGCGCTGTACGCCGAGGTCAATCGCCTCGACCCGCCTCACGAGCCCGACGACCGCCAGCGTCACGCCATCGAGCTCCTGGTACCGCTCGTCCTGACGACGGCTGCGGAGTGCTTCGCGTTGCGTGACTGCGCGGCGATCCACCACCCGTCCGAGCCGGTCGTCGCCTATCACTTCTTTTGGGAGGACGACTGGGACTACCCCGACGACGACGAGCCCAGCGATCACGAGATCGCGTGGGTGCGGTACCGGCCGAAAGACGGTGTGCCGGTTGAGACGACCACGTACTTCCACGGGCGGCTCTTGACGAGCGGCACGCTGGCCTTCGGGATGAGGCCGGTGGTCCGCGTGCAGTGGGGGAAGCACGGCACGCTGCCGGCGGGGTGGGAGGAGATCGACGGGGTCGAGGCGGTACTGCGACGCGACTTCGAGGCCTCCCTCCGCGGAGGGCGCGTGCCCGACCACCCACGCAAGCGGAGGTGGCCGCCGCGTTTTCCGGGGACCTGGCCCGAGTATGTGCGGTTCGATCGTCCGGTCGACCCTGCGCCGCTGCTGCACGCGAACCGCTGGGTAATCCGAGGCCGCTGGGCCAACGCCATTCTCTATCACTACTGCGTCCCGTACAACTTCCACGCGAAGCGGGAATGGCCCGGCGACGGTCTCGTCAACCTGTAGTGCGGAAAGGAGTACCTGATGCCCGCAGCGTCGGTGGGTCGAGCACACGAGCATAGTCCTGTTCCCGGGCATGCCCTGTTGGCCAGAATCCGTAGTGCCCAGTCCTCGCTAAGCCGGTCTGAAGGTACGGTGGCAACTTTCATGCTGGCAGACCCCGCGAGCGCGACTGGTATGGGGATCGAGGCGGTGGCGCGGCGCGCGGGGGTGAGCACCGCGACCGTGCTCCGATTCTGCCACACCCTCGGGTTCGCCGGCTACAAGGACTTCAAGATCGCGCTCGCGGTGGAGATGGGGAGATCCCCCGCTGTCTTGTCCGAGGACGTGCGCGCGGAAGACACCCCGATGGAAATCGCCAGGAAGGTGCTGCGCGCTGACATGCAGGCCATCGCCCACACCCTCGAGCTTTTGGACGAGAGCGCGTTCGGGAAGGCCGTCGCGGCCCTCGGCACGGCGCGGCGGATCGAGATCTACGGGGTTGGCTCGAGCGCGCCCATTGCCGTGGACGCGTACTACCGCTTCCTCCGGATGGGCCTCCGGGTTGCCGTGGTCACCGACTCGCACATGCAGGCGGTGAGCGCGGCCCTACTCGGCCCCGGCGATGTCGCCTTGGTGATCTCCCATACGGGCCGCACGCGGGAAACGCTCGACAGCGCCCGTAACGCGCGGGCCCAGGGAGCGACGGTCATCGCGCTCACCTCATTTCTACGCGCCCCGATCCGGGAGATGGCAAACATCGTCCTCATGACCGCGACGCCGGAAACCGCCTTCCGGGTCGAGGCGATGGCCTCGCGGATCGCGCACTTGTCCGTGATCGATGCGCTTTACGTCGCACTCGCCACGCGCTCCCTGAAACGCACGCTTGCTACGCTCGCCCGCACGAATGCCATTATCGAAGGACGACGTATATGATAGGCTCGCTCCCGGAGGCTGTATGCCGCGCCCGCTGCGCCTGACGCTCATCGCCGATATTCATCACGGCCACGTCACCGAAACGAAGGCGGGTCCGAGCGCGTTGACCCTGCTCGAGCAATCTGTTAAGGCTGCCAACGATGCGCACCCCGATTTGTCGGTCGACTTCGGAGACCGGATCAGCGATCTGGACCACGACACGGACATGTGTCGGCTCCGCGAGGTGGCCGCCCGCTTCCGCGCGTTGCGGGAACCGTGCGTGCACTTGCTTGGAAACCACGACCAGGTCAACCTCTCGATCGCGGACTCCGAGAGCGTCCTGGGGGTGCGGTTTCAGTCCCGCACGATGGATCTGGAAGGGTGGCACCTGGTGTTCTGGTGTCCGAGCAGCAGCCCAGGGCCTCATGGCCTCTACGTTCTGAAAGAGGACGAATTGGCATGGCTTGAAACCGATCTGGGTAGGACCCAGGGGCCGAGCATCGTCTTCACGCATGTACCGTTTGACAGTGGGTCCATGATCGGCAACTACTACTTCGAGCACAGCCCGCCCGGGAATGCCGGATACGTCAATGCGGACCTGGCCCGCCATGTAATCCGGCGCAGCGGTGGGGTCGTGCTGGTCGTGGCCGGGCACGTACACTGGAACGCGATCAACATCATCGACGGCGTTCCGTACGTGACCATTCAGTCGTTGACGGAAACGTTTACGACGCACCCGCATCCCGCGGCCGCCTGGGCCAGGCTGGATGTAACAGCCGATACCCTCGCCGTGAGAGTGTTCGGACGAGACCGGTTCGAGCTTTCGCTGCCCATCAAACCGCTGGGGCATCATTGGCTGTCACGGAGCGATTACACCGCTCGGCCCGAGGCTCCGGGTAGGGGTTCATTGGGCGCGCAAGCACCCCGTCCGTTGGCTCGCGTGCGCGGGGTGATTCTCGACCTGGACGGTGTCATTTACAAAGAGGACGTGCTGCTGCCGGGTGCGCGGGAGTTTCTGTCCTTTCTGCGAGAGAGTCGACGACGCGTGGTCGCCGTGACCAACCACTCCGGAAGTTCCGCGGAAGCCTACGCGGAGAAGCTGGAACGGCTGGGCGTGTCCATTCCGGTACAGGACATCATCACGTCGGCATGGGCGACCGCCCAGTATCTTCAGCAGCACCGCCCTCGGGCGCGTATCGCAGCGATCGGAAGCCCGGCGCTCAAGGAGGAACTGGCGGCCGTAGGGCTGGTGGAATCCCAGACGCCTGAGTATGTGGTCGTGGGCTACGATCCCGCGCTCGGTCTGCCACAGTTGACCGAAGCGACGCGGTGGCTGCTCAATGGCGCGGTGCTTATCGGTACGAACGCCGATGCCGTCCTGCCGACACGCGCTGGATTCATTCCCGAGTGCGGACCCGTCCTGGCCTTCCTGGAGCGCGCGAGTGGCCAACGTGCCACGATCATCGGGAAGCCGAATCCGTTCATTGTGGACGCGGCGCTGGCCCGCTTGGGTGTCGCTCGCGACGAGGCACTTGTTGTTGGGGACACGGTCGAAACGGACATTCAGGCTGGCGTTACGGCCGGGATCCCCACGGCGCTGGTCCTTACTGGGAACATGGGGCATGCACCCCGCGGGGAGCCGCATCCGACGGTCACCGTTCCGAACCTCGATACTTTGCGCCGGCATCTGGTCGCGGGCGGCGCCTGATGATTCGGGTGTGATGCTGGGCCCGATGGAGGATCTACCTTGTTGGCCTCGATCTTTCTGATTATCCGAGCGATCTCCGAGTGATCACAGCACTCCTCGCAAAGCAGGAATACCGCCCGCTCCATAGGGAGAGGGCTTCCAAGCGCGTACCAACACGATCGATAGTGACTCGGAGAACACAGTCAGTGCCGCCGGATCGTCGTCGGCTCGCACCATCGGTTCAGGCAGCCACACCGCCCAGATATTCCTGGCGCCGAAGGGTGCGTAAGTGGTCGATGGCGAGGCGTGTAACAATGCGTTGTCGGTAGCGCCGCGGCGACTCGATTTGGCAGGACTGCGCGCCCTGCCAACGGAGAAAGGCGTCCTGCACCACGAGCTAGGCGTCTGCGCGGCTGCCCGGCATCCCGTAAGCGAACGCCAGCAGGTGTGGCCGTTCCGCTTCGAAGGTGTCGACTCGCTCCATCATGTCCAATGGAGGCGTCCACGGTCACTCACTGCGACCGCGGCTAGCAGGTGGGCGGGTTGGGTATAGCGCAGAGTAGGCTCGCCTCGGCTGGCCGCTGGTGGATCCGGCACATGCGCTCGCCTAGGCGCTGGCCAGTGTAAGACAAGGCGCGGAGGCGCTCGTGCCCGGACCCGGCGCTCTCAGACAGGCAAGCATGTGGGGTCCGCTGCTCGCGGGTGCGGCGATTCTCGCATGGCTGCTTCCGCGCACCGCGTTCCCGAATGTCTTCTTGTTGCTCCTGTTCGCGGGCGCCTCCATGGTCTGTGGGACCAGGGTTTACGCGTTTGCCGAAGGCGGGTACCAGACGTTGATCGCGGCAGCGCTTCTGCCTGCGATTGTGATTATCGGACCGGTGCCGGCAGCGCTGACCGGCCTCGTCGGCATTACAATCTATCAGCTCGCCGTTCGAAGACAGGCCGTGGACGTGGCCGCGCTAAGCGTTGGACAGCGCGGCGTGTCGGTGCTGGTCGCAGGTGCGGCGTGGAGCGTGCTGGTCGCCGGATCGTTGACATTGACCCGTCCCATCGCCCCGGTGCAAGGAGGCCTGCTGCTCGCTGGTACGATCGGGATCGTGTTGGCGTACGCGGTAGCGTCCGCGATGCAGGTAAGTGTGCGGTATGCGGTACGCCGACACGTGCCGTTGTGGTGGGTGCTCCGCGCCAATACGTCGTGGGATGTCGTCGGCACAGCATGCGTGGGCGTGTGCGGGTTAGCAATCGGACTTCCATTCGCGCACGTGTCGTATCGAAGCGAATTGCAGTCGGTCGTCCCTGTCGTGTTCGCCAGCATCGCCGCGTTGCTTGTGATGTTCTACCGTCACGCGCTCACCGAAGCGACGAAATTGCGGGATGCCGTTGCCGACTTGCTCCGGGCGCCGAACCTGGAGGAGCTGCTGACGCAGCTTGCCAACCACGTTTCCCGGATCGCCAAGTCGGATCTCCTGTGGATTGTCCTTCGTCGGCCGGGCATGCGACCGCGCGTGGCCGCGGCACGGGGCGCTGAGCTACATGTGTTCGAGCGCGTCTGTGGCGATTCCGGCAGGCCGGGGTTGGGCTGGACCCTCGAGGTGCGTCAAACGGAGTGTATCGACGACTACCAGAAACATCCCCGCTGGACCGGGGACGCCGATCAGGCCTTTGGCAAAGGACGCGTCCGCTCGCTCGTGGTCACGCCGCTCACGCTCGCGAACGAGGTCCTCGGTACGTTGGTGGTGACCGCGCCGGTTCCGCACTATTTCACGGCCACGCAACAGCAGAACATGACGGAACTCTCGACGCAGGCCGCACTCACGATGCGGAACGCCACACTACTCGCTGAGGTTAGGATTTGCGGGTAAATAAATGACACAAATAACCAGAAATTTATGCGATACTTGAGGCGTGACACCGCGTCAGTTGATTCGCGAGAAGTATCGAATGCTCCGGCATTCGTTGGACGAGCGGTCACGGCGGCTCTGGGCAGCGTCAGAAGCGCAAGCCTTGGGCCATGGCGGCGGATCGTTGGTGGCCCGAGCCACGGGGATCTCGCAAAGCACCATCGTGCGGGGGCTGAGGGAGGCCCGAGCCGGCGCGCGTCTTGCGCCGGGCCGAATTCGCCGGCCGGGTGGCGGGCGCAAACCGGCGACGACGGTGGACCCGCGCTTGAGCGCGGCCCTGAATCACCTGGTCGAGCCAACGAGCCGGGGCGATCCGGAGTCCCCGCTTCGTTGGACCTGCTTGAGTACTCGAGCACTCGCCAAGGCGTTGATCGCGCAGGGGCATCGCGCCAGTGACTGGTTGGTCCGGCAGCTCTTGTCCGCCTCGGGCTACAGCTTGCAGGCGAATCGCAAGACCATGGAAGGGGCACAACATCCGGATCGCGACGCGCAATTTCGGTACATTCAGACCCAGGCGGGCCAGCAGCTTCGGCGTCGACAGCCGGCGATCTCGGTCGATACCAAGAAGAAAGAGCTGGTCGGGAACTTCAAGAACAGGGGCCGGGAATGGCGGCCGCGCGGGACCCCGCAGCGCGTGCGCGTGCACGACTTTCTGGATCCCGCGAAGGGCAAGGCGATTCCGTACGGCGTGTATGATCTGGGCCGCAACCAGGGCTGGGTGACGGTGGGCATCGACCATGATACGGCCGCCTTCGCGGTGAACACCATCCACCGCTGGTGGAAGACCCTGGGCAGGCAAGCCTATCCCCGGGCCTCCTCGCTGCTCATCGTCGCCGACAGCGGCGGCAGCAACGGCAGTCGCGTTCGCCTCTGGAAGTGGGAACTCCAGCGATTGGCCGACGCGACCCGACTGATCCTGCATGTCTGCCATTTTCCGCCCGGCACCAGCACGTGGAACAAGATCGAGCATCGGCTGTTCTCCTTCATCAGCCAGAACTGGCGGGGCCGACCGTTGTTGACCCGTGCCACGATCGTCAAACTGATCGCGAGCACCCGAACGTCCACCGGGCTGAAAGTACGGTGCATCCTGGACACGCGGCGCTACCCGCAGAAGGTCAAGATTACCGATGACCAAATGGCAACCATTCGCCTCACGCCGGATGCCTTCCATGGCGATTGGAACTACTCCATTCAGCCGCGCCAAAAGTAAGTTGTGTCATTTATTTACTCGCAGTCCCTAAGAGAAACAAACTCCCTCGGCATCCAGCGCTACCTCAGCGGTCTGCGGGAAACGATGAAACCGATTAGCGTGCACGATTACTTCCGCCCGCTGAAGACCTTCTTCCGGTGGTGCGTGGACGTGGGCCTGCTCGTGGATAACCCCGTGCGCGGCATCACCGTACGAGTCCCTCGGACCCTGCCCCGCGTCCCCGAGGACGACGACGT
>DATEHM010000240.1:0-3489 GCA_035279545.1 bacterium | reverse complement strand
GGGCCGGCTGGGGGACGGGCTGCCGCGCCGGCACGGCGGTAAGCCGCCCGCGCGGGCGCAGACGCCGCAGGCGGGTGCGAACCTCATCGAAGGTTTCCTCGCGCTTCGGAAACGCAAATCGGACGTAGTGCCGCCCCAGCGTGGGGTCGTGGAAGAAGGAGGAGCCCGGCACGGGCGCCACCCCCACCTCCTTGATCAGGTGCATGGTGAATTCATAGTCGTCGTCGAACCCAAACGGCGTGATGTCGCAGATGATGTAGTAGGCCCCCGAGGGCACCAGGCAGCGGAACCCGGCCTCCCGCAGGATGCCGAGGAGCGTGTCGCGCTTGCGCTGATACATCGCCGCCAGGGTGCCGTAATACTCTCGCGGCAGCCGCAGCGCGGTCACCCCCGCCTCCTGCAGGGGGGCCGCCGCCCCGACGGTGAGGAAGTCGTGCACCTTCCGGATCGCGTCCGCGATCGGGGCGGGGGCGATCGTCCACCCCACGCGCCACCCGGTCACGCTGTAGCTCTTCGACATGCTGTTCACGATGACGGTGCGCTCCGCCATCCCCGGGAGGGTGGCCAGGCTCAGATGCGCCTGCCCGTCGTAGAGGATGTGCTCGTACACCTCGTCGGTGATCGCCAGAAGGTTATGCATCCGGCAGAGTTCCGCGATGATCTCGAGCTCGGCCCGCGTGAACACCTTCCCGGTGGGGTTGTGCGGGGTGTTGATGATGATCGCCTTGGTGCGGGGAGTGATCGCGTCTCGCAGCTCCGCCGGATCGAACGGGAACCCCGGCTCCAGCCGCAGCTGCACGAACCGGGGCACCGCGCCCGAGAGCTTGGCGTCCGGGCCGTAGTTTTCGTAGAACGGCTCAAAGACGACCACCTCCTCGCCCGCGTTGACCGTGGCCAGAAGCGTCGCCATCATCGCCTCCGTCGCCCCACAGGTCACCGTGATGTGGCGTTCCGGATCCGCGGTGATCCCGTTGAACCAACGGACCTTCTCGGCGAGCGCCTGCCGAAAGTTCGGCGCTCCCCAGGTGATCGCGTACTGATTGTGGCCCGCCGCCAGCGCCCGCGCCGCCGCCTCGAGGAGTTCCGCCGGCGCCGGGAAGTCCGGGAACCCTTGGGCCAGGTTGATCCCACCGTGCTCCATGGCCAGCCGGGTCATCTCCCGAATCACCGACTCCGTGAACACCTCTACCCGCGCTGCCGTCTCGATCATCGCTGCCTCCCTCCACCGTGAATACCCTGCGGTTTCTCCGGGCGCGTCACCACACCCGCCCCCGTGGCGGACACTTCGTCCGCGCCCGCTAGTGCGGCACGACCCGCTCGACGTTGTAGACTTCCGGGACGCGGCCGATGCGCTGCATCACCGCGGTCAGTTGAGTGACGTTCTCGATGTCGACGACGAGGTTGACGATGCCCACCTTGTCCTTCCGCACCCGGGCGTTCACCGAAACCACGTTCGTCTTGGTCTCGGTCACCGCGGCCAGGATGTCCTTGAGCAGGCCGACCCGGTCGAGCGCTTCGATCTCCACCTCCACCTGGTAGGTGCCGTCCGGCGAGGCTTCCCACTCCACCTCGACCAACCGCTCGGGCTGTCCCCGCAGGAACTGGATGTTCGGGCAGTCCGCCCGGTGAATGCTCACGCCGCGGCCGCGCGTGATGTACCCGAGGACACGGTCCCCCGGCAACGGGCTGCAACACCGCCCAAACCGCATCAGGACGTTGTCCACCCCCCGCACCCGAATCCCGTGGGCCGTCTGGGAGGGGGGCGACACGGCGGTGGGGATCGACGGCGCCTCCGCCTCGGCGGGCGGCTGGCCGCGGAGAGACTGCACCACCTGCAGCAGCGAGACATCGCCGTTGCCGACGGCGGCCAGGAGTTCCTCCTCGTCGGGGAGCCCGAACTCGGCGGCGGTCTCGCGGAGCCGTTCCGGCCGCAGGGCGGCGACGCTCCCGATCCGGCGCAGTTCCTTCTCCAGGAGGTCTTTGCCGCGGACGATGTTCTCGTCGTGCCGTTCCCGCTTGAACCACTGTCGGATCTTCGTGCGGGCGTTGCTGGTCCGGACGAACGCCAGCCAGTCTCGGCTCGGGCCGGCGCTGCTCTTGTTCGTGGAAACCTCGACGATGTCCCCGGACTGCAGGCGGTGGCTCAGCGGCACCAGGCGCCCGTTCACCTTCGCGCCCACGGTGTGGTAGCCGACGTCGGTGTGGATGCGGAAGGCGAAGTCGATGGGGGTCGCCCCCGCGGGCAGGTCGATGACGTCGCCTTTGGGCGTGAAGACGAACACCTCGTTCTGGAACAGGTCGATCTTGACGGAGTGGACGAACTCGCGGGGATCCTGAAGGTCCTGGTGCCACTCCAGCAGCTGGCGCAGCCAGGAGAGCTTCTGCTCGAACCCGGGGTCGGCCTTCTTGCCCCCCTCCTTGTACCGCCAGTGCGCGGCGATCCCGTTCTCGCTCGCCTGGTGCATCTCCACCGTCCGGATCTGGATCTCCAGGGGCTGGCCCTCGCAGATCACCGCGGTGTGCAGGGACTGGTACCCGCTGGTCTTGGGGGCGGCGATATAGTCGTCCACCTCGCCGGGGATCGGCGTCCACAGCGAGTGCACGACGCCGAGGGTCTCGTAGCACTCCCGCACATCGTTGACCACCACCCGGATGGCCAGCCGATCGTAGATGCGGCCCACCCCCTGCCCCTGGTACTTGGGCCGCTGCATCTTCTGGTAGATGCTGTAGACGTGCTTCGGACGTCCGGTGATCCGGCCCGGGTCCACCCGGATGCCGGCGCGGTTTAACTCGCGGTGCAGCGTCTCCACCACGCTGGCGAGCACCACCACCTTCTCCTGGCTGGCGCGCTCGAGTTCGCCGGCGATCTCCCGGTAGGCCTCCGGCTGCAGGACGGCGAACGCCCGGTCCTCCAATTCGCGCTTGATGCTCCCGATGCCGAGCCGTTCGGTCAACGGCGCGTAGATCTCCAAGGTCTCGCTCGCCGTGCGCTTCTGCTTCCACTCCGGGATATACTCGATCGTGCGCAGGTTGTGCACGCGGTCGGCCAGCTTGATCAGGATGATGCGGATGTCGTTGGCCATCGCCAGGAACATCTTGCGGAGGTTCTCCGCCTGGCGCTCTTCCCGGCTCTTCCACTCAATCCGGCCGAGCTTGGTGACCCCGTCCACGAGGCCCGCCACCTCCGGGCCGAACTTGCTCCGGATCGCGTCGATCGTGTGGACGGTGTCCTCGGGAACATCGTGCAGCAGCGCCGCGGCGATCGTCACCGCGTCCAGGCGAAGATCGGCGAGGATCGACGCGACGGCAACGCTGTGGCTGACGTATGGCTCGCCCGACGCGCGCGTCTGGTCGGTGTGGGCCTCTTGGGCAAACAGGTACGCCCGCCGGATCATCTCCAGATCGGCGTGCGGCGTCAGCTGCTTGACGCGGGCCAGCAGCTGAGCGGCATCGGGGGGAAGGTTCTCCTCGGTGCTGCCGCGGGTGAGA
>DATEHM010000239.1:0-2060 GCA_035279545.1 bacterium | reverse complement strand
CTAACGTACCCTCGGAAAGGAGGTGCCTATGCGCGAGGTCGTGATCCTCAGCGCCGTGCGGACCCCCATCGGCCGGTTCAAGGGTGGCCTCTCGTCGATCCCCGCGCCTCGGCTGGGCAGCGCGGCGATCGCGGAGGCGGTCCGCCGCGCCCGCGTTCCACCGGAACGGGTGGACGAGGTCTACATGGGCATCGTCCTCGCGGCCGGTCTGGGGCAGGCCCCGGCGCGCCAGGCGTCGCTGTACGCCGGGCTGCCGAATACCGTCCCGGCGACGTCGCTGAACAAGATGTGCGGATCGGGACTGAAGGCGGTGATGCTCGCGGCCCAGGCCGTCCAGGCCGGCGACGCGGACATCGTCGTCGCCGGCGGCATGGAAAATATGAGTGCCGCCCCCTACCTGCTCGACCGGGCCCGCGCGGGGTATCGGATGGGCCACGGCACCCTGGTCGACTCGATGATCACGGACGGCCTTTGGGACGTCTACAACGATATGCACATGGGAAGTTGCGCGGAGCTCCTGTCCCGCGAGCACAAGATCTCCCGGGCCGAGCAGGATGCGCTCGCCCGCCGATCCTACACCCGCGCCATCGCGGCGACGGAGTCGGGCCACTTCCGGCAGGAAATCGTCCCGGTAGAGACCCCCGCCGGCCGCGAAGGACGCGGGACGGTGGTTGAGGACGAGGAACCGCGCAGGTACGATCCGGAGAAGCTCGGGAACCTCCGCCCCATCTTCGAGGAAGGCGGGACGGTCACGGTCGCGAACGCATCGTCGATCAGCGACGGGGCGGCCGCCGTGGTGGTGGCCGCGCGGGAGGTCGCCGACCGACTGGGCGTGCGACCGCTCGCCCGGATTGTCGGCCAGGCCGTGAACGCGACCGCGCCCGAATGGTTCACGATCGCCCCCGCGGGGGCGATCCGCCGGCTGCTGTCGAAGGTCGGGTGGCCCAAGGATTCCGTGGATCTCTACGAGATCAACGAAGCCTACGCCGCCGTCGTCATCGCCGTGGTCCGCGACGTCGGCCTCGACATGGAGCGGGTAAACGTGCATGGGGGCGCGGTGGCGCTGGGGCACCCGATCGGCGCGAGTGGCGCCCGGATCCTGACGACGTTACTCTACGCGATGCAGGAACGGGAGGCTCGCCGGGGCGTCGCCGCGGTCTGCCTGGGGGGTGGCGAAGCGGTCAGCCTCGCGGTGGAGCGGGGCTGAGGGGGGTCGCCCTCAGCCGCGGTCATCCTCTTCCCCGTCCGCAGGCCCCTCGGGCTCCGGGACGTCCGTGCTCTGAGCGGCCAGCGACTGAACCCGGCGGGCGGCGGTGAGAAACCCCGTGTGCGCGACCATGCGGTGCGCCGGCCGCACGCTGAGCCCCTCGATGTTCCACGGGCGCATCAGGACCTCGATCGTCTCGATCATCGCAAACGCCCCCGCGTTCCGGAGCGCCTCGGTGGTGTGGACCACCTGGGGGACGGTGGGGACGTAGGAAACGAAGATCCCCCCGGGCGCCAGCGCGTGCGCCGCATGCCCCACCACCCGCCACGGCTCGGGGAGATCAAGGATGATGCGATCGATGGGGAGGTCTTCGGCCAGCACGCCCGCGTAGATGTCCTGTCGCCGCAGGACCAGCGAGTCGAGGGCGCCCAAGAACCGCTGGATGTTCCGTTCGGCGATGCGAGCGAACTCCTCCCGCAGATCGTAACTCGTCACCCGACCCTGCGGTCCCACCGCTCGCCGGAGCGCCATCGTCAGCGCGCCCGATCCGGTCCCCGCCTCGAGCACCCGGGCCCCCGGGAAGATATCGGCGGCCAGGAGAATCGCCCCGAGATCCTTGGGGTAGATGACCTGCGCCCCCCGGGGCATCTCCAGGATGAACTCGGCGAGTGTGGGGCGCACCACGAGAAACCGCTCGCCACGGGTCGAGATGATGTTGCCTCCTTCGTCCTGCCCCAGGAGGGCGTCGTGGACCACCTTGCCGCCGCGGAGGTCGCTGGTGCCGCCGGCGCGCAGCACAATCATGTACCGTCGTCGCCGACGATCGATGAGGAGAACCGATTCCCCCTGCCTC
>DATEHM010000238.1:0-4578 GCA_035279545.1 bacterium | reverse complement strand
CAGTTCGAATAATTATACTGGGCCATGTATAAAGTTGCAAGGCCGGCGTGGGGGCGGGCGGTTACAGCGGGGAGACCTCCATCGCGGCCTGCGGCGAGAGGATGTGGCCGTTCGCGAGGCCCTGGACCACGTCGAGGAACGCCCCGGCGGTGTCGAGCGAGGTGAAACACGGGAGGTGCCGCTCGAACGCGGCGCGGCGGAGCGCAAACCCGGCTCGCCCGGGGATCTTCCCTCGCGTGGGGGTGTTGATCACGACGCTCACCGCCTGTTCGTGGATGAGCCGGAGCGCCGTCTGCTCGCCCCCATTCTTGCTCACCCGCGTCGCCGCCACCCCGTGGTCGGCCAAAAACCGGGCGGTCTCGTCGGTGGCGTACACGGCGTACCCCAGCGCCGCAAACCGGCGAATGAGGACGGTGGCTCCCGGCTTGTCGCGGTCGGCGATGCTCGCCAGGATCGCCCGATGCGTCGGCACCGTGACGCCCGCGGCGACGAGGGCGCGGTACAGCGCCCCGGGCAGGCTGGTGTCCTGTCCCATCACCTCCCCGGTCGACGTCATCTCCGGCCCGAGGAGGACGTCGACCTGGCGGAGCTTCTCCATGCTGAACACGGGGGCCTTCACCGACACTCGCGCCGGCCGAGGCAGCAGCGTCACCCCCGGGTATCCGAGGTCGGCCAATCTGGCTCCCAGCATCACCCGCACGGCGATCGCCACCAGCGGCGAGCCGGCGGCCTTGCTCACAAACGGGATCGTCCGGCTGCTCCGCAGGTTCGCCTCCAGGACGTAGACCCGGCCGTCCTTGATCACGAACTGGATGTTCACAAACCCGCGCACGGCCAGCGCCCGGGCGATGGCCAGGGTGTGCGCCACGATCTGCTCCTGCTCGTCCGCGGTGACGTGCGGGGCTGGAAACACGGCGAGGCTATCGCCGGAGTGCACCCCGGCCCGCTCGATGTGCTGCATCACCCCCGGCAGGTAGAGGCCCTCCCCGTCGCTCACCGCGTCGACCTCGACCTCGCACCCCTCCAAGTACGTGTCGATCAAGACGGGATGACCGTCGTGGGCGGCGAAGGCGCCGCCGAGGTAGGGCAACAGCTCGTCTTCGGTGGCAACGATCTGCATCCCCCGGCCCCCCAGGACGTAGGAGGGACGGACCAGCAGCGGGTACCCCAATCGGGCGGCGATCGCCGCCCCTTCCTCGACCGACCGCGCCGCGCCGCCCGCGGGGCACGGGATCCCCCACGCGTGGAGGAGCGCGTAGAACTTCTCCCGGTCCTCCGAGATGTCCAGGGACTCCACGGACGTCCCGAGCACCCGCACCCCGGCGCGCGCCAACGGGCCGGCGAGGTTGAGCGCCGTCTGGCCCCCCACTTGGACCAGCACCCCTTCCGCCCGCTCGCGCTCGGCGACGTGCAGAACGTCCTCCAGCGTCAGGGGCTCGAGGTACAGCCGGCTCGCCACGTCGAAGTCGGTGCTCACCGTCTCCGGGTTGTTGTTGACGAGGATGGCCTCCCGGCCTTCCGCCCGCAGCGCTTTCACCGCGTGCACGCTCGCGTAATCGAACTCGATCCCCTGCCCGATCCGGATCGGCCCGGAGCCCAGGACGATCACCCGTGGCCTCAGGCCGTCCGGAACCTCGTCCTCGTGCGCGTAGGTCGAGTAGTAGTACGGCGTCACGGCCGGGAACTCGCCGGCGCAGGTGTCCACGACCTTGTAGACGGGCCGGATGGCCAGCCGCTGCCGGGCTTCCCGGACCGCGTCCGCGGTCGTCTCCCACAGATCGGCGATCGTGGTGTCGGCGAATCCCGTCGCCTTCGCCTCGCGGAGGATCCCCTCTCCCCGGTCGGCCCGCAGGCGCTCCTCCATCCCCACCAGCCCCACGATCTTCTGGATGAAGAACAGGTCGATCCCGGAGAGGTCGGCGATCTCCTGCGGGAGCATTCCCCGACGCGCCCCCTCGGCCACGGCGAAGAGGCGCTCGTCGCAGGGCTCGGCGATCCGCCGCCGGACGTCCTCCGTCCCCCATGCCGGGGCCGGCGGATAGCGCAGGCCGTCCGCCCGCATATCCAGCGACCGCAGCGCCTTGAGGAGGGCTTCCTCCACCGACCGGCCGATCGCCATCGTCTCGCCGGTCGCCTTCATCTGGGTCCCCAACCGTCGGTCGACGCCGGCAAACTTGTCGAAGGGCCAGCGGGGGATCTTGAGGACGACGTAGTCGAGGGCCGGCTCGAAGCTGGCCCGGGTCTTGCCCGTCACCGCGTTGGGGATCTCGTCGAGCGTCCGCCCCAGCGCGATCTTGGCGGCCACCCGGGCGATCGGGTAGCCGGTGGCCTTGCTGGCCAGCGCGCTCGACCGGCTGACGCGGGGGTTGACCTCGATGACGTGGTACTGCGCGCTGTGTGGGTCGAGCGCGAACTGAATGTTGCACCCGCCCTCGATACCGAGCCCGCGGATGATCCGCAGGCTCGCGCTGCGGAGCATCTGGTACTCACGGTCGCTCAGCGTCTGGCTGGGGGCGATCACGATGCTGTCCCCGGTGTGCACTCCCATCGGGTCGAGGTTCTCCATGTTGCAGATGGTGATGCAGGTGTCGAGTCGATCGCGCATCACCTCGTACTCGACCTCCTTCCAGCCGATCAGCGAGCGCTCGACGAGGACCTGCCCGATCCGGCTGGCGGCCACCCCGAGGGAGACGATTTCCGCGAGAGTGGACCGGTCGCGCGCGATGCCGCCCCCGGTTCCGCCGAGGGTGTAGGCGGGGCGGACGACCACGGGGTAGCCGATCGCGTCCGCGAACACGCCGGCGGCGTGCACGGACTGGACCACCGCGCTGTCCGGGACGGGCTCCCCCCAGGCGGTCATCGCGTCCCGAAACTGCTGGCGATCTTCTGCCCGGCGGATCGCCTCGAGCGGCGTGCCGAGCAGGCGCACCCCCAGTCGATCGAGGATCCCGGCCTCGGCCAGCGCCACGGCCAGGTTCAGCCCGGTCTGGCCCCCCAGCGTGGCGAGCAGTCCCTGCGGGCGCTCGCGCTCCAGGATCCTGGTGAGGAACTCCACCGTCAGCGGCTCGATGTAGACGCGGTCGGCGGTGTCCACGTCGGTCATGATCGTGGCGGGGTTGCTGTTGACCAGCACCACCTCCACCCCCTCTTCGGAGAGCGACCGGCACGCCTGACTCCCGGAGTAGTCGAACTCGGCCGCCTGACCGATGATGATCGGCCCCGAGCCGATCACCAACACCTTGCGAATCTCAGCGGGCGGCATCGCTGGGGGATCCGCTGCGGATGGCCTCCGAGCGAGCGGGCGCATCGAGCAGGGTCATCCACTCATCGAAGAGGTAGTCGGAGTCGAGGGGGCCGGGGCGTCCTTCGGGATGATACTGCACCGACATGATCGGGAGGCGGCGGTGCCGCAGCCCCTCGACCGTGCCGTCGTTGAGGTTCCGGTGGGTTACCACAACCTCGCCCCGATCGAGCGAGGCGTCGTCCACCGCGTACCCGTGGTTCTGGGTTGTGACGCAGACACGGCCCCGCACCAGGTCCTGGACCGGCTGATTGCTTCCCCGGTGCCCGTAGGGCAGCTTGAACGTCTCCGCGCCCGCCGCGCGGCCGATGATCTGGTGCCCGAGGCAGATCCCGAAGATCGGAAGGCGCCCCCACAACCGCCGCACCTGCGTCACCTGGTGATCGAGGCGCTTGGGATCGCCCGGCCCGGGAGAGAGCACCAGGCCGGCCGGTCGGAGATCCAGGATCTCCTCCGCCGTGGTCCGATGCGGCAGCACCCAGGTATCGCACCCGCGCGTCCCCAGGCATTCGATGATCCCCCACTTCACCCCGCAGTCCAAGACGGCCACGCGGGGCCCCGGGCCCGCGGTGTGCTGGACGCGAGGGGTGGACACTTCGGCGACCAGATCGAGCGTGCCGATGTCGGGGAGCGACCGCGCGCGGGCGACCAGCGTGGCGTCCGACACCTCTTCGGTGGACACGACCCCGCGCTGCAGCCCGTACGTCCGCAGGTGCCGGACCAGACACCGCGTGTCCACCCCCGCGAGGCCCGCCACCTCCCGCTGGATCAGCAGGGTGGCGAGCGGGCTCTCCGACCGCCAGTGGCTCGGGCGCGCGGCCGCCTCCCCCACGATCAACCCCTCGAGCTGGGGGCGGACCGACTCCCAGGCCTCCCCGCTCACCCCGTAGTTGCCGATCAAGGGGTAGGCCATCGTGACGATTTGCCCCCGGTAGGACGGATCGGACAGGACCTCTTGGTAGCCGGTCATCGCCGTCGTGAAGACGACTTCGCCCCCCGCCCATCCCGGACGGCCGATGGCCCGCCCCTCCAGCACCAACCCATCCGCCAATGCGATCCTCGCGCGCACTCGATCCACCCCCACGCCCGCGTGCATAATTATACTCATATCAGTAATAAAAATGCAACGGAGGCCGGGGGAGCGGGGCAAACGAAAGGGAGCCCCGAAGGGCTCCCAGTGATCGACTTCCGGCCAGGCCGGTCTGGCGCACCATCGATCCCTCCCGGAGATCGTTAATGGTCCGCGTCCGGGCTCATTGTACCTCGTCTCGCGAGAA
>DATEHM010000237.1:0-5644 GCA_035279545.1 bacterium | reverse complement strand
CGGCAGCAACGGTGCTGGCCCAGCTCGTGGCTCCGGCGCGGGACGTCCTGGGCCCCGAGGCCGCCGACGCGGTGGCCGTCGCACTGCGCGGGGCCCGCGTAGATTAGGGCATGCGCCCCCGCCGGATTGCCCGCGGATCGTCGGTCGAACGACTCGTCGCGCGCGTCGACGCCCAGCGGCCCGGCGCGCCGCTCGACGACACGCTGGCCACCGGTTTCCCCTCCATCGATCGCCTGCTCGGCGGCGGCGTCCGCCGCACCGACCTCGTCGTCCTGGGTGGCGACGTCGGCTCCGGGAAGTCCGCGCTGGCGCTCGGCATCGCCGTGCGCGCGGCGCAGTCGGGCGCGGACGTCGTGCTGTTTTCCGGGGAGATGACCGAAGAGCGGCTGATGGAACGCGCCCTGGCCATCGAGGGCCGCGTGTCGGTGGACGAGCTCCGGGTGGCCAGGGTGGACGACCAGGGACGCGCCGGGATCGGCGCGGCCGCGGTGCGGCTCCGCGGATTGCCGCTCGCCATCCTGCCCCTGGCCGCCGACGACTTCGAAACCCTGGCCGCGCGGCTCGAGCCGCCGCGCGAAGCCGACCTCATCATGCTCGACTACCTGCAGCTCGTTCCGTCGCCCGCCACCGCCGGCCGCCACACCCAGGACGAGGAGCTGGCGCTGACGCTCCGGCGCCTCAAGGCGCTGGCCGTGGACCGCCAGGCGGCCGTGGTCGTGGTAGCTCAGCTCCCCGCGTTCACCGCCCAGCGCCCCAACCCGAGACCCACCCTCGAGGACTTCGGCACGCTCGGCGCCGTCAAGCAGCACGCCGATCTGGTGCTGACCATTTTCCGCGAAGAGATGTACGCCCCGTCAGGGGGCGTGGAAGGTGCGACGGAACTGGCGGTGGTGAAGAACCGGAACGGGCCGACCGGCTTCGTCGACCTCTACTTCTACCGGCGGTGGATGCGCTTCGAGGACATGCTCGACCCGGACCGCTGAGTCGAATCCCGCTTGGCGGGCGCCGCCGCCGTGGAGTCGACACTGCCCGTGATCGCCCCGGTCATGGAATAGGTCGAGCCGGGTCCCCCGCTCTTGCGCTGGATGGCGATCCAGAGCGGCTGATCCTGCCGCCTCGCGTAGATCACGATCGACCCATCCGCCTGCACCGCGTCATTCTCCAGGTTCCAGTGATTGTACGCCAGGTACCTGCGGAACCAGGAGGCGACCGTGTCCGGTGGGTCGGACGTCTCGAGGATGATCTGACCAGCGCTGTCGCCCGACGCCATATCCACGACCCGGGAGCCCGGGTACACCAGAAGCCCCTTGAGGGACCGGGCGACCGTTTCGCGCGAGAGGTTGGCCGGACGGTCACATGCCGCAAGGGCGGCCGTGACCAGCAGAATCGGGACGAGGAGTCGGCGCTGCATGGGGGCGAATCCTAGCCGTGGCGGCACCCTCGGGTCAAGTTGTAAGTTCCGTTCAGCACATCATTTCGGACGCGGCGGGAGCGACGCATGGCCGGCCACAGTAAATGGAAGCAGATCAAGCGTAAGAAGGCGGTAACGGACGCCAAGCGGGGCGCCCTGTTCACCCGTCTGATCCGCGAAATCACCATCGCCGCCAAGGCGGGCGGAGGTGATCCGGCGGGCAACGCGCGGTTGCGCACGGCCATCGACGCGGCCAAGGCCGAGAACATGCCCTCCGACAACATCGACCGGGCCGTCAAGAAGGGCACCGGCGAGCTGGCGGGCGTGACGTACGAAGAGGTGACGTACGAGGGCTACGGGCCCGGCGGCGCGGCAATCATGATCGACGCCACCACGGACAACCCCACGCGGACGGTGGCCGACATCCGTCACGTCTTCTCGCGCCACGGCGGTAATCTCGGCGCCACGAACTCGGTGGCGTGGATGTTCGACCGCAAGGCGCAGATCCTGCTCGAGGCGCAGGGCGTGAACGAAGATGCCGCGATGGAGGCGGCGCTCGACGCCGGGGCCGACGACTTCGCCAGGGACGGAGACGTCTACGTCGTCACCGCCCCACCGGCCCAGTTGCACGCGGTGCGCGACGCGCTCGCGGCGAAGAAGCTCAAGGTCCAGAGCGCGGAGATCGCGCGCATCCCCAAGAACACCGTCAAGGTCGAGACGGGGGATGCGAAGCGGCTCCTGGCTCTCGTGGAGGCGCTGGAGGAGTCCGACGACGTGGCGAAGGTGTCCTCCAACTTCGATATCGACGCCGAGGCGCTGGCGGCGATCGACGGATGACGTGAGGGTCCTGGGCGTCGACCCGGGGACGGCGGTGACCGGGTACGGCATCGTCGAGCGCAACGGGACCGGGGGCCCGGAGGGGAGGTTCGGACACTTGATCGAGTGCGGGGTGATCCGCCTGCCGCGCACGGGCAAGCTCGAGGTCCGGCTCGCGGAGCTGTACGGCGGCATCATCGAGCTCATCGCACGGCACCGCCCCACCCACCTCGCCCTTGAAGACGCCTTCTACCATAAGAACGTCCGCACGACGCTGGTCCTCGGGCATGCCCGCGGCGTCGTTCTGCTCGCCGCCGCCCAGCAAGGCGTCGCCATCGCCGAGTACTCCCCCGCGCGCATCAAGAAGACCGTCGCCGGGGCCGGCGGGGCGCCCAAGGCACAGGTCGCGGCGATGGTCGCCAAGCTCCTCCGCCTCCGCACGTCGCCGAAACCGTCGGACGCCGCCGACGGCGTCGCGGTCGCCCTCACCCATATCATCCGCTCGTGATCTCCCGGCTGACCGGCCGCATCGCCGGTGTCCAGGGCGACCGGGTCACCATCGACACGGCGGCCGGTGTGGGCTACGAAGTCGTCGTGCCGGTCAGCGTGCTCGAGCGCCTGGGACCCGCCGGCAGCGAGGTCACCCTCGCCACGGAGCTGGTGGTCCGTGATGACGCCTGGACCCTCTTCGGGTTCGGCGCGGAGACGGAGCGCCGGTTCTTCCAGCGGCTGATGACGGTGTCGGGCGTCGGTCCCAAGCTGGCCCTGGCCCTGGTTTCGGCGTTGGGGCTGGAGCGCGGGGCCCGGGCTTTGCGCGACCGCGACACGGCGACCCTGGCGTCCGTATCGGGTGTCGGGAAGAAGACAGCGGAGCGGCTGGTGCTTGAACTGGCCGACAAGGTGGGCGACTTTGTGGACGGGGGCGTCACCGGTGCGGCGCCCCCACCTCTCGGCGGTGGAGCCCGCGCCGCGCGGCAGGCGCTCGAACGGCTGGGGTACTCGCCCGCGGAGTCGGACCGAGCCGTGCGGCGCGCCCTCAGTGAATCGGGCACCCAGCCGGACGCCGACGGGACCGAGCCCCTGGTGCGGCGGGCCCTGCAACTTCTCACCCACGGATGACGATGAAGACCGCCGAGTGGATCTGCACCCGTTGTGGCAGCACCAACCGCCGCCTCGTCGACGATGGGGAGCGGCACGCCACCGACGCCTGTGTGACCTGCCACACGCCGCACGACCTCGAGGCCGAGGCCCGCCCCGTGCGCTGGCAGGCGCGCCCGAGATCCTGAGGGGTCGTGAGCCGCCCGGAAATCACCACGCCGGACGTGTTGCCGGACGAGCGCCTCTCGGACGCCGCCCTCCGGCCCTCCCGGCTCGACGAATTCGTCGGCCAACCGAAGGTCAAGGAATCCCTGCAGATCGCGATCGACGCCGCGCGCCGGCGCCGCGAGCCCCTCGACCACACGCTCTTCTTCGGTCCCCCGGGCCTTGGCAAGACCACGCTCGCGCTCCTGATGGCCAAAGAGATGGGCGTCGAAATCCGCGTCACGTCGGGACCCGTGCTCGAGCGCCCGGGAGATCTCGTCGGGATGCTGACGACCCTCAAGCCCGGCGACATTCTCTTCATCGACGAGATTCACCGCCTCCGCCCGGCCCTCGAAGAGTTCCTCTATCCGGCCATGGAGGAGTTTCGCGTGGATGTCCGGATCGCGGACGGCCCCCACGCCCAGAGCCTGCCGATGGCCCTCGAGCGCTTCACACTCATCGGGGCCACCACCCGGTTCGGCCTCCTTACGCCCCCGATGCGCGCGCGGTTCGGACTCGTGGAGCGGCTGTCGTACTATCCGCCCGACGACCTCACCCACATCCTCTCCCGCTCCGCGAAAATTCTCGACGTGCCGGCGGATGCCGCGGGCGTCGCCGAGATCGCGCGGCGGAGCCGCGGCACGCCGCGCGTGGCCAACCGGCTGCTGAAACGGGTTCGGGACTTCGCGCAGGTGCGGGCCGGGGGCAAGATCACCGCGCCCGTCGCCCAGGACGCATTGGCCCGGCTGGACGTGGACGAGTTCGGCCTGGACGACATGGACGCGCGGCTCCTGAAGACCATCATCGAACAGTTCTCAGGTGGTCCGGTGGGACTCACCACTATCGCGGCCGCCGTGGGAGAGGATCCGAGCACCCTCGAAGAGGTGTACGAGCCCTTCCTGATGCAGCAGGGATTCCTGGCCCGCACGCCCCGCGGCCGCTGCGCCACGGCCGCGGCGTACCGGCACTTCGGATTCCCTCCTCCCGTCAGCCCCGAGCAGCCGAGCATCTTCGACGGGTGACGAGCTCCTTTCATACCGGCGACTTCGATTACGACCTGCCGCCGGATCGCATCGCCCAGACGCCGCTCGCCGACCGCTCCGCCTCCCGCCTGCTGGTGCTGGAGCGGGGACCGGGCTCGCCGGCACACCGGCACTTTCGCGACCTCCCGGAGCTCATCACCCCCGGGGATGTGGTCGTCCTCAACGCGTCGCGGGTGATTCCCGCCCGGTTGCACGGAACGAGGAGCTCCGGCAACGAGGCCGAGATCCTGCTGGTGAGGGACCTCGGGGACGGCACCTGGGAGGCGATGGGACACCCCGGCGGCAAGTTGAAGCCGGGACGCCGCGTGACATTCGGCGACGACGCCGCCGTGGAAATACTCGAGGTCAGGGGCGGCGGCCTGCGCCGCGTCCGCTTCACCGGGTCGCTCGACGCGCGCGGGACCATCGCGAAATACGGGGAGGTGCCGCTTCCCCCGTACATCACCCGGGCGCCCGACGCGGCGGACCGTGAACGCTATCAAACGGTGTACGCCGCCCACGACGGCAGCGTGGCCGCGCCGACGGCGGGCCTGCATTTCACGCCCGAGGTCCTGATCGCGATCCGGGACCGGGGAGCGTCGATCGTCACCCTCGATCTGCATGTCGGACCCGGGACGTTCAAGCCGGTGGAAGTGGAAGATCCGGCGGCCCACGTGATGCACCCGGAGGCGTATGCCGTGAGCCGGGAAACCGCGGGAGAAATCAACGAGCGACGGGCGGCCGGCGGCCGGATCTGGGCCATTGGCACCACCGTCGTGCGCACGCTCGAGACGGTGGCCGATGAATCGGGACGGGTGCGCGCCGGTGCGGGTGAAACGCGAGCCTTCATCCGCCCTCCCTACCGGTTCAAGGCCGTGGACCGGATGGTCACCAACTTTCATCTTCCCCGCTCCACGCTCCTCATGCTCGTCTGTGCGTTCGGTGGAATGGAGCGGGTGTTGGGCGCGTACCGGACGGCGGTGGAGTCGGGGTACCGGTTCTACAGTTATGGGGATGCGATGGTGATCGTGTGAGCTCGTCTTTCGAAAACCCCGGGCTTGCGCCCGGGGTCATGAAAACCATGACCTCCATG
>DATEHM010000236.1:0-3197 GCA_035279545.1 bacterium | reverse complement strand
CTCCCCCGGCGGCGCCTTCCCCCTCCGCCGGCCCTACGCCTTGCGCACCCAGTCGGCGATGTTCCGCGTCTCGCTGTCGAACGGGCTCATGTTCGCCCCCACCTCCAGCGTCTTGGCACGCGCGGAGACGAACTTCCGGTCGATCAGCGGGAGCGACACGCCCTGGGTGACGACGAGGTCGTTCATCTTGATCCAGAGGGCGTCGTTCTTCTTCGGGTCCAGCTCGGACTGCGCCGCGTCGAACAGCTGGTTGAAGTCTTTGTTCACCCAGCGGCAGATGTCGATCCCCGCCCAGTTGTTCTCCTTCTGCGCCAGATCCTTGGCGGGGTCGCCGCTGTAGAACCGGGCCATATACTGGTTGGGGAACGGCGAGGTGAAGGTGGAGGTGAACATCTCCGCGTCGCGGTAGAAGTGCGCGTAGGTATCGTTGTTCCCCGGGGAGCTGCTGAAGAACACCCCCGCATCCACCGACTGCAGGGTGGTGACGATGCCGAGCTTGCCCCACCCGGCCTTGACGATCTCCTGTTCCTTCTGCCGCAGCGTGTTGACGCTGGTGACGTAGGTCATCTGCATCTTCACGCCGCCCTTTTGCCGGGTGCCGTCGCCCCCGCGCTGCCATCCGCCCTCGTCCAGCATCTGGTTGGCCTTGGCGATGTCGTACACCATCTTCGTGTTTTTGGAGTTCAGCGAGGCCGGGGTGGTGAGCACGTTGGGCGTCGGGTCGCCCTCCTCCCCGTAGAGCTGCTTGGCGATCGTCTCGCGGTCCAGGGCCAGGGTCAGCGCCTGCCGCACCTTCACATCGGCGAGGAACGGGTGCGGCGACTTCACCGAGGACCGCTGGCCGTCGACGTCCTTGTTGGGATCGGTCATGTTGCAGTAGATCTGCTCCACCCCCGAGCCCCGCTCGGTGAACACCACGCCCTTCCCGCCCTTGGTCATCGCCTCCAGCACCGGCCACTCCACCTGCAGGTTCCAGGCGTAGTCGTACTCGCCCGTCTCCAGCACCGCCCGCGCCGCCGAAACCGCATCGCCGCCGCCTTTGATTTGCACCTGCGAAAACGCGGGCTTGGCGGGATCGCGATAGTTGTCGTTGATCGAGTAGACCACAAGGTCGCCCGGCCGGAAGGTATCCACCTTATAGGGCCCGGTGCCGAAGGACTTCAGGTTGAATGGGGCGTTGCGCGCGTTGTTGCCGACGTACGCGTCCAGGGCGTGGCGGGGGAGGATCATCCCCTGCTCTCCCACAAACGGCACGAACCACGCCGGGGTCGCCGTCTTGAACGTGATCTTGACCGTCGCGGGACTGAGGGCCTCCACCTTGTTGACGTTGACGTAGGTCCCGTAGGTGGTCGCCGCGGTCTCCTTGTTCGTCACAAAGTGGAAGGTGAACACCACGTCGTCCGCGGTGAAGGGCCGGCCGTCCGCCCACTTCACCCCCGGCTTCAGCTTGTAGGTGACGGACTTCCCGTCCGCCGCCACCCCCCCGTTGGCGCGGGACGGCACCTCGGCCGCCAGCACCGGCGTGAAGGCGCCCGCGGCGTTGACGGTGAGGAGCGGCTCCATGCAGACGCGGGAAGCGTGGAAGTCCTTGGTCCCCTGCGCCAGGTGGGGGTTGACGATCGTGGGGGCCTGCCAGTAGAGCAGCTTGATCACCCCGCTGTCCCCCCGCTTCCCCGCCGCCCGAGCAGGTTGGAGTCCGGCGGCGGCCAGCGTTGAAGCGATTGCGCTCGACCCGAGCCCCAGCATGGCCAAGCGGGTGATCACCTCGCGCCGGGACAGGCGCCCCGTCGCCCCCAGCGTCATGACCTGATGAATCTCATCCTTTCGCATCCCTATCCTCCCCGTAAACCGGTGTGATGAAGGTGGCGCGTCGAACCGGCGCAGCCGACCAGAAACCTCGACTCACCTTCGTGATGCCCGTCAGAACTCCCTCCGCGGGCCGCCCGGCCGCACGACCCTCCCTGTCACATTCCTACGGGGACGGGGCGCCCGGCGTTCATCTCGGCGGGGCCGGCTATCGCTCGGCCCGATCCCCCGGGTCGGGCGCCGGATACGGCACGACGCTCTCCTGCTCGTTGGGATCGGTTCGGGCCAGCACGGCGGTGCAGACCTCGGTCTCGCTGGGATTGTACGGGAGATGGGGCACGTTCGCCGGAATGTACAGCAGCTGACCGGCCCGCACCGTCAGGTGCTGGCGTAGGCCCTCACCGTACCACATCGCCGCGTGGCCGGAGAGCACGTAGATGGCCGTCTCGTGCCGCTCGTGCGCGTGCGGTTTGGCCCGCACGCGCGGCGGGATCGTCACCAGGTGCATGCAAAGCCCGGCCGAACCGGCGCTCTGCGCCGAGATCCCGGCGAAGTAGTCGAGGTCCTGCTTTCCGTGAAAGGTCTCTTCCGGGGAAATGACGACGCACGTCGCCTGCGGAGCCGGCATGGGGCCCACCCCCTCTCCCAGGTGAATACGCCGTGGCGCCGTCCCCGTCCTCCGGCTCCCTACCCCCCCTCGAAGAGGCGCTCGCCCCGGTGCAGGCGGGACGCGATCTGATAGGTCTGCCCCTGGGCGCGGACGGTGGGGGCGTGCGCGGCCAGGTAGCGGGCCGCGGCGATCAGCGGGGTGGCGCCGTCGGGGGTCTCCCGCAGTCGCGCCGAGAGGCGCACCGCCGCCTCGATCATTTGGATCGTGTGGAAGTCCCGATCCTCGCGCAACAACAGGGCCCCCAGGGTCGCCTGCAGCGCCTCGGGATTCCCCCCGCCGTGGAGGTACCGAGCCACCATCCCCCCGGCCTCGGCGACCTGCTGCTGGCGATCGAACACCTTCGGCAGATCGCGGAGGATGGCCGCGGGGTCCTCCCGGACTTCGTGCTCGGGCAGGTGGGCCGGCGGGACGTTCAGGAAGCGGTCGAGATACACGCTGATCGCGGCGTCGAACACCCCGCGCATGAGCTCCGGCGACGCGGTTCGGCGCAGCCCTTGATGCACCGCGTTGGCGAAGGTAAACGTGTGCAGCGCCGTATCCCAGTCGCCAAATTCGTTGCTGGTGTGGAACTGCGCGATGCGCATCGCGGCCGCGCCGGAGACGGCGGCGGCCAACGCCTCCTCCGGTGCGCCCTCGCGGAGCGCGTCGAGCAGCGCGTCGACGATCGCCTGCGGATCGCTCCCGAGCAGCACCGGCCGCAGGGCGTCTCCGCCCGCCCAGC
>DATEHM010000235.1:0-56749 GCA_035279545.1 bacterium | reverse complement strand
GGGGGGGGCGGCGGTTGATGGGGGGGCGGACGTCTAGCTTAGACGAGTGACGGCCCCAGGGAAACGGCCGGGGTCTGGTCCCGGTCCCCCGAGTTCATGATGATGTCGAGACTCCGCGGGCCCTCGTTGAACAGGAGATCGACCGCGGACAGGTCGGAGATAAAACCCTGCCCGGGAAACTGCTGCCGGTACACCGGGGCCTTCCAGGCCTGCACGCTCAGCGTGATCCCGGAGGCCGCAAACGCCTCCACGTCCAGGTGGTTCCCCGCAGCGAACGTGCCGGTCAGGTAGTGACTCGCGTCCAGCCGGCGGCAAAGGTTGACCAGGCGTTCGGTCGATTGGCCCGGAACGCCGAGTTCGGAACTCCGCACCACGCGGGTGTGAATCCCGAAACTTCGGACGAGCTCCGCGAGAATCCGGAGGTTGAGGGAGGCGAGATTTTCCCAGTTCGCGGCATAGATGTGTTCAAAGGCGTCGCGGAACCGGCGAAAGTATGGCGCCTTCCCATAGCTGAGCAGGATGGACTTCCAGTGTTTCTCGCGCCAGACCGCGTCCGGGTTGATCTCCACCTCATCGATGGGCCGGAATGTGGCGTCGCGGACGGGCACGGTCAGGAGCAGCGGCCCATTGGGGCCCTTGATCTTGTTGCGATTCTGCCATCCGTGCTTCGTGAACTGAACGTCGTCGAGGAGCACAAAGACATCGCACGACCCGAGCTTATGCATGTAGCGCAGCCATGGCAGGTAATGCGGTTGGTGGATCGCAGCGATCATGGAACCGGAATGCCCTGGGGATAGAGCGGAGAGGTCGCCTCCAGCGTGACGAAGTCGTGTTCCCGACACCAGGCGATGGTCTGGCGCAGCCCCTGCTCGAGCGGCACGCGCGGCTGGAAGCCCAGGATCTCGCTCGCCCGCGTGATGTCGGGAACCCGCCGGCGGGTGTCCTCAAAGCTCTGCCCGTAGTAGTCTTCGTAGGGCACCAGGCCGACCGGCGACGACGACCCGCACAACGACTTGATGATGTGGGCCAGCTCGAGCACGGAGATCTCGTGCGTGCTGCCGATGTTGAAGACCTGACCGTTCGCCCGGGGGGTGTCCCCCGCCGCCACAATGCCCCGCACGGTGTCGGCGACGTGGGTGAAGCAACGGGTCTGCCGGCCGTCGCCGTGGACGGTCATCGGCTCCCCGCTGAGGGCCTGCCGCACAAATCGAGCGATGACGGTGCCGTACCCGTTTGAGTGGATCCGCGGCCCGTAGGAGTTGAAGAACCGCAGCACGACCACGGAGAGGCCCTTCGCCGCGTACGCGAACGCGAAGTGTTCATCGATCGCCTTTGACGACGAGTACGACCACCGATTGATCGTGGTGGGACCGAGCACACGATCGTCGTCTTCCCGAAGCGGGGCGCTGGTGCTCTTGCCGTACACCTCCGAGGAGGAGGCGAGGACGATCTTCCGGCGGTGGAGGTAGGCGGCCTCCAGGACGTTCTCGGTTCCCTGCACGTTGGTCACGATGCCCCGGAGGGGGTCGGTCACGATGTATCTGACGCCGACCGCGGCGGCCAAATGGTAAACGGTGTCGCACGCGGCGACCGCCTCCCGAACGATCCGGGCATCCAGGATGGATCCCGTCACGAACTTGAACCGCGGGTTGGTGCTGAGGTGGGCGATATTGTCGGTCCGCCCGGTGGAGAGGTTATCGAGCGCCCACACCTCGTCGCCGCGCGACAGAAGGGCGTCGACGAGGTGCGATCCGATGAAGCCTGCACCGCCAGTGACCAAGCTCTTCATGCGTATCACTCTCGGAAGCCGGTGGGATGTCCATTCCACTTCACCTTACCGCTCCCGCGCGCGGGCGTGTACCCTTCGATCGATGGAAAGCGCTCATCCGTATGGATAGATGCACGTGTGGCGAAGGCGGCGGGGGCGTTAGGCTGACTCGGAGGCTGGTGGCCCCGACGGCGGGGTGTCCTTAGAGCGAATCCCTGCGAAGACTGAGCAGGCCCCAACCGTACCCCGCCGCGTACGCGGCAAGCGTCCCCAGATAGATCCACCGACGTGATGCGAGGGCACTTGCCAGGTGCGCAAGATAGCGGCCGGCGCGGCGGGCGAGCGAGGTCTTGGGGCGCACGGCCTCGCCGTGGGCGACGGTCTGTTCGATCACAAACCTAGGGTAGAACTTCGCCACGTACGCCGCGCCCATGCCATTCCGGAAGTACTGGCACAGGATTCCCCAAAAGGTCGCGGGCAGGAGATGATGGATCGAGGTTCCGGGGATGACGACCACCCGGTAGGCGAGGCGGCGCACTTCGCGACGCAGGTACGGGTCGAGCCCGCGGGGGATCTGCTCGTGTTCCCCGCCGAGGCGATAGAAGAGCTCCTTGCGGATCGCCAGGCAGGGGTGCTCGGCCAGATCGCTGTCGGTGATGGTTTCCACCATAGGGGAACTCCGCCGGGGAAGCTCGCGAAGCGCCCGTTGGGCCAAGGGGGGGGCGTCTGACGGAATCTGATTGGGGACTCCCGCGATCCCGATCGTGCGGTCCTGCTCCAGCGCCCTGACCAGTGCTTCGAGGACGACGTTGTCGCCGAGCTGAGTGTCATCGTCCATGGTCACGAGGATGCTCCCGCGCGCGATCGCTGCGCCCGTGTTGATCGCCCGCCCCTGACGTCGGTCGCCCTGCACGATGATCACCTCGAACTCCTGGAAGCGCTGCGCCGTGAGCTGCTGCAGCAGCCGTTCCAGGGTGGCGGCGCGGCTCGCGTTCGCCATCGGGATGATCACGGAAAGCTGGGGAGACACGGCGCGGCCGATCCCCTGCGCGATCCGGACTGCGGGGAGGGGCCCTTCCTCGAGATACCGGACGAACTCCCGGCGTTTCGCTGCCCCCCGCCGGGCGAGCTCCTCGTCCGGCGGGGGTTTGGGTTCTGGATCTTGGTGGAAGACGATGCACTCGACGGCCCCGCTGGAGGGGAGCTCTCTATGGAGTCGCGCCAGGTGCCGCAGGTACTCCCAGTTCTGGGCCATCGTCAGTTTGCTCTCCCCGGCGCCCCGGTTCACGAAATGGTACGGGACCTCCACGATCCGCGAGATGTGCCCTCGGATCAGGATCTCCAGGAGGATCTTGAATCCCAGCGGCCGCAGCCGCACGTCCTCCACGGCCCGGCGCCGGAACGCAAAGAATCCCGACACCGGATCCGACACGGCGCGTGCCCGGGGCAGCAGGGCCTGGGCCAGGGCGATGGCCACGCGGGAGATGACCCGCCGCGGCAGGGAAAAGTCATAGCGTCCCCCCGGGATGTACCGGCTCCCAATCGCCAGATCCGCGTCGGTCTCCTGGAGGGCCCGATAGAGCCTCGGCAAGACTTCGGGAGGGTGCTGCAGGTCGGCATCGAGCACGCACACCACGTCGCCGCGGGCGGTGTTGATGCCGTCGATCACCGCGGAGGCGAGGCCGCCTCGCCTGTCCCGATGGAGGACGCGCAGCACCGGCACCGCCGCCGCCAATTCCGCCAGGATCCTGTCCGTCCCGTCGACGCTGTCGTCCACGACCACCAGTTCATAGTCGAGGGCGGCGAGCGCCCCGGTGATGCGGGCGATGAGCCGGCCGATGGTCTCCGCCTCATTATAGGTGGGCACGATGACCGAGAGCGATCGCACCGTGTGCGTCCCCGAAGCACCCGTCCTGGCGAGAGCATCCGGTGTGTGTGCGCCGGGGTCCCCGCTCACATCACAGCGAGATCTGCGAGTCGTCGCTCACGAACACGCGGAGGGCCCTGGGGCCATCGGTCGTCCGGGTGATCGTCACCCCGCGCCCGAGCACGCTGTCTTCCAGGCGATCGATCCCGTCCAGACGGCAGTGGTCGAGGACCACGGAGTGTTGGACGCTGGTCTGGGTGATCGTGGTGTCGTCGCCGATCGCGGTGTAGGGGCCGATGAACGCGCCCTGCACCCGGCACCGGTCCCCGATCACCACCGGTCCGCGGATGACGCTCCGCTCCACTACGGTGGTCGCCCCGATCTCGACCCGCCCGGTGATGACGCACTGGTCGTCGACGGTCCCGAGGATACTGCGGCGCGTGAATTCGTCCAACACCGCCCGGTTGGCCTCCAGCAGGTCGTCCTTCTTCCCCGCGTCCAACCACCAGCCCTCCAGCAGGACCGTATCGACTCGACCACCGTGGCGCAGGAGATCCTCGATCGCATCGGTGATCTCCAATTCGCCGCGCTGCGACGGCCTGATCCGGTCGATGGCGGCGTGAATGCTCGGCTGAAACAGGTAGAGTCCGACGAGCGCGAGGTCGCTCGGCGGGACCGCGGGCTTTTCGACGAGAGCCCGGACGCTTCCGTCGCTGTTCAAGACCGCGACGCCGAACTGCCGGGGATCCGGGACTTTCTTCAGGAGGATGAGCGCCTCGGCCTGGCCCGCCTCGAATCGATGCCGGAGCTGTTCCACGCCCCCCTGGATCAGGTTATCCCCGAGGAACATCAAGAACGGGCTCTCCTGCAGAAACCCCCGCGCGACGCGCACCGCGTGGGCCAACCCGCCCGGGGAGTCCTGGACGATGTACGTCGTCCTCACCCCCCACCGCTCTCCCGAACCGACCGCCTCGCGGACCGCCGAGCCGGTCTCGGGAGAAATGATCAGGCCGATGTCCTTGATGCCCGCCGCCGCGAGCTGCTCGAGGACGAAGTGGAGGATGGGTTTGTTCGCGACCGGAATCAGCTGCTTGGCGCTCGTGTAGGTGAGCGGCCGCAGCCGTGTGCCGCGCCCTCCGGAAAGGACCAGCCCCTTGAGTTCCGCCATGCCGCCTCCTGGCCGAATATCCCACTGCGCGGTGAGGACATCACTACGGGCTCTTGGACGCATGCTCCTTCTTGTGCATGCCCCATGCCGGGAGATCGGCGGACCCGGTGCGCCGCCGGCGGCGGCCTCGGATCGAAGAGGGACGCCCCGCGTTGACACCTGAAGACGGGCGGTGCTATCGTGGGCTCGGCCCAGCATGGCCGTTCCGGCTGGCGCCGCCCCACCCACCGCCCCAGCGCGAGGGTAGACCCGACGGGAACGCAGGGTGAGGGGAGATGATTGGAGATGCCGTTTCGATTCGAACACCAGCAGATCCCCGACATCGTCCTGGTCGAGGCCACGGCGTTTGAGGACGAGCGGGGGCTGTTCATGGAGACCTACAAGCACTCCGAGTTCGGAGCCGCGGGGATCCCCTGGATCTTCGTCCAGGACAACTACTCACATTCGACCCGGGGCGTGCTGCGTGGGCTGCACTATCAGAAGCATCCCAAAGCTCAGGGAAAACTGGTGGGCGTGCTCCGTGGAGAGATCTTCGACGTCGCGGTCGACATCCGCCGCGGATCGCCGACTCTCCGGCGCTGGGTGGGGGTGATCCTGTCGGCCGCGAACCGGCGGATGCTCTTTGTCCCCCCGGGGTTCGCCCACGGCTTCTGCGTGTTAAGCTCCGAAGCCGACGTGGTCTACAAAGTCACCGCGGAATACGCGCAGGCCCTGGATCGAGGGATCGTCTGGAACGACCCCGAGCTCGGGGTGGCGTGGCCCATCCAGACACCGGTGCTCTCTCCGAAGGATGCGCGCCTTCCGCCGTTCCATGCCGCCGATCACAACTTCGTCTACGAAGACCTCCGCCAATGACACGGCGCCCCGTGGCCGGTGGCATGGGGAAATTGTCACATGCCGCCGGCGGCGGGTCTAGGAATGGTGTAACTGGGGAAGGTAAACCAGCGTGGACGCTTCGTAGGGGCAACCCCGGAGAGATCTGGGGACGCAAAGCCACAGGACAGGCCAGCGGCGGCTGGCAAGTCGGCTGGGTTGCCGGAGTGGGCTCACTGGGCTACCGGAATGGGCGGGCTCGGGCCCGCGCACCGCAGGGGTTCGCCGGTGGATGGCCCACGGCACCGTCGGCCCGAACCGATGCGTGATGCCGTCGGACGGCGCTGTTCCCTCCACGGAGATCGCGCGAGAGAGGACCGGCGCTCGTGGCAGGTTTGATGCCACAGGCGGCCGGGGATGTTCGCGCCGACCCCGTCCACGCCAAGGGGGAAACCGAGGATGATTCACCCGTTGCGGTATCTTCTGGGACTGGCCGGCCTGCTGGTGGGGGCCGCATGGATCATCCCGCCGGCGTCGCAAAGCGCACCGTCCTCGTCACCTGCCGGTTCGGTGAGCTTCCAGGATGTCACGGTCAAGGTTGGCCTCACCACCAAGGGTCAACCCATCATCGGCGAGCAGTGGGGCGACATTGCGGTTGCCGATTACGACAACAGCGGCTGGGACAGCGTGTACATTGGCCATCACGGCAGCTGCAATTTCAACGTCGGCCAACCGTGTACGCTCGGCGGCAACGAGGGATCGTTGACGTGGCCGCGGGGCGGTCAGCTATTTCATAATGCCCACGGGACGTTCACGGAAACGACCTCGCTCCTCCCGCCGGTGACCGACACGACCCAGCACCGGCATATCGCGTTGTGGTGCGATGTCGAGCATACCGGGTTCGAAGATCTGATCATCGGCACGGGATTCCGGACCGATACCAGAGACGTCACCGGCGTCAACGACCTCTGGCTTCACAACGACGGGAAAAGCTTCACCGACATTGCCTCGAAGCTGGGCACGACGGACCTCATGTCGAAGGTCAGCGCGATGACCTGCGGCAACCTCGTCGGCACCGGACCGGACGTGCTTCTGGCCAACCTAGAGCCTACGCCCCCCTTCGGCAGCCAACCGGCCCAGCACCTCTGGGTGAATTCGCTGCCGACAACCCCACTCCAGGAACAGGCGGTTGCCCGCGGACTGACGGGCACGACCGCGTACAGCGCCGATGAGAAGCCTTACGGGTTGGCGTGCGCAGACTTCCGCCGGATCGGGTTGATGGACTGCCTCACCACCGGCAACAACTACAGCTTGTGGTTTCTAAACAACAGGAATGGCACGTTCACACCGACGACCGGCGTGTACGGCGGCGTGGCCGCGAGCCTGGGGCCGTACAATCACGACGCCTACTTCGCGGATTTCTCGGGGCACGGTTTCCTCGACGCCGGCGTCGCCTTGACCCCGGCGACGATGCGAATCCTTTGCAATAACGGGACCACCATTCTCACGGAGTGCAGCCGCGTCCCGTTGCCGCACGGGCCGAACGCCGAAGTCCGTTCCATGGCGGTCGGCGACTTTGACAACTCGGGGGCGCCCAGCATCTTCGTGACCATGAGCCGGGGATGTCTCCAGAACGGCAACGGCTGCAAAGGTCCGGACGCCCTCCTGATGAACAACGGCCACGGGCAATTCACCGACATGGCGACCCAAGCGGGCCTCAACCGGTTCGTCGGCACACCCTTCGGAGCCGGCGGCGCCGCCGTGATCGACTACGACATGGACGGGCGGCTGGATCTGATCGTCGGCTACAACGACCAAGGGGTCCCGGGGCCATTCATCCTCTATCGCAACGTCACCCAGAGCGGGAATAGCTGGATCGGATTTCGGCTGAACGGACCCGTCACGATCGGGTCGTGGGTGACGATTACCGCGTGCAACAGGCGGCAGGTCCAGCAGTTGACCGCCCGGACGGGGTGGGTGCACCAGAGCAGCCGAGTCATCCATTTCGGGTTGGGGACGTGCAGCGGGTCGGTAGCGGTGGAGACCGTCTGGCGTACCGGCCAGATCACCCACTTTACCCTCACCGCCAACAAGTACTACACGATGACGCCCACGGGGCAACCGACGGCGTTGACCACCAGCGGTTCTACACTGTCCACGAGCGGGTCGACACCTTCCGGTGCTCAAAAAGGCAGGGGCGGGGCCAAGCCGAAGCGGCGATAGGGGATCGTAGGGACGGCGGCGATTTTCGACTGAGGAGCCATCGGAGTGGCTCTAAGACCTTCCCCGTCGGCAACGGGCATCGGGAGGCGCAGTGGATCGCAGGTAATATATGACCGGAACGGTTCCCACATAGACGATCCGGGGTTCACCGAACAGCCGCGCGAGGGTCACTCGGTATGTGCTGCGATCGTAGGCTGGACCGTTCTTGTCGACCATCCACACGCCGCACGGCGTCTTCCCGGCACTCAGGTCCGCGGGCCAGACGATGACCCGCGGAGGTGGAGTCCAGTAGTACCCCAGAGCCGCTGCGTAATACTCAGACGATACGGCAATCACGTCCTTCCGGGCTGTGTGCTGATGCAAGTACCAGGCCACGGCACGCCAGTCTTCACTCGGCGCGCGCAGATAGTTGGTCAGCGACAGGAACATCAGCAGGCCGACTACAAGGGTGGCGGCTCCGCGCAGGTACCTGCGCAGGCTCAGCAGACCGATGGCCAGACAGATGTACAGAGCGATTGAGACAGAAGGCAATGCCCGGGCCAGGAAGACCGGGAAGCCCATGACCCCCAGCACCACGGCAAGGACGAACGGCACGGCGCCGAGCGCAATCAGCGGGAGGATCGCAGGTCGATAGTCACGGAGCCGCGCCAGGCCGACTATCACCAGGGCAAAGAGCGGCAACGTCAGCTTCACGCGCAGCGGCTCGGAGAGCAGAAGGTACGGGGTGGTCCAATAGTACCAAGCCGCACTCCAGGCGCGGTACTCGGTTGGACGCGGTACCCCGCCCCGCAGGAAGCTGCCGGGCGCCGCCTGATGCAGCAAGGTCGGCATCCACGGAAGATATCCCATCAGGATCAGCAGATGCGAGGCAAGCCACCACCCCAGATCTCTTCGGCCCCGGACACACACCACCAGGCTCCACAGCGCCGTCCCCAGGACGACAAACGCCCCCAAGTTGTGTGAGTAGACTAAAAAGAGTGCGCCGAGAGCGTAGGCCGCCCACCATTTCGGGTGACCATCAAGGGCTTCCGGGAGTGCCCAGGCGATGGCCAGGGCGAGCACCGTCACCAAGGCATACATCTTGCCACTGTCACTAACGGTGATGTGATACGGTGAGATCGCAACAAGCAGGGCGGAAACGACGGCAACTCGTCGCGACGCCAGGCGATCGGCGAGGAAGTATGTCATCGGCACAGCGGCAATGCCGAACGTCATGCTGAGCAGGCGCACCCAAATCTCGCTGTGACTTACCCGTATCCACTCATGCAGGAGCAGGAAGTAGAATGGGGGATGAAAGTCGTTCCGCAGGAGCGATGGGATGACCGCCACCGGGTGGGAGGCCACAAATACGTCAAACACCTCATCGTCTGAGAAGCCCCCCGAGGACTTGGCCAAGCGCAGGATCACCGCCAAGAGGCTGATCCACCAGACGGCCGGCGCTGATGCTGCCCAGACTCCGACGCGCCCGACGATGTCCTTCATGACTAGGCGTTTCGGCTGATTCCGCAGGGAGCTTTCCTCGTGAGGTGAAGTGATGTCTTGCGCGCTTCCACTAAATTCGGCAGCGGCTCTTGGCGGTTCACTCCCGAGTCCTCGTCGACATCCGCCCTTCTCCTCTCGTCTATCCGGGCGCTGCGTGCCGGTGGATGCTATTGAATCTCTTTCGCCGTGAGCCATCGAGCGTACAGGCGCTCAATCTTTTCGATCATCACCTCGATGCTATACCGGTCAACGAGCCTCTGGCCCCGGATCCCCATGGCGCGAGTCAGCGGCATATCGGTGAGGCACCGAATCACCGTCGCCGCCAGCTCCTCCGGCTCGGCAGGCGGGACGAGAAAACCCGTCTGGCCGTCCACGATGACGTCCTGAAGCCCGCTCACCCGGGAGCCGATGACGAGCCGGCCCGCAGCCATCGCCTCGATCGCGGCTTTTCCCATGCCTTCGTTCAGGGACGGCAGGACGACCACGTCAAACAGCGGCATGATCTCGTCCACATCGCGCCGCACCCCGGGAAAGACGACGGACCGCTCCACCCCCAGAACGCGTGCATGGCGCTCCAACTCCGGCCGAAGAGGGCCGTCCCCCACACAGACGACGGTCGCATTGGGCACCGCGGCGCAGATTCTCGGGACGGCGTCGAGGAGGTGCTGGACCCCTTTGACCGTCGCCAGACGGGCCACGCAGCCCACCAGGGGGCCGATCGGGGGAAGGTGGAGCTCCCGCCGTTTGGCCTCGACGTCGGGCCGGGCGCTCCTGAAGCGCTCGATATCCACCCCGCTGTGAATGATCGCGAACCGCTCGGGCGGCCCGATCCCCAGACGCAGGTGTTCGTCTCGCTCGGCCTCGGTCAGGCAGATGATCTGATCGGTGTGCCCGGCCAGCCAGCGCTCGAGCCGACGCAGCACCTCCGATCCCGCCTGGTTCAGGTAGTCGTGAAAGGCGTGCCCGTGCGGGGTGTGGAGGATGATCGGGATCCGCGCGAGCCGAGCGGCGATGCGACCCAGGATCCCCGCCTTCGTGGTATGGGTGTGGACGATGTGATAGCGGTGGCGGCGCATCAGCGCGTAGAGCCTGCCGAGGGCGGCGGGGTCGAGCATCGGGTGTGGACTGCGCACCAGTTCGGGGATCCGCTCGAAGGCGCGCAGGGACGACACGCGATCCTCGAGGCTCCCCTCCGGGCCCGTGGTGGGACCGCTCGCCAGCGTCACCTCATACCGCGCCGGATCGAGCCGCGCGGCCGTGAGTAGGGTGTTTTCCTGCGCCCCGCCCACGACGAGGCGGGTGATCACGTGGAGGACGTGAATCTTCGACGCCGGCATGTCGGCGTTACCCGGCGCGAACCGGCTCGTCCCAGATCCGACGCAGCGTCGCGCTCCATGCCGCTTCAACCGCTTCGGCGTGCCGCCGCCCGTTCGCACCCAACCGTCCCGCCTCGTGGCGATCGAGCAGGAGCTGAACGAGCGCCTCGGTCAGCTGATCGACATCCCCGGGATCGACCAGCCGGCCGGTGACGTTGTCGAGGACCACCTCCGGGATCCCGCCGCTGCGGCCTCCCACCACCGGCTTGGAGGCCGCCGCCGCCTCGAGGAAGACGATCCCGAACCCTTCGACGCCGTCCCGCTGCGTCAGAACCCGGCTGGGCATGACAAAGACGTTGCAGGCGGCGTAGAGCGCGGGGAGCTCCTCTGACGGAACGTACCCGATGAAATGCACCGTGTCTTCGCACCCCAGCGCACGCGCCAGCGCCCGCAGCCGCATCTCCTCGGGCCCCCGACCGGCGATGACGTATCGCACGGGGCCGACCGTTTGCCGGATCCGATCGAGCGATCGGATCACCACGTCGTGCCCCTTGCGCTCGATGAGCCGACCCACGGTCAGGATCACCTTGTCGTCGCCGAGCCGATATTTCGCGCGAATCCGGCGCCCCTGATCGTCGGGCCCGAACTGCGCCGTGCCCGGGCTGATCGTCAGGGTCTCGACGCGGGCGGGACGAATCCCCAGGGCCGAGTAGTGCTGACGCGTGAAGGCGCTGTTGACGACGACGACGACGGCGCCTTCCACGATGGCGCGGGCGATGGCCCGGATGGGGCGAAACCGCAGATACGCGGCCATTTCGCCCCCGTGCAGGTAGAGGACGTAAGGGACACCCCGCCACCGTTGGAGCCCGAGCCCGATGGGCCCCAGGTGCAGGTGCCCGATGTGCACGATGTCGATGGACTCGCTCCGGATCATCCGCAGTGCCCGAACGAACAGCAGGGCGATCTGGAGCAGGCGGGCGACCGGGTGAGGGTTCGTCGGCGCGGATCTCCGGATGACCCGGTAGGCCTGCGCTTGGTCGAACGCCTGGTCCCCCGCCATCCGGGGTGCCAGCACCACGATCCGATCGGGCGGGACCGAGGCGCAGATCCGCGCGTAACAGGTGGCCTCGCCGCCCCCCATGGGCGGGAAGTCGTTGGTGATCAACAGCGCGCGCGTCATCGGGGGGTTGCCCGAAGGAAGTAGGGCAGCTTCCCGGAGACCAGACGGGCGAGTCGCCCGACCGCGGCCGCCTCGACACGCCAGTCCGGACCGAACACGACTCGGGCGGCCGAAGTCGCCGCGCCCAGGTCACGCGCGGGGTCCACCGGCCGGGCGACGTGGAGGGCGAGAAGCGCCGGCGCGGGGTGAACCACCTGCACCCGCCCTTGAAGCGGCTCCGGGAGCGCGGTGAACAACTCCTCAACTTTCGGTCTGGCCAGGATCGTTCCCCCGGGCCCCTCCAGCCGGTCCCCCAGCCGTCCGAACACCCGGAGCGTGGGCAGCCCCCGCCCGCATCGACATGGCTCCGTGCGGAGGAGGCCCACGTCCCCGGTCTCGTACCGGATCAGCGGGAAGAGCCGGTTGTGCAGTTGGGTGGCGAGGATCGGGCCCCCGGCGCCGTCCGCCGGAAGGTCGGAGGGGACGATCTCGAGGAAGACATTCTCGGCCGTGACGTGCAACGAGCCCTCGGGGCACTCAAACCCCATCGAGCCCAATTCGCCACTGCCGTACTCCTCCACAACTGGACAGTGAAACGCGCGCGCGATCGCCTGCCGCTGGAACGCGTAGACGGGCTCGCCGGTCAGCGCGATCACCTTCAGGGGATGCGTGGGCCGCCACCCTCGGTCGCGGACGGCAACCGCGAGGGGGTGCACCGCGGAGGGGTACCCGTAGATGAACGCGGGGCCGAACCGCTGCATGCGGTCAACCATCGCCGGGAGCCGGTCATCGAATCGCTCATCGACGGGAAGGCGCAGCCAGTTCATGACCCAGTCCTTGGCCCCCAGGACGAGGCGCCGGACCCCGGTCGCTCCTGACCCCAGGACGACCGCTCCGCGGTCGGCAAGATCCGCTCCCCACCACCGCAGCCCCCGCCACGTCCCGGCGGTGTACCAGCGATACGTCCCCCGGTCGAGGGGAATCTGGACGCTGTCGCCACTGCTCCCCCCCGACCGCCGGCGCATCACGCCGGGGCGCCCGCCGCTCGTCCGGATCCCCGCCCCCGAGCCCACCACCTCCTGGCGGCTCAGCGGACGGATCCGGCGAAAGGCGTCGGCGGTCAGCTCGCCGTCGAGGTGCACCGCGGCGAGACGGCCCCGGTAAAAGTCGCTGGCCTGCCGCGCGTAGGCGACGCACGCGCGTACCTGCGCCCACTGCCGTTCCTGGATCGTGGCCGTTGACTGCCACTGCATCGTCCAGTGCGCATCGCGCGCGGCACCCAACTCCCGGCCGAACAGGCAGCGACGTCCCAATTCCCTCACCAGCGCGCTCGCCACAGCTCCGTCGCTCAGCTCCGCGCCCAGGATTCCGGGAGACGGCGCGAGGCGATGATCTCCCCCCACAGTTTGAGAAACCGATCGGCGACGCGGGGCAGGGCATAGGTCGCGGCGGTGCGGAGGT
The DNA here is from genome assembly GCA_035279545.1 of bacterium. GTDB lineage: Bacteria > Sysuimicrobiota > Sysuimicrobiia > Sysuimicrobiales > Segetimicrobiaceae > Segetimicrobium. The sequence continues at coordinate 43,492 of DATEHM010000235.1, read as the reverse complement.
TGACCGCCGAAATTGCGGCCGACGCCGCCGGATCCGTCAACAGCCGGATCACCCGGTCGGCGAGCGCGGCCTCATCGCCTGGGGGGACCAGAAATCCGTTCACCCCATCTTCCACGACGGCAGGAATCCCCATGATGTTCGAGGCGACGATGGGGAGCCCGCAACTCATCGCTTCCACCAGCACAATGCCAAAGGACTCGATCAAACTCGGCAGGACGAAGACATCCGCCGCCTGCATGTACCGGATCACCTCTTCGTGCTCGCGCGCGCCGGCAAACGCCACGCACCCCGGGGGCAGAGCGCCGGCCGCCTCCTCGAGCCGGGATCGCTCCTCGCCGTCGCCCACGAGAACCAGCCGCGTCCCCGGGCATCGCGCGAGGACGCGGGGCATCGCCCCGATGAGGTGCGCGACCCCCTTCAGCCGGATGAGTCGCCCGACGAAGACCACGATCCTGGCATCGGCGGGAAGGCCCAGGAGGGTCCGCGCCGTCTGCCGATCCAGCCCATCGGTTTCCTGCCGCCTGAGACCGTGGGGGATGACCTCGCCGCGGCGGCGGGAGAGGGCGAAGGCCCTCGCCTGGAGATCGGGGGTCACGGCCACCACGCCGTCACAGGAGCGCAGGGCCCACCGGATGTAGGTCCGCCGGGCCCAGGCACCGGATTGGTACAAGTCCAGTCCTTGGACGTACACGACCGCGGGCAGACGCAGCGAACGCGCGGCGAGGAGCGCCAGAAACCCGCAGGAGAGCGACTGCCCCTGGATGATGTCCGGGCGGGTCCGCCGCGCGATGCCCACCAGCAGGGCGGCGCGCTGAGCCATCCGCGTCACCGGGAGTTCGATCGGGCGGAGGCGGATGACTTCCAGCGAACCCGCCGTTTCGCTCGCCGCCGCGTCCCGGCGGGTGTTGACGACCACGGTGACGCGGTGGCCGCGCGCGGCCAGCTCCTCGGCAAGGAACCGGGTGGCGACGGCGGTGCCCGCAACCTTTTCCGGTGGGTACTCGTTCGTCACCAGGATCACGCTAGGGAACATGCGGTGATCCGGAGGGCGGGTCTGTCCACGTCCGCGGTCCTCTCCCCACGATGCACCGCAGCGCCTGGCAGAACCACTCCCAGATCGAGATGTCCTGGGGGGCGCGCCCGCGAACGCTGCGGCCGAGGTAGTAGGCCAACTTGGGCAGCAGTCCGGCACCGGCCAGCAGGACGTAGATCGGGAGATATTTCCGCCCGACGTGCTTCTCGAAGAGATGGCGTCGGCTCTGCAGCGCGATCAGCGATGCCCGCCTCGTCCGGGTGGCGTTGACTCCGAATCCGGAGAGCACCCGAACCTGGGGCGCGTACAAAATCTTCCACCCCTGCTTTCGAAATCGGTAGCACCAATCGAAATCCTCGCCAAAGATGAAGAGGCGGTCATCCATCGGCCCGACGTCCTGAAACGCCCGCCTCCGCACAAGCATCATCCCTCCGCCGATATACGGAATCTCGACGAGATCCCGGGTCTGGTGCGGGATCCGGTCCCCCAGGCGCAGGAGGCGCTTCAGCGCCCGCCCCATCTCGATGAGGGATAGTTCGTTGACGAGAAAGAAGCCGACGCCGAGGGTAGAGGGGGAGGGCACGTGGTAATCGTACAGGGGTGCGCCGGAGGCGTGGACTTTCATGCCCGCCACGATGCCGGCGTCTGGATGGGCCGCGGCGATGCCGATGAGCTGGTCAAGCTGCTGAGGGGTGACGATGGTGTCCTCATCGACCGACAGGATGTACTCCCCCCTGGCCACCAGAAGCCCGAGGTTCCGCCCCTGCGCCACCCCGACGTTGCGCGGGCTGGCGATCAGTCGGACCATGGGAAACTCTTGGCGCACCATCTCCGCGCTCCCATCAATTGACGCGTTATCGACCACGACCACCTCCACGTCATAGGGGAGGGCGCGGGCATCCCGGACGACCTCGAGGTTGCGCCTGAGGAGCGTCCGTTTGTTGTAGTTCAGGATCACGACGGTGCAGCGACACTCGGTGAACACCGCGCTACCCTCAGCGTCGCGCACGGACGACGCCTTCCACCGCCGCGATCCGCGCCGCGCGGCGAACACGAACCCGGCACCCCGGTCGGGCCGGTGCGGATCTCATCAGCGCGCTCCCCTCAGACCCAGGGCGGAGGCGACGAGGTACCGGAGCATCGCACAACGATCATTCGCTTCCCGGCTCGGCTTCCAGCGGTGAATGACCTCCCACACCAGCCAGCGCGGCAGGCTGCCGATGACCAGGAGCGTGCGAAAGAGCAGAACCCCAAGGCCCCCGTAATGCGTCCGAAAGTAGAGGGGGCCGCCGGTCGGGCCGTCGGTCAGGAACGGGACCGCGACTCCCCGCTGGCTTCCCTTCCCGAGGTGCACGACCTCGGCATCCGCCAGAGCCATGAAGCGGTACCCGGCCTTCGCCGCCCGGTGAGCCCAGTCGACATCCACTCCGTAGAAGAAGCGCTCGTCGAGCAGGCCGACATCGTCAAAGACCCGCCGCGGCACCATCAGGCAGGCGGAGGAGAGCCAGTCCACCAGGCGGTCGTACCGGTGATCCCAGGAGCGATAGTCGTCAAGGACCCCAAGACTGTATAGACCGAAGGCATTGCCAAGCGCCGCCTTCAACGGAAACGGCCAGCAGGAGCGCTGGATCGTGCCGTCGGGATTCAGCAACTTCGGAGCGACGCCGGCAAGCTTCGGATTGGCATCGAGCCGGCGGATCATCACCTCAAGGGCCCCCGGGTTGACGATCGTATCCGAGTTCAGGAGGAGGAGGTACCGCCCCTTCGCTGCGGCAATCCCCTGATTGTTCGCTCCGGCGTACAGTCGATTCTCGTGGTTGGCGATGAGCCGAACCTGGGGGAACTGCTCGGCCACCATCTCCCGCGATCCATCCGTGGATCCGTTGTCCACCACGATGACTTCGACCGTGAGGTGGCTACTGGCGAGCACCGGGTGAAGAGAGGTCAGGCACCCCTGCAGCAGCTGCCGGGTGTTCCAGTTGACGATGATGATCGTGAGGTCATAGGAAAGGTGTGGCATCCACTGTGCTCCTGGGCTGGCTGGGAAGATACCGGTGGTAGATCTCCGCCAGCAGGTCGACGTGCCGGCCAATCGTCATGGGCCGCCGCGCGCGTCCGGACATCTCGGCCACCAGTTCGGGAGCATCGAGAAACCGCTGCAGGCTGGCGCGAAGAGCCTGCGGGTTTCCCGAGTCGAAGAGAAAGCCGTTCCTTCCGTCCTCGATATACTCCGGGACCGCTCCCGTCCGGGAGGCGATCACCGGGAGCCCCGCCGCCTGCGCCTCGAGCGCGGCCAGGCCCACGGTTTCCTGAAAGAGGGTGGGCACGACGACGACGTCCGCCTCGTCCAGGACCGCGGGGAGGTCCTCCCCGCGGTAGGGACCGCGAAACTCCAGCGGCCGCGCGGCGGTCGCCTGGAGGTTCGTGATCGTGTCGGCGCTCGCCGGACCGAAAAAAAGAACCCGCGCCCGCTCCGGAGGGATCTCCCGAACCGCCTGGGCGAGAACGAACGCGCCCTTGAGCGGCACGACACGGCCGAGGAACGCGATGCGCAGGGGATCTCGGGCGCGGCGAACCCGCCCCTCGATGGACGCAGACAGGCGTAACCCCAGGGGGAGGACTTGAATCCTTTCCGCGGGCATCCCGTTGTGGACAAAGGTCTCTTTCACGAAGTTCGACACCGCGAGAACGGCGTCGGCCTCCCGGATGATCTCGCGCAGGAACGTCGCGCGGGCCCCGTGGGCCCTCATGTCGGTCAGCGCACCGAGGCCGTTGACGACCGATTGGGCCTCTGGGACCGTCCGGGGGGCGTGATCGCCGGGCATCATCCGCGCGAGCCGAGACCGGGCCCGCACCACGAGGTCCAGCCCCCGCCCCGGCGGCGCCAGCGCCACCAGGCGCCGATAGAGTCTCCGGCCCAACGGGCCGGGATCCGAGCAGAATCGCGCACAGTTTCGTCCGCCATCCGGGCCGGAGCAGGGTTCCCCGTTTGCCCGAAGCAAGATCACCCTCGCGCAGATCCCCCAAAAATCGTGGAGCGTGACGATCACGGGCAGCCCGCGGCGCTTGGCCAGGATGAGCACCGAGCCGGACAGACCCTGGAAGGCGTGAATGTGCACGAGGTCCGGCGCGATCCGCGACACACAGGCCTCAAAGAGACGCTCCGCCTCGGGGTGGATGCAGTCCGAGAGCGGACGCTCCGCAGCGAGGGCGGGGGGAAGCGGGGAGTTCACCAGACTGGCAAAGGTGATCCGCTGGTCCACCGACCACCGCAGATGCGGGCGCATTCCCCAACTTCGCTCCGAGCTAAACAGATGGAAGACGTCGTGCCCGCGTGCCGAGAGCTCACGCTCCAGATCGCCGCAGTAGGCGCCCACGCCGCTGCCGCGGACGAAGGGATGGTCGTGCGCGACGATGAGAATTCTCATCGGTGCACGAAGAAGACTTCATAGCTCCCGGAGAACCCTTCCAGAAAACGGGATCCCCAGGGGCCCAGTGGTTCAAATTCCGTTAACTGCGACCGGTACGCCGCCAATGCCTGCCGTTTGATCGCCGCCACATCGGCCACGCAGACCTTGACCCCACGAACGCTGTCCGCGAGCTGCGAGGCCGCAGCCACTCGGGACCAGCCCCGAAGTCGATTCCAGATCCATGGGCCGTACCAGATCGGGTACTCGTACAGCCGTCCCCCGGGAGGGCAGCTGGCCCGACCGATCTGCCAGGTGGCGATGTGATCCGGGTGAAAATCCTTGCGGTACGGAACGAACAACTCCTCCACGCCGAGGGCGCTCACCATCTGCCGGACGGCCTGGGTGGCTTCGTCGACGTGTTCGCTCAGCCGGCGGTCCTCGTATCGAAGAAAGGCGAGGCGTGCGCGGGGCACCCCCAAGATTTCGGCGGCGTCGAGGGCCTCTCCCTCGCGCAGGATCCTGGCCTCCTCGGCCGCCGCGGGGACACCACGCCGGCCATCGGTCATGAACGCGATGGAGACCTGGGTGCCTTTCCGCACCTTCCGGGCGATCGTGCCCCCACACCCCAGGACCTCGTCATCCTGATGGGGGGCCAGGATCAGGCATCGGCGAGTGTCCATCTCTCGAGGGGCCTTGCGGGCGACCGTCTCGACCAACCTGCGGATCCACATTCTTACGGCGCGGGCGCGCCCTCCGGGGCGGCAGCATCGTCGACCGGCGCGCCGGACGGGGCTTTCTTCCACCGCCACTGATAGTCCGTATAGACCGGGCTGTCGATCCACGAGCCCATCAGCGCCGGACCGTCCTGCCAGTCCGGCCCCTTGGACACCCGGAAGGCACCAATCGGCTGCCAATCCAGCAGGTCGCCGTAGGCGTGGCTGTTCACGACCGAGCACCACGTCTGATACACGCTCGGCATCAGCGGCAACCGCGGAATGACGCACGACACCTCGCACCGGCCCTCGATCAGGTCAGGGATCTGGCCGTCCGCCAGCATCGAGCAGGCGATGAGCGTGCTGGGGCCCCCGCGGCTGATGCCGACGCTGAAACAGGGGCGGGGCAGCGGGACCTCTGCGTGAACGGTCAGGCGGATCTCCATCTCCTCGCCGGTTTGGAACGCGGCCCGTTCCACACCTAGCGCGTCATGGTACGATACCCGCTCGACCGTCAGGAACCGCGAAGGGCGGGGCTGGAACTCGCGGCCGACCCGGGCCATCTGGCGAGTGTCCACCCAGTCCAGATAGGTGCGGATCACGCCGCGGGTCTCACCCATCGCTTGAACCCGACCGTCCAAGAGGAAGAGCCCGCGCGGGCAGATCGCCTCCACCGCGGTGAGATTGTGGGAGACGAACAGGAGCGTCAAGCCCTTGCTCACCAGGTGCATCATTCGCTCGACGCACTTCGCCTGAAACCCGGCGTCGCCCACGGCCAGTGCCTCATCGATGACAAAGATGTCGGGATCGAGGTGGCTGGCGACCGAAAACCCCAACCGCAGCTGCATTCCGCTGGAGTACATCTTCACCGGCCTGTCCAGCGCCTCGCTGATCTCTGAGAAATCCACGATCTCGTCAAACCGGCGCCGCAACTCCGCGGGAGACATCCCCATGATCCGGCCGTACAGCCAGATGTTCTCCCGGCCGGTGAGTTCGGGGTGGATCCCCGCGCCCACATCGATCAGGGCGGCCACCCGGCCGCGCACGCGCACCCGCCCTTTGGTCGGGTAGGAGATCCGTGTCAGCATTTTGAGCGCCGTGGTCTTTCCCGCGCCGTTCGGGCCGATGAGGGCGAAGGACTCCCCCCGTCCGACCTCAAACGACACATCGTCCAGCGCCCAACCGCCGGAGGTTCTGGTCGCCTCCCTGGCGCGGTTCCACGGCAGCAACCGCCGGCCGATTCGCACGATGTCATCACGCAACACCGGATACCGCGGGCCGGTCATGCCGCGGTACCACTTGCCGACGTTCTCGAACCGAACGGCCCAGCTCATCGTTTACACCACATCCGCAAACCCGGGCTCCAGGTATTTGAACAACTTGTATCCGAGCCAGGCCACCAGCAGCGACGCCGCACCGCTGAAGGCGAGGAGCGCGAAGTCGGGGGGCTGCCCCAGGGCAAGAACCCGGCGAAACCCCTCGAGGATGCCAGCGGCCGGATTGACCAGGACGAACACGGTTCTCCATCGCTCCGGCACCGCGGTCACCGGGTAGGCGACGGGGCTGGCAAACATCCAGAGCTGGATGAACAGCGGCAGGGCGTACCGGAAGTCGCGATAGTACACGGTGAGCGCAGCCATCGCCAGCGCGATGCCGGAGGCCAGCAGGAACAGCAGCCCCCACAGCGGGATCGCCAGCAGGAGATACCAGGTGAAGTGCATCCCGAGAAACGGCCCCAGGATCAGCATCATGCCAAGTCCAATGGCGAAGTCCAGGCCGGTGCCGAGGACGGCTCCCAGCACCGGGGCTTCCCTGGCGAAGTACACTTTCTTCACGAGGGAGCCGTCCATCAAAAGCGCCCCGGCGCCGAAGGCCGCTGCGGTCTGCAGGAAGGTCCAGGGGATCAGTGACGAGAGGGCAAACGCGGGATAGGACGTGGCCCCGCCTCCGATCTTGGCGAAGCGTCCAAAGAGGACGACGAAGACCGCCAGAAACGACAGCGGCTGAATGATCGCCCAGGCGACCCCGAGCACGGCCTGCTTATATTTCAGCCGAACGTTGCGTTCCGCGAACGCCCAAGCGACGACGCGAAAGGTCCACAGCTCGCGCAGCGCCTGCGCGAGCGAGGCCCTGCGGTTGCTCTCGATAACGAGTTCGATCATCTTTCTGAGCTCCTCTCTTGCATCGTGCCTCTGGCCGGCTCCTGCGCGCTCATTTCTGGCATCACACCGTCCACTCCGGCGAGGGAACACCAAGTGGACCGACCTGCGATCCGGCGGCCTCCTCTTCCGGTGCCGTCTGCTGGACACCGGCCATCGCCACCTCCCGGTACAGGACCGCGACGAGACCGAGAATCGTAAAAAAGAACGCGCCGGCACGCGCGGCGGAGATCGACGGGCTAAAGAGACTGTACAACGCATAGCCGAGGAGACAGTATTGCAGCCCGGCAATCAGCGGCAGCGCCGGAGAGCCCGTGTCTCTCGCGGTCCGGTACGTTTCGCGGGCCGTCCGGGCGATGCGGCGGACAACCCAGACGAACACCAGAAACCCGACGATTCCGGTGTAGACGAACTGGCCGGCATACTCGCTGTCGATACTCCCCAGCGCGACGCTCCCAAGCCCCCAGCCCAGGAGCGGCGAGGAAGTGAGCACCGCCCACCCGTGCTGGATCCCAGGCGTGAGCCGATCGACCAGGGACACCCCCTGCGCGCTGGCCTGGGGAGATCCCCCCAGGGCGGATTCCAAGGTCAGGAACCGCTGGGTCACATTCTGTGGGTAGAGGACAAAACCGGCCACCAGCGAGAGCACCAGGGCGCTCACCGGCAGAAACAGCAACCCCGAACGCTTCCGGCACACCGCCACGATGAGCAGCATCAACAGGGTCGCCGCCAGGTAGTTTCGCCCCAACCCGAAGGGGAGCGTGTAGAGAGAGCCCAGCAGGACCGCGTTCATGACCCAGGACCGGCCAATCCCCCCGGAGTCGGTCAAGAATCCGAGGGCCAGGGCCACATTGAGCATAGAGGCGAGGCCGGGTTCGTGAATGGGCGTGCCGCTGGGGCCGAGCGCGATCGTCCCGGTCTGTCGAAAGCTGCCGAAGGCATAGAGGCTCAACCCGATCAGGCTGATCATGAACATGGAGACGAGCCGCCGGGCATCGGCGATCGATCGAATCGTGTCCTTGATGATGAAGAAGAACAGGACAAACTCCAGCCGCTTCAGCAGATGCAGCCCCGACGCCGAAAATTTCGAAAGCGAGGTGAGATCGGCGGTCCCGATCGCTGCGCCCCACAACGTCGCCGCCAGCCCGACGATGAAGTACCAGACCAGGGGCTGGTCCAGCGGGGCGGCGTCCCGGACCGAGTTCATGAGCCGCCGGAGCCCCCAGGAGACCGCCAGGATCGCGATCATGAGGTCATCGGGGCGGATCAACACCTGCCCGATCTGCGTCTCCGGGGCCAACGCGATCACGGGGAGGATGGCGAAAAGCGCCAGCTTCGGGCTCACAAACGCGAGCAGCGTGTACACCGTCCCCAGGAGGAGCAACTCGGGCGATCCGGCCGCGGGAAAGCTCATCGCGTGGCCCCCAGCGGTCGCATCGACGCGCTCCAAGCGGTCGTCAGGGCGGCGGCGGCGAGAATGATCAGGCTCGGCATCATCGGAACGCTGTAGCGGGTGCCCCCGCTGAACAGCAGGGCGGTCAGATTCGTAAACACAATCAGCCCCAGCAGCAGCGCGACGCTCTTCCACCGCCTGACCGTGACCACGAGGCCGCCGAGGGCGGCCACCAACAACCCCACGTGAAAGGCGATCACCGCAAACGGCACGGCAAGCTCGCGTGCGTCGGCGGCGCGCGAAAACCCATAGAGCCGCTCAAGTTTGTGGGCCAGCAACCGTAGATAGTCTCGCGGATGATGACGAATCCACGACACCGCCGCCCCCACGTACCGCCGGTTCTCCTCCGCCGGGCCCACCCCCCGCCACCCGTACATGCCGTCGTCAGGCGGGGGGCCGTCCGCCCAGGTCTGGCCCGTCGGCCAGACCATTTGGCCGTCGGACCGGGGGTTGTTCCCCGCCCAGAAGACCATGCCCCCGTTGCCCTGGACCGGGACCAGCGCGCCCAAGGCGACGTAATTCCGCACAGTCCAGGGAAGAATCACGATCGCCGCGGCGACCGCCACCAACGCGAACACCCGGTAGCCGACGGGGTTGCGCCACCCCCACAGACCGATCGCCCACACCAGGACGAAGGGCAGAAACCCCAAGAACACCGCACGGGTCAGGGTCGCCAGCCCAAACAACCCTCCCAGGCCGGCAACGGCGAGCGGGGTCGGACGCTCCGCCACCCGCTGCGACTGGAGCAGCACGAGCAAGAGGAGGAATAAGAAGAGATTCTCGGTCAGGTGGAGCCCGGCGAGATACGCGATCAGCGGGTGCAGGCCCAAGATCACCGCGGCGACGACGCCGGTTGTTGGGCCCACAAGCCTGCGGCCGATCGCATACAGCAGGACACATCCCATCGCACCCAAGAACGCCTGGACGAAGCGGACCAGGGCTGGGTCAGCGGATGCCCGGTAGAGGCTCGCGAGAAAAAACACATAGAGCGGCGGCGTGATCGCGGTGGGGCGCCCGTTGAGGCTGTACCCGTGGTGCGTCAGGAGGCTCTGGACGAGCGCTAAGTGGATTCGACTGTCGGCCGCCGGTTCCGCCGTGCCGGGAGTGTGGAACCCGATGGTCTGCGCGATCATGATGACGCGGACGAGGAGGGCGAACAGGAACAGCGCAACCAGGAGCAGGCGTTCCTCCCCCTCGGCAGCCTGGAGATCGCGAACAGCCTCCGGCATCAGAGCCGCACCACATGCGGGCCACCGGTGCCCCGGAGCACATTCCGCGTATCGATGACCAGCCGTGCTTTCTCCGCCACCCGCCGATAGTCGAGGTTGCTGTGGTCTGTGGCGATAATCACGCAGTCGACCTCCGAGAGCCGTTCGTCGGTGAGCGACACCGAGGTCAACTTCACCCCGGGGTTGGGCAGCGTGATCTCCGGAATGTACGGATCGTGATAGGCGACGTTAGCGCCGCGCTTCTCCAGCAACTCGATGATCTTTAACGAAGGCGACTCCCGCACATCGGAGATGTCCTTCTTATAGGCGACGCCGAGGACCAACACCTTGGTCCCCCCCAGGACCTTCCCTTGCGCGCCGAGCGCGGTGGTCGTCCGCGAGAGCGCATAGTACGGCATGCTGTCGTTGACCGTGGCCGCCAACTCGATAAAGCGGGCGTGGAAGTCGTACTCGCGGGCCTTTGCGGACAGATAGTACGGGTCGACCGGAATGCAGTGGCCGCCGACGCCTGGCCCGGGGTAGAACGGCATGAACCCGTACGGTTTGGTGGCCGCCGCGTCGATGATCTCCCATACGTCCAGGCCCATGCGGTCACAGAGCAGCGTCAACTCGTTGACCAGCGCGATGTTGACATTGCGAAAGACGTTTTCGTACACCTTGACCATTTCGGCAACCGTCGAAGACGAGACCGGCACCACCGTGGCGGTGATCTGACGGTACATCAAAGAGGCGAGCTCGGTGCACCAGGGCGTCAGCCCGCCGACGATCTTGGGGACCGTGTTGATCGCCCGACTCTTGTTGCCGGGATCCAGGCGCTCCGGGGAGAAGGCGAGCCAGAAGTCTTGCCCGGCGACGAGCCCGGAGCGTTCCAGGATGGGCTTGACGACCTCCCGCGTCGTGCCGGGAAATGTGGTGCTCTCCAGCACAATCAGTTGCCCGGGACGAAGGTGCGGGACGATCTGGGTCACCGCGGCCGTGACATACGAGAGATCCGGCTGTTTGCCCCGCGTCAGCGGCGTCGGCACGCAGATGAGGATGGCGTCGGCGTCTCGCTGAACGGAAACATCAGACGTTGCCGACAGGAGGCCGCGGGCAACGAGCGCGGCGATCTCATCGTCGGAAATGTCGTCGACGTACGACTTCCCGCCGTTGATGGCGTCGACGCGCTCCCGGTCGATCTCGACTCCGAAGACGCGGTACCCTGCCGAGGCGAAGATCCGAGCGAGCGGCAGTCCCACATACCCGAGGCCGACGACGGCAATGATGGCGGTCCGGTCCGCGATTTTCTTGGCGAATGCTCCGTCCATTGTTTCAGAATCCCTCTCACGCAAGATGTCCACGGGGCCCCATCACCGTCGCCCTGCGAAAACCATCATGATCGTCGTCGTCGCATGCCCAAAGCTCGCCAGCGCCTTCTGGACCCCGGCGGTCCCAGCCGAGAACACCGTGTGGGCCGTCCGACTCACCGACGAGATGACGATGTGCCCCGCACAGCCCAGCGTTGAGAGCAAAGCGGCCGCGCCGGCGCCCACGCCCGTCGCTCCGGTGTGGATCGCACGGCCGACCGTCCAGATGGCCCTGTGCGCTCCTGCTCCCGGCGATGTCAGGGCCGCGCCGCCCGCCATCGAGGCCTTGGCCAGATGGCCGGCGTTGACTCTCCACACACCCGCCGAGAACGCGCGGAGCGCAGCGGAAACGATGTGTCCCGCCGCGGCGGCCACCCTCTCCACCCCCGCGATCACCGCGCCCGCGCCGGCGCCGATCGATGACCCCGCCGCGCCTATGATGCCGCCGAGTGCCCGCAGCATCGCCGGGACGGTATGGCCGGGAACGGATCCGGCCGCCGGGATGATGTGGCGCAACCACGCGATCACCATGCGGCCGCCGTGGATGATCGTCCCCATGGCCGCGGGGGCGGTCTTGAACAACACCACCCCCGCCCCCACCACGGCCCCGGCGCCGAGGAGGATGAGCAGCACCACGATCCCGATCGCCTTCACCTGCACCGCGGTCTGCTTGCCCGCACCGGGGTTGAAATATTTCTCGTAGAAGTAGTAGTTGTCGTCGTCTTCCGGCGCAACCTTGTTCACGACCGTTCCCAGCACCCGGGCGTGGGCGCGCTCCAGCTGACGCTTCGCGTCCAGTTCAACGCCGCGCGGCGCTTGTCCGGCCGCCAGCACGAGCACCACGCCATCGACGACGGCGGCGAGCGCGCGGGACTCCGCAAACGTCACCGCCGGCGGCGAGTCGATCAGAATCACTTCCGCCTGACGCTTGATCTTCTCCAACAATTGGGTCATCGCATATGTCCCAAACAACTCCGGGAGCTCCACCAGCGCTGACCGGTTTGCCCCGGCCGGCAGGACCTGCACGTTCTCGATCTTCGCAGCCCGCAGGGCGTCCTGGAGCGGGACGGCACCCGTCAGCACATCCACCAGCCCCGCGTCATTCACCACCCCAAACAGGCGGGCGACGGCGGGACGCCTCACGTCTGTGTCGATGACGGTCACGCGCTTCCCGCCCCGGGCAATGGCGCAGGCCAGGTGAAAGACGACCGTGGAGACTCCGCTGCCAGGTCGAGGGCTGGTGAACATGATCGCCTTGGTCTTCCCGTTCGTGCCGTGGAGGCCGAGCGTGGTCTTCAGGAGCCGGTAGGCCTCATCGAACGGGGGATTGTGCTTCGGGACGCTCCCCAGCACGGGGACCCCGAGGAGGCGCTCGGCGTCCTTCGCGGTCCTCAAGGTGTTGTCGATCTGACTCTGGAAGACGACGAGCCCGATTCCCCCCACCAGGCCGAGCATCCCGGCGACAAGAATCCGCACCAACGTCCGAGAGGACGACGTCGGGGCCGCCGCATTGGCCGTGTCCACGATGTACACGGGGTTCCGATCGATCGCCGCCTCTTCCTGAATGCGGAAGTCGTTGAGCCGAGCCTCCAAGGACTGGTAGGCGGTGTCGAGGACCTGCACGTCCCGGCTCAGGCGCGTGTACTCACGCTCGATGTCGGTCATGACGGGGAGCTGCTTCTGCTCGTCCGGGATGACGCTGGTCAGGGCCTGTAGCTGAGCTCTGGCCGCCTCGCGCTGGGTCTCCAGATCGATCAGTTGGCGGACCAGCCCCTCGTAGAGCGGGTTGACCTGCACGAACTCCGCGGCGACGACCTTTTGAATCTCTCCCGCCATCGCCTCTTTGAGGATCTGAATCTTCTGTTTCAACGCCACGACCGTCGGGTGCTCCTCGGTATAGGTCGCCCTGGCCACGGCGAGTTGGATTTCCAGGTTCACCAGGTCACCGTGGAGCTTCTGCATGATGGGATTTTCGGTGAACTGCTTATCCGTCTTCGTCGGGGTGAACTGCCCGAGCCGCTGCCGGGTATCGGCGATGCGGGCGGAAATCTCGCGGATGGTCAGCTCCGAGCTGTGCTGCTGGTTCACCAGGTCAAGGAAACGCTGGACCTCCGCGTTCACCTGCATCGGCATCGAGACGATCCCGTGGCCCCGCTTGAACGCATCGACCGCGTTCTCCGCCTGGGTCAACCGGGTCTGGGTATCCTGCAGTCTCCCTTCGATAAACTCGCGCGCGAGGGTGGCCTCCCGGCGGTTGACCTCTTGGTTGTAGGCCACCGCCACCTCCGCATAGGTGTTCGCCAGTCGCACCGCCTCCGCCGGGTTTGGGTCCACCACGGACAACGTGAGCAGGGGAGCGGGGTCCCGTCCGCCGGTCACGCTGAGCCGGCCGCGGAGTTCCCACGGGCTGATCTTCAGGTTCAACCGCTGGATGACGCGCTCGGCCGCGGTGCGGCTTTGGATGAGCTGGATCACGCGTGCCGTATCCGGGCCCGGCGCCGCGTGGACCTGGTCCGACACCAGGACGAGGAAGTGGTTCGTATCCGGCGGCGTGGTCGTCAGCGTCGCGCTGGCCATGTACTCCGCCTGGCGGGGCCAGGCGAGGATCGTGCCCACCACCAGCGCGATCAACACCACGATCGCCACCGTTCGGTAGTGCTTGTGAAGGACCCGGTAGTACGTCCAGAATTCCATGACTCACACTCCTCGACGCACGATCAGCCGCACGTCGCCGCTAGCATCCGCTGCAGGGCAGGCCCAGGAGTACCCTGATCAGGTTCAGGCCGGACAGGATACCCACGACAGTCTGAAGCGTCTGCAGCGGCGATTGCGGGACGAACACCACGTCCCCGGGCTTGAGCTCGATGTTTTGATTGGCCCCACCCTCGTGCAGGTATTTCCACACGTCCACCGTGATCGCGGTGGGCTGCTCGGTTCCATTCTGCCGGATGACGTACACCGTGGTGAGCTTGGAGAGGTTGGCCGGGCCGCCGGCGGCGGCGATCGCGTCCATCACCCGGCGCGGGAACGTTTCCCCCATGTCGATCGGACCGGGTTTGACCACCGCGCCCAGCACGATGATGCGGCGGTCCGTTTCGGGCATGACCACGATATCGCCCGGCTGAACCACCGGGTTGAGTTCGGGCTTGCCCTCGCGCAGAAAGGTCTCGAGATCCGTGCTGACCGGCTGCCCGTTCCGAAGGATGCGGATGCGCTCCGGAGCGGCCTTGAGCGTGGGACCGCCGGCCTGGACGACCACGTCGAGAATGTGGTCCTCTCCCTCCTTGAGGGTCACGTAGCCGGGCTTCTGCACCTGCCCCAGCACCAGCACCCGCGTGCTGTAGTCCGGCACCACCAGCACGTCACCGACCTGCAAGGGGGCGTTCTGCGAGGTGTCCCCGTTCAGCAGCCTCTGCAGGTCCACCGGATTGGCCGCCGTCCGGTGGAGGATCAACGCTTTGGCCAACGCGGCTTGCGGATTCGGCCCGCCCGCCGTCGCCAAGAGCTCGCTCACCGTGGTCCCCTGGTGAAAGTCGTACGCGCCCGGACGCGCCACCTGCCCGAGCACGTACACGAACTGGCCGGTGGTCCCGGTCCTCTCGTAGGTGACCATCACCTTTGGAGACTTCACGAACTTCGACAGCACGGTGGCGAGCTTGACCTCGATCTGCCCGACGGTCAGCTTCCCCACCGCGACGTTGCCCACCAACGGCAGGAAGATGTCCCCATCGGGGGTCACCGTGACTTGGCGCGTCAGGTCCGGTTCGCCGATGACGAGGACATCGAGTACGTCCCCGGGGCGGATGAGGTAATCCGGGGCCTGTGCCCGAGTCGGCGTGGTCGCCGTGGACAACGTCAGCGCCAGCGCAAGCACGAGGGCCGTGACTCCACGGACCCTATGCGCTTGGCTGATCAGGTATGCCGGACCCATTGCTCACCTCGCTGTCGATTCACTCGTCCCCCGCCTGCTCTGACGCCGCCGTGACGCCGCCGAGGATGTAGTAGAGTTCTCTCTCGCCCGAGGGGTTGGCCCCCAGGAAGAACCCCTTCACCATCCACAGTCCCGACCGGTAGGTGAGCAGGTCCCCGACGCTGTGGTAGCGGCTGCCGTTGCACAGCCGCGCTTGAATGCTGACCTCCTGAGGCTCTTGGAGAGGCTCGCCCGTGCTCACCGATCATACCCTCCCGACTGGCGAATGTTCGCGTGGGATTTCTAGCGCATAATCCCTTTTCGCAGGATGTAGGCCACCGCCTGGGTGCGGTTGCGTGCTCCGATCTTGCGCAGAATCGATCGAATGTGGCTCTTGACCGTTGACTCTCCCAGACACGCCTTTTTGGCGATCTCTCGATCCGTCGACCCCTTGGCCATCTCGACGACGATCCCCAATTCACGGCTGGTCAGGCCGGCGACGAGCGAACCGTTCTGATGGTTCGTCCGTTCCCGCATCAGCAACCGGAATCGCTCGATCAGTTGCCGTGTGATATAGGGATGCGTCACCGTCCGGCCGTCGCACACCCCGTGAATCGCCCGGACAAGGTTATCGGGGCTGATGTCCTTGAGCACGTAGCCACTTGCCCCCGCCTCCAGGGCGCGGAACGCCCGTTCCTCATCCGGACTATCCGAGAGCACGATGACCTCCATCTGGGGCCGCTGCTGCTTCAGGAGGTGGATCGCCTCGGGGGTATCTAAGCCCGGAATGTCCTGGTCGAGCAAGACGACGTCCGTTTCTTCCTGAGTGATCGTGCTTGTGGCTTCGTGGACGTCACACGCTTGCCCGATGATCTCGACGGAATCCCGCCCCTTCAGCAAGCTTTGGATCCCCTCGCGAACGAGGGTCATGTCATCGATGATAAGGACCCGAACCGATCCCACGCGCCGTCCCCCCCAACTGTATCAGTCACCCGATGATTTCCGGAAAGGCCAAACGGTCCCTTGGTTCGTCTAGTGGAATTAATCCGCCATTCGGATGATCGCCCTCCTTCAAAAGGAGGGGGGCATCACCGATCGCCACAACCCGAACCGACACCACGTGCAGGTCCCCCAACGGCTCAGTCGACCGTGTCTTCCGAGAGGACCAGGAAGGTGCCTTGGTTCGTCTGGTGGAATTAACTCGTCATTCGGATGATGGTCCTCCGTCAAAAGGAGGGGGGGAGGGCTCTTCGGGGGACGGCGCCATCGCGAATGGGCCGGGCACCTTCTGGCAGGCTAATCGGGGGGGAAATGGGGCATAACTATAGTCGGGGTCGTAAATCTTCCGCGAGGTCTGTTCCGATCGACAGAACAGAGGAAGGACCCCGGCGTGTGTCATGGCGCGCCCCATTTCGGCCAGAAGGCTCCATTGTGGTCGGGGGTGCGCCCGCGAAGGGGGATGGCGTAGTGCCGGTTCGTGTCATGCTGGTGGACGATCATGAAATCATTACGGCCGGACTGCGGGTCGTCCTGCAAGCGGAGCACGACATCGCCGTGGTCGGGAAGGCGAGTGGGGTAAAAGAGGCGGTCCGAAAGGCCGCCGAATTGAAGCCCGATGTGGTCCTGATGGATGTCAAATTGGTAGATGGCAGCGGGATCGAGGCGACACGGCTCATCAAAGAGGGCTGCCCGGACACCCAGGTCCTGATCCTGACCGTGTACGATGATCAGGACACGGTCCTGAAGGCGGTCCAAGCCGGTGCCATCGGCTATGTACTGAAAGACATCCCCCCTGAGAACCTCATTCGCGCCATTCGTTCGGTCCACTCGGACCGCACCATGATCAATCCCGCGATCGCCCGGAAACTCGTCGAACGCTTGGCCACAACGGAGAAAGAGGCGGTGCTCTTCAATTTCCGGCGCGGCCCGGGGCTTACCGAACGGGAGATCGACGTTCTCAAAGGGGTGGCTGCCGGGCTCAGCGACAAAGAGGTCGCGCTAAAGTTGTTCCTCTCGGAACCGACGGTCAAGAGCCACCTCCGCTCCGTCTACCAGAAACTTCGCATTCACAACAGGGCGCAGGCAGCCGCGTACGCCGTGAAAAACGGCCTCGTCACCTAGCCGTTCCCTCCAGCACTGCCAGCCAATCGCTCCGCCGTTCGGATGAATGCCCCAAATCCTTCGAACGGAGGAAGGGCGTACTGCGCCGCCAAGGAACCCCCCGAACAAGCAAGGGAGATCGCGATGGGGCGCTACAGGACGATCATCGGGGTGGCGGGGCTCGCCGGACTGCTCGCCTGGCTGTATTATCCGGTCGTAGGCTGGCTGTTAGCCGAGTGGCTCGACGATATTTCCAACCTGGGGTACGGATTCTTCATCCCTCCCGTGGCGGCGTACCTCGTCTGGGAACGGTGGCACACGCTCCGGCCGGATTCCCGGGGATCGTGGTGGGGGTACGTCCTTCTAATCTTCGGGTTGCTCTGCCTGATTCTCGGACGAACCGGCGGGGCGAGGGTGATTGCCGAGGCGTCCCTGATCTTCGTGCTGTTTGGCCTTAGCCTCTTCCTGGGAGGATGGGGGCTCGTCAAACCGCTGGCGTTCCCTCTCATCTTTCTGGCACTCATGATTCCTCTCCCGCCGGCGCTCTTCAATCATATTACCTGGCCACTGCAGATCTTCACCGCGCGGTTCTCAACCGCGGTCCTGCATTTCGCCGGGTATCCGGTGCTCCTCCAGGGCGTGTACATCGACCTACCGAACGTGCGCCTCGAAGTCGCCGCGGCCTGCAGCGGGTTTCGTTCGCTGATCGCGCTTGGTGCCACCGCCGTGATGCTGGCCTTTATGACCCGCCTGCGCTGGACGGACCGGGCCGTGCTCATCGCCTCCGTGTTGCCCATCGCCATCCTCTCAAACGCGGTGCGCGTCACCTCGAACATCCTTCTCGGGTTTTACGAAGGGATGTATCACACCCTCGCCGGCTGGACGGTGTTCGTGGTGGCGACGGTGTGTCTGATGGGCGTCCAAGCCCTGCTGGCCAAACGCACCGCCTCCGGCCTGCCGGTATGAGCGGGTGGCGGTACGCGCTCAGCGTGGCGACCCTTGTGGCGGCAGCCGTGGCCAGCGAGGTGCTGATCGGGCAGGGCGTCTCCCTTCGCGTGCCCCTCGACGACCTGCCGTACCAGCTGTCGGTGTGGCGGGGGCACGCCGAACCGATCGATGCCATGACGGTCGACCGGACCCGTCCCGATCAGATGATCAACCGCCGGTATACCGATGCGACGGGCCACAGCCTGATGCTCTATGTCGCCTACTACGCGCGTGAAGCCACCCGCGGACAGGCGCTGAGCGTGTGCGCGGTCTGCGACGTCCTCGCAACCGGCGTGGACACGGCCCAGATCGACGGCGTCCCGCTGACGTTCAACCGGGGTCTGATCCGCGAGGATGGGACGGAGTCGGTGGTCCTCTACTGGTACCAAATCGGTGGCCGCGCCGTTGCGGATCCCTATCGCGGCAAGTTCGCCCAGACGGTGCGGGCGCTCCAGCATCACCGATCGGAGGGGGCGCTGATCCGAGTCACCGCCCCTCTGGTTGGCTCGGAACAAGACACTCAAGACCGGGCGGTCGCCTTCGTGAAGACGCTGTTCCCGTTGCTGCGCCGCCACTTTCCGGACTGAGGAGCCCGAACGATGATGGTTCCGCCATACCTGGTCTACGGGACGCTGCTGGCCGCGCTGGGGCTGGCGTTCGGATTGACCCCCCTGGCGCGGGCCGCAGCGCTCCGGTGTCGGGTAGTCGACCTGCCCGACCCCCGCAAGATTCACGCACAGCCGACACCTCTGCTGGGGGGAATCCCGCTCTTTATCGCGATCGGCGGCTCTCTTATGGCCTTCTCCGCGCTCACCGGTCCTGTCCCGGCCTGGCTGGGGATGTTGGTTCTCGGGGGCGTGCTGTTTCTGACCATCGGCTTGGTCGACGACGTCCAAAACGTTGGGGCCGCCAAGCTCCTTCTTGAGTTTATCGTGGCCGGGTTCGTGGTCCAGACGACCGGGCTCACGCTCCATCTGCCCTGGCCGATTGCGGCCAAGGCCCTGACGGTGGTTTGGATCGTGGGGGTGGCGAACGCCTTTAACTGCTTCGACTGCGCCGACGGCGTCGCCACGGGAATCGGCCTCGTCGCCGGCGGTTCGTTCCTCGCCATTGGGATCCTGACCCGGCAGGAGTACGTCATCCTCCTGGCCATCGCGATCGTCGGCGGGGCGCTCGGCTTCCTGCCGTACAACGTCCATCCCGCAAAGATCTTCCTGGGAGATGCCGGGAGCCTCACGTTGGGGTATCTCATCGCCGTCTTGGGCGTGATGGTGTCGCCCGGCGTCCTCTCCATCCCAGGCCTCGCCAGCAAGGGGGTGATCCTTGCCATCCCGATCTATGACATCATCCGAGTGCATCTGATGCGCTTTCGTGGTGGGGAGCGGAGCCTGAGGGACCTCCTGACCTCGACAGGAAAGGACCATCTTCCTCATCGCCTGCTGTCCCGCGGCGTGCCCCCTTCTTCCGTGGCCGTGGTCATCACCATCGCTTCGCTCGCCACCGGCGCCTGCGGTGTCGCTTTGGCCATGGTGAATTCGGTGATCGCGGCGGCCGCCATCGGGCTGGTAGCAGTGGCGGCCCTCGCGCTCGTAGAGCGTGAGTGGGGATCGGTTCGGCTGGGGGATAAGACTGCCAGCCTTGGCGGGCAGATTCGATCGACAGGAGGGATCCTGACGCCATTCTTGGGACATGACGAAATCAAGTGAGACTATACCCATGAGGTCAGTTGGGGGGTAAATGAGACTAAATGACATCATACTCCTGTTAATTCATGAGAAATGTTCGATTGAAGGAGAGACAAACCAGCAATGGAACTCTTATGATAGGTGCGGTGGGAGAAGCAGATACCTAAGCGAAACAGGCGCGGCCGCAACCAGGGTGGTCATGATGGAGAAGACGTCCTGAAAGGCGGAGGCAGAGGCATGCGGCGGATTTCTGTGCTGACCACACTACTGGTCATTGGAGTCGCGGTACTCGGGATGGCCGCGGCAGCGAGCGCCAACAGCATTGTCACAAGCGTGCCGACGATTACCCCTTTGGGCGGGGGGCTCTTCAAGTGGAGCTACACCCTCAGCATTGATTCCAATCAATTAATTCCTGTTAACAGTGGCACGCAGCCGTGCACGACCACGGGATCGCTCGGGTCCGCAACACAATGCTCGTTCTTCACTCTCTTCGATATCAAGGGCCTGACGGGAACCCCGACATTCGCGTCGAGCATCGCCGGCTTCACCGGCACCGTGACGACGCCGTTCACCGGGCCCACCGCCTTCAACTCTTCGACGCCCGACAGCGGGGCGATCCCAAATATTGATGTAGCCTTCATAAACGGCACCGGGGCGAGTATCAGCGGCGCTACCCTCGGCACGTTGACTTTCGATTCAACGGCCAGCGGGTCGGCCTTCGGGTTTTTCTCCGCCCAAGCGGACAGCACCAGTAACGGCTTCGCGACCGGGAACCAGGGTCAAGTACAGGAGCCCCGGGTCCCCGAACCTGCGGCACTGACATTACTTCCCATTGGGATCGCCGCCGTATTGCTGAGGCGGAAGCGGTAGGGAGAGTCCAACAAGCGATCCGGGCCGGGCGGGTCACCTCCCGCCCGGCCTTTTCTCTGTACTCCAGTTGTCGGGGACCCCGTGCGGGTGTTGGCCAGGAACGGTCGGGAAATTGATGGAGCCGAAGTGGTTTACCAGAGCCATCAAAGGTCACCCGATGAAGCTGTCAGGGTCGTAACTGATGTCGGACAGGGTCCGATTAGCCCCGATTTTTCCTCACCTCCCTCTAATTCGGCAACGCCAATCGTGGCACTCGCCCCTCGAACGATACTTTTGAATCCTCCAAAAGAACGAAGGCTGGGCCGACGGGTTGAGGAACTAGCCACAGACGCGAGCGCAAAGAGACGGGGCGGAGCACGGATCGCAGGAGCGTCCTCGGTCCGCGCTCCCGCGACATGTGGCGCGGCAAAGGGGGGGACGTGTCTCGGAAGGCCCGATTTCTCCTGGGCACGATCATCGTCCTCACCGGCGCGCTGGCCGCCGCGGTTGGACTCGCGGTGTTACACAACCCGACCGAACAGAAGCGGCGCTACTTCCAGAACGGGCTAGCCCGCATGCGCAGCGGGGAGTACGCCGCCGCCACGATCGATTTCACCAACGCCCTCCGGCTGGACCCCCAGTTCGTGGATGGCTACTACGAGCTGGGGCTCGCCGAAGTCCGCTCGGGGCACGGCCAGCAAGCCTTGGCCGCGTTCGTCAAAGCGGCCTCCCTCGACCCCAAAGACCCCCGGGCGTCGGTGGCGATCGGGGAGCTGGCCCTGGCGACACACCGGCCGGCGATCGCGCGCCGGGAGGCCACCGAGGCGCTCAGGCGCGATCCGCAGTCGTTGGAGGCGGGGATGCTCCTGGCGCAAGCGTACGCTGCGGAGAAGGCCTGGGGGCCCGCCATCAAAGCGGCGCGCCAGGTCCTGGCCTTGCATCCGGGGACGCTGGGCGGGCAATTGCTTCTCGCAGGTATCCTGGCCGCCGAAGGCGATGCGGCGGCCGCGGAGCAAGCCTACGAGGCCGCGGTGGCGGCGCACGCTCACGAAGCGGCTCCCCCTATCGCGCTGGCACGCTTCTATTACGCGATGCATCGACAGGGCGAGGCGGAGCGGGCGCTTCTCAACGCCGCGCGGACCCTCCCGGGGGACGCCGCCGTGGCGGTTGCGCTGGGAGATTTCTATGCGGTAACGGGACGGCCGCGCGACGCCCTGAGCGCCTACGAGCATGCGGTTGCGGGCGGGACCCACGACGCCGCAATCATCGAGCACGTCGGAGATTACTTCGTCAACCATGGGAAGGTGGACGAGGCCGACTCGCTCGCCAAACGGTTGGGTGATACGTCCAGCAGTCGCGTCGTCAAGCACGAACTCCAGGGCAAGGTTGCCCTTGCCCGAAGCCAGCTCGCCGAGGCGGAACGAGAGTTTCGCGCGGAGGTGCAGGCCGCGCCGGCGAACGCCGAAGCGCATTTCCAACTCGGACAGGTCCTGCAGCGGGCTGGCAACGGGGACGCCGCCCGAATCGAATTTGAGTCGGCCGCCAATCTCAACCCACAGGCCCCGCTGATCCGTATCGCGCTGGCCTCCTTGTACTTGCAGCAGGGAAATGCCGCGAAAGCCGAGGACGCGGCCGCTAGCGCACTCAAAACGAGCCCGGGGAATCTGGCGGCCACCCTCCTTCTCGGCGAAGCGTTCTTGGCCGAGGGACGCCCAGCCGCGGCCGTCGATCGGTTTCGGCAGGCAACGGCCATCGCGCCACAGTCCGCGGCGCCGTTCTTTGACCTGGGGGGGGCCTACATCGCCTCGGGGAATGCCCCTCAGGCGCTGACAGCGTTTGAGGCCGCGCTGACCAGGCAGCCGACCTTTAGCCCGGCCCTGCAGCAGATCGTGCGAATCTATCTGGGCGCCCGTGCGCCGGACAAAGCGGTGGCGCGCATCACCGCCCAGTTGTCTCACGTTCCGAAATCGGCGCCCCTGCACGACCTTCGCGGAGCCGTGTATCTGTTCGAACGTCAGTACCCGAACGCCGAGGCGGATTTCCGCGAGGCGCTCGCCATCGATCCGACCTACGTCGACGCCTATCTGCACCTTGGCCAGACGTATCTGGATACGCATCACCCGGAGCAGGCGCTCGCCACGTATGCGCAGGCGGCTCGGGAGGTGCCGAACTCTCCCCTGCCGGACGTGGCGCGCGGGACGCTCCTCGAGGGTGAGGCCCAGTACGCGGAGGCGCGCGCCGCGTACGAAAAGGCGCTCGCCCTCGATCCGCGGGTCGCCGTGGCGGCGAACAACCTGGCCTACCTCTATGCCGACCACGGCGGGGACCTCAACAAAGCACTGAAACTGGCGACTCAAGCACACGGCGCGCTTTCCGGGAACCTGCAGACCTCGGACACGCTCGGATGGGTGTATTACAAGTTGGGCCGATACAATGAGGCGATCGACTTGCTCCACGAGATCGTGCTCAGTGAGCCGGGGAACGCGGTGTATCACTATCACCTCGGGATGGCGTACGCCAAGGTGGGGGAGAAACTGCAGGCCCAGCACGAACTCGAAGAAGCCCTCCGGATCGATCCCGGCTTTCCAAACGCAAGGGAAACCAGAAAAGCGTTGGGCGATCTCGGAAAGTTGTAGGTGCGCGCCGACGGCGGATGCCACCCCACAGGAGCCGATAGGTATGGCCCTCGCACGCCCGGCGTTTCGCGTCGCGCGGAGGACCGCGCCCTTGCAGCAGATCCTGGGCGACCGTGCTCAGGTCCGGAGTCGATCGATGCGGCGTGCGGGCGTACGCGATGACTGGCGCGCGACCTTCCGTGTTTGCCCAAAGCGCGCCGGCACCGTGGAGCCGGGAGCCCGGTGACTGTGTTGACCACCCCCCCACCCCCAAAGGGATCGGGGCCAGCAGGCCCTGCAATTTTCCACCCTCGGAGATCTGGGGTGCTCCGGGACTCCTTCCCCGGAGTGGCGCCGCGACCTCACTGGCGGGACGGTTCCGGTAGCTCGACGGGGATGCGGGAAGGGGTGTGCACGTGAGCACGACGGCGATGGCCTGGGGGCGGCAGCGATTGCTGGTGCTGGCCCCGCACGCCGACGACGAGACCTTCGGGTGCGGTGGGTTGATGGCCAAGGTGAAGGCCGAGGGCGGAGAGGTCTACGTCATCGTTGCCTCCGTCGGCGATCTGCAGCACTACGGAGTCCCGAACGAGGCGGTGAACACCCAGGGGGCGCCGGCCGCGAGGCCGAACACACCCGACCCTACCGCGCGATCGGGTGCGGACCGCATGCTGGTGACAGCCGCGGAGCGGACGGGCGAACTCAACCGCGCCATGAACGCCCTCCGTATCGACGGGTACGAGATCCTCTTCACGGACCCCGAGAGTCACCTGCGGCTGGACGCCATCCCGCGGCGCGATCTGATCGCTCGGATCGAGCGGGACGCCCGGTACGCCATCGACAAGATTGCGCCCACGGTGTTGATCCTGCCCGAGATCTCCTATAACCAGGACCACGAAGCGCTCTTCAAGGCGGGGTTTACCGCGTGTCGCCCCCACCTTGCCAGCGCCAAGCCGTTCATCCAGGTCGTCCTCTCCTGCGACGCCCCTCAGCTTGGCTGGACCCTGCAGGCCTTCCACCCAAACTTCTATGTGGACATCTCGAAACACCTCGAGGCAAAGCTGCGCGCCCACGCCTGCCACCGCTCCCAGCTCCGGCCCGCGCCGCACCACGCCTCGCTGGAGAACGTAGAGCGCTTGGCCCGCCTGCGCGGAGCGGAGGTCTCGGTCGAGGCGGCGGAGGCCTACCGGTGCCACCGGTTCATCGCATGATCGCGCATTCGCAACCGACCATCGAGCCGGACGACCTGACCGGGGTCACCCGGGTGCTCCTCTCCCGGCACCTGGCGCAGGGGCAGGAGGTCCGGGCGTTCGAAGAGGAGGTGGCGGATCGGCTCGCCCTCCGCGGTGGAATCGCGACCAGTTCCGGAACGGCGGCGATGCACCTGGCGCTACTCGCCCTGGGGGTGGGCCCGGGCGGGGAGGTGCTGATCCCGTCGTACACCTGTGTGGCCGTGCTCCACGCGGTTCATCTCGTCGGCGCCACGCCCCGGATCGTGGACTGCGAACCGGATGGCGTCAACCTGTGGGTCGAGGCGGCCGCGCGCCAGGTCTCGCCCACCGCTCAAGCCATCATCCTGCCGCACATGTTTGGCACCGTGGCCTCCGTGCCGGCGTTTCGCCGGCTCCGCATCCCGGTAATTGAAAACTGTGCGCACGCGCTGGGGGCGTCCTATGGATCCATTCCTGCGGGGAGCCTAGGCGATGTGACCGTGCTCTCGTTCTACGCGACGAAGATGATCACGACAGGGGAGGGGGGGATGCTCCTGTCGCGGTCCCCGAGCCTGCTCGCGGAGGCGCGAGACCTCCGAGACTACGATAATCGGGCCGCGTATCGCCTGCGCTTCAACTACAAGATGACCGATGACCACGCCGCGCTCGGGAGGAGCCAACTGCGCAAGCTCTCCCGCTTTGTGGATCGGCGAAGGGCCCTGGCCCGCATCTACCACGCGGAGCTGGGCGAGGCCGTCCCGGCCTACACCGAGCTCCGCGACGGGGATGCCTTCTACCGCTACGTGGTGAGCGCTCCAGACCCGGAGGAGTTCATCCGGGCGATGGCGCGGCGCGGCGTCGAGTGCAAGCGGCCGGTCTACCGCCCCATCCACGACCTCGTGCCCGCGGAAGCGTGTCCAAACGCCTCCCGGGTCTTCCAACACGCCGTCTCGCTCCCCATCTATCCCGGTTTGTCCGACGACGACGCTCGGGCGATCGGGACCCTTGCCGGACAGGTCATCGCCGAGCAGCGCAGCCGTCTCGCCGGGCCCCGGCCGGCCCCCGGCGCCCCTCCGCTGGGCCAGCCCGTCTAGGGCACCCCCACTCCCGTGACCGACGTCGTCCAGCCGGATACGCTCGCCCAGGAGGTGGGATCGCTCTTGGATACCCTCGAGCGCCGGCTCCTCAGCGTCATCCAGGAAGGCGCGCGGGGATCCCGCGAGCTCGCCGACGTGCTCGGCGAGCTCGATCGTGTTACCCGCGAGGTTCGCCAGGTATACGGGCCCCTTCACGAAAGCCTGGAACGTCGGGATCTGGGGTTCGCGCAGGTCACCCGGTTGCAGGCGACCCGCACCCGAGGCCTGTGGCTGTACCGCAAGGCCAGGCTCGAACACTGCTTCTTTACCAAGCTCCAACTCGAACGAGGGCTCCGCGACAGCATCTACAAGCAGATCGTCGAAACGATCCAGCACATCTCGGCGATCGAGGAGACCGAGCACGAACTACGGGAGGGCCAAGACGACTCGCTGGTGCGGGAACTGCTGGGGGGCGGCGATATGCCCCCGCCCGACGCCGTCCTTTGAGCCGGCCCTATTCGCCCAGGTCGATTTTGGAGGCCCAGGATCGGTTCTCCTCGTACCAGCGGACGGTCGCCCCCAGCCCGTCCTCGAGCGACGTCCGCGGCGCCCACTTGAGGAGACGACGGGCTTTCGTGATGTCGGCCCAGGTGGCCCGGACGTCGGCAGGATGCGCGGGCCGGCGGTCCACCCGGGCGGGGCGCTCCAGCCGGCGCTCCAAAATCCTGATGAACTGCCCCATCGCCACCGGGCGGTCGCTCCCGAGGTTGATGACCTCGTACCCAAGGGGTTGCAGCGCCTGCAGGGTCCCGTGCGCGATGTCGTCCACATAGGTAAAATCCCGTTCCTGCGAACCGTCCCCGTAGAGCGTGATCGGGTCGCCCTCAGCGATCCAGCGAATGAATCGAAACGGGCTCATGTCCGGCCGGCCCGCGGGTCCGTACACGGTGAAGTACCGAAGGATGGTCACGTCGAGACCGTAGAGCATGTGGTAGGTGTAACAGAGGATCTCGGCCGCCTTCTTCGAGGCCGCATACGGGGAGACGGGGCGATCGGTCGGCTGGTCTTCCCGGAAAGGGCGCGGCCCGTCGCCGTACAGGCTCGAGGTCGAGGCCAGGACGAATTTGGCGACGTGGTGCTCCCGGCATCCCTCCAGGAGGTTCAACGTCCCCGCGACGTTGGTCTCGTAGTACACCCACGGGTCCGCGAGGCTGCCGCGCACCCCGGCCCGCGCCGCGAGGTTGACCACCGCGTCGACCGGATGTTGGGAGAAGATCTGGCGAGCCGTCGGCCGGTCCACCACGTCCCCCCGCACGAACGTGAACCCGGAGGTCCCGTCCAACTGGGAGAGCCGCCATTCCTTCAGCCGCACATCGTAGGCGGTGTTGAGGTTATCCACGCCGATCACCACGTGGCCGCCTCGCAGGCACAGCGCGCTGATCTGCGACCCGATGAACCCAGCGCAGCCGGTGACCAGGATCTTCATGAGCAGGTCGAGGGGGCGGGAGGACGCATGCCGGCAATAGTTACGCCCGGCAGCTCGATCTTCCTGTTGGGCTCCCACACCGGGGCGATCCGTTGTGTGACGGAAAAAATCAAACGCCGGAAAATCGTCTTCGTTTCCCGGCGTCTCGTGACTTGAGGAACGTGGTCTGCGGGGCTATCCCTTTCGCCCTAACCGCATTCTCGCGACTGCGACCGCGCCAACGAGCGCCGTCCCCATCAGCACAAACGTCGAGGGTTCGGGGACTCTGACGCACCCCGGCGTTAAGTTGCCGCAGTTATTCACTGCTTGGGCGAAGATCGGGTTGACATTTGCGAGCAGCAGAGCCCCCATGACAATACCGAGATAGACAAGGTACCATCGTATCGTGGCCATGGTTCTTCCCCCTCCCGAGGTTCAAAGAAACCCGCCAGCGAGTTTCCGGTGGAATTGTGCAAAGAGTCCGAAATTCCTTCATTCGCTCGATTGCCCCGGCCCCTCAGGCCGGATGCGAACTGTTATTCGCTGGGATTGATCGCGCGTCACCCCCGAGGCCGGCCACCACACCCTTCACATGGTCCGCGCCGGTTCGGCAATCCCACGCGGCCCGGGTCCAAAATACGCCGGCGCCGCTCTTCAGGGTGAGGTCCGTCCGCTCCGCCTGTTTCGCTCGGAGGAATGGCCGCACTCCGCCCCAACGATGAGGCCACCGGCACCGGATCTCCTCCCTGCCCGCATACCTTCCAGCACGTGAGGCACTCAGTCAACACCCGCGGCGGGGCGTGGAGAACGCGGTCCGAGTAAACGTCCCCGGGCAGCGCGTGGAGACAGGGGGCGCTCGGGTCGACGGGCCCCGCACGTACGAGGCACCCTGATCCTTCGATCGCTGGAACGATGGGTCGCCCGAGTCGCCTCGTCCGCTTCCCCAACCCCTCCGGCTCTGGTAGAATACCCACGGAGACATGAGTTCACGCCGCCCGCACCGTGCGGATCCAACCGGGATCGTGCGGCCCATCCGGAGGGCCAACGGAGACGAGGTGTCGGATACGTCAAGGGACGGACAATCGCGTCAACCCACGTTCCTTACCCGGGATGGCCGCGACCAGCTGGAAGCGGAGCTCCGCCATCTTCGCAGCGAACGCCGGCGCGAGGTGGCCCTGCGGATCAAGCGGGCCGCAGAACTCGGCGATCGCTCCGAGAACTCCGAGTATGAGGACGCCAAGAACGAACAGGCGTTCATCGAAGGCCGCATCCAAGAGCTTGACCTGCTTCTCCGCGACGTCCGAGTGATCGACGAACCCGGGAAGGGCCGGTCGGACGTGGTGTCGATGGGCTGCACCGTGCACGTCACCGACACGGCGACGGGCGAGGACGTGGCCTACACCATCGTCGGGCCGGTGGAGGTCGATCTGGCGCAGGGCCGAATCAGCCATCTCTCTCCGGTCGGCGCCGCCTTACTCGGCCACACGGTTGGCCAAACGGTGCGCGTGGTCGTCCCGGCCGGCACGTTGAAACTCCGGGTGACCGGCATCCAGTAATCCCCGGGTCGCGTCGTGCCCGCCAACCTCACCCCGCAGTACCTCGAAGCCGAACGCCGCTTCCGCCAGGCCACCACCCCGGAAGATCAGCTCGTAGCGCTCAACGCGATGATGGCCACGATCCCCAAGCACAAAGGGACGGAGCATATGCGGGCGGACCTCCGGCGCCGGATGGCCAAGCTGCGGACCGAGGCGGCCCGCAGGCCGGCGGCGGGGCGGGGATCCACCTGGCAACACGTTCCCCGGGAGGGAGCGGGGCAGGTCGTTCTGGTGGGCGCCGCCAACGCCGGGAAATCTCGCCTCCTCGCCGCGCTCAGCAACGCCGCGCCGGCCGTCGCGCCCTATCCGTTTACGACCCGCGCGCCGCTCCCGGGGATGGTGGCGTTTGAAAATATCCAGATTCAACTGGTGGACCTCCCCCCCATCGCTGAGGAAACCGCGGAGCCGTGGCTGTTCGCGCTCATCCGCCAGGCGGACGGGGCGCTGCTGGTGGCGGACCTCGCGAGCGATGACCTGCTGTCCCTGATGGAGTCGACGCTTGAGCTGCTCGAGCGGTCGGGTGTCCGCCTCGGGCGGAGTGGCGATCCCCCCGAGGGAGTGCCGACGGTCCTGATCGCCGCCAAGGCGGATACGCCCGGGGCGGGGGAGCGACTGGAGATCCTCCGCGAGCTGTACGCCCGCCGGTGGCCGATCCAGGTGGTGTCCGCTGAAACCGGCACGGACGTGGACACGGTGCGTGGCGCGATGTTCGGCCTCCTCAACGTGATCCGGATCTACACAAAGGCGCCGGGGTACCGCGCCGACCGCTCCTCCCCCTTCGTCATGAAGCGGGGGACGACCGTGCAGGATGCGGCGGCCATCGTGCATAAAGACTTTGCCGATCGGCTGAAATACGCACGCATCTGGGGCGCGCATACCTTCGACGGACAAATGGTACAACGGCAGCACGTCCTCGAAGACGGCGACATGCTCGAGTTGCACGCGTAGCCCAACCGCTTCCTCGGCATCGGCGCCGGCCGCTGCAGCCGCGGACGCAATTCCATCCCGGAGACCGCCAGAGGAGGGAGATGCGCTTGGCGCGTGTTGAGGGAGCGGTCTTCATCCATGCCCCGCTCGACGCGGTGTACGGTCTGGCGAAGCGGGTGGAGGATTTTCCGCGGTTCATGCCCGACCTGGAGCGGATCACGGTGCTGGAGCGGCGGGACGGCGTCCCCACGCTGACGGAGTGGGTGGGCGTTGTGGAGGGGCGCCGCGTCCACTGGGTGGAGGAAGACGCCTGGGACGATGCCCAGCACCTCTGCCGGTTCCGCCAACGCGAGGGGGACTTTGACCGCTACGAGGGGACGTGGACGTTCTCGCCGGAGCCCGAGGGCACGCGGACGGCGATCGTGGTGGATTTCGAGTTCGATATCCCGTTGATCGGCGGGCTCCTCAGCGCGATGCTGCGGGTCAAGATGAGAGAGAATCTCGAACGGATGCTGGGCGCGCTGCGGCGTCAACTCGAACCGCCGTCCTGACCCCGCGATCGGAGCGGCACCGCTTTGTTCCGCTCGTCGGCGTATGCACTCACGACGCGGGCCGGTGCCCATCGAGCAGAGCAGGAAATCTCTCCGGCGCGCAGAAATCTCGGAGGAATCGTGCAGCGGGGAGGCAGAGATCAACCGAGCCACGGACGTGCAGATAACGTCGCAACCGACGATCCCGATCGCCGCTCCCATGCTCACCGACGAGGACACCCGCCGGGTCCTGGACGTGCTGCAGTCTGGACAGCTCGTCGCAGGTCGGCGGGTCCGCGAGTTTGAACAGGCGTTTACCGCGTACCTCGGAGTCGCGCACGGCGCCGCCACCTCATCGGGATCCACCGCGCTCGAGGTGGCGCTCGAAGCCGTCGGGGCTCCACCGGGGGCGCGGGTGATCACGACCCCGTTCTCCTTCGTCGCCACCACCAACGCGATTCTGCGGCGCGGCGCGATCCCGGTGTTCGCCGACATCGATCCGGAGACCTACAATCTGAACCCCCACGCGGTTGCCGATGTCGTCGCGCGGACCCCGGATGTCTGGGGGTTGCTCCCGGTCCACCTCTACGGGCTGCCGTGCCCCATGGACGCGCTGATGGTGCTGGCCCGCCGCCACCACCTCGTCGTAATCGAGGATGCCGCCCAGGCGCACGGCGCGGCGTTCCGCGGCCGCAAGGTGGGAACGCTGGGGGACGCCGGGATATTCAGCTTCTACCCGTCGAAGAACCTCACGACCGGCGAGGGCGGGATGGTGGTCACCGGCGATGCGGGGGTGGCCGTGCGCGCCCGCATGCTGGCCAACGTCGGGCAATCGGCCCAGTACGTCTATGAGGCGGTCGCCTCAAACGCCCGGATGACGGAGATGGCGGCGGCGATCGGGATCGGGCAACTGGCCACACTCGATGAACGCAATCTGCGGCGCAGGCACAACGCCGCCCGCCTCAGCGCGGAGCTGCGGGACCTCGACTGGCTGGGGCTGCCCGTGGAGCCCGAAGGCAGCACGCACGTGTACCATCAGTACACGCTGCGGGTGCCGGGACATCGAGACCGGTTGGTCCAGCACCTCGCAGCGTGCGGCATCGGCACCCGGGTGTACTATCCGACCCCCATCCACCGCAGCCCGCTCTACCAACGGTTAGGCTACGGGGACGCTCGTTGTCCGGAAGCCGAGCGGGCAGCCGGAGAGGTTCTCAGCATCCCAGTGCACCCCGCGCTCGGGGAGGAGGAGCTCCGCCGGATCGTTCAGGCCATCCGCCGCTTCGATCCCCGGCACTAAGGAGATGTCCATGGCGAGGCTGGTCCGCGTCGGCGTTGTCGGCCTGGGGCAATGGGGCCAGCACCACGTGCGCGTCTATCACCATCTCCCCGATGTCGCGCTCGTTGGAGTCGTGGACACCCTCCCCGCGGAGGCGGCCGCGTTCGCGAAGCGGTACCAGACGGCCGGCCACCGGGACTATCGGCTGCTGTTCGGCAAGGTCGACGCGGTGAGCCTCGCCGTTCCCACCGCCTTCCACTACGAGATCGCCCGCGACTTCCTGCAGCACGGCGTCCACGTCCTGGTGGAAAAACCCATCACCACCACGGTCGAGCAGGCGGCCGAACTGATCGACCTGTCGCACCGAGCCGGGGTGACCCTGCTCGTGGGCCACGTCGAACGGTTCAAGCCGGCCGTCCACGCCCTCAACGATCTGGTCAGCGAGCCGTTGTTCGTCCAGGTCCGGCGGGTGCGCCCCTGGGACCCTTCCCGGATCATGGACGTCGGCGTCGTCCTGGACTTGATGATCCACGACCTCGACATCATCCTGAACCTGATGCGCTCCCCGGTCGCCCGCGTGAGCGCGATCGGGGCGGCCATCCACGGTGAGGACGAAGATCTGGCCGTCGCCCACCTGGCGCTGCAGAACGGGTGCCTGGCCAGCTTCGTCGCCAGCCGGGTCTCGCCGGTGAAGGCCGCCGAGCTCGAGATCACCCTGCCCGACGGGCTGATCCATCTCAACTACCTCCGGCAGCAGATCACGGTCCGCCGCCACGGCACCCAGCGGCGGACCGTGGTGAAGGGGGAAGAGCCGTTGCGCGCGGAGCTGACCCACTTCGTCGACTGCGTCCGCGGCGAGACGACCCCGCTCGTGCCCGGGGAGCACGGCCTCCGGGCGCTGGAAGTCGCCCAGACCATCCTCAAGAAGATGACCGTGATCACGTCTCGGGTGGCCGTCTAGTCGCGTTCGGGCTCCGGCGGAAGTCTTGCGCTGGTGTGGAGGAAGCGACGGTGGGACTCCCGATCGGGAAAGTGGCCGCCGACCTCCTCTCCTCGATCGTCTACCGGCACCTCGGGGCGCGTCGTGCCGATGTGCTGGTCCATGCCCAGATGGGCGAGGACTGCGCGGTGATCGACTTCGGCGACGAGGTCGCCGTCCTGACCACCGATCCCATCACCGGAGCGGGGCCCGATTTGGGGTGGTACGCGGTCTTCATCGCGACCAACGACCTCGCGGCAACGGGCGCGGAGCCGGTGGCCCTGTTGCTCACGCTCCTCCTCGCTCCCGGCGATGCCGCCGCCGACCTCGGCCGAATCATGCGAGACGCCTCGGCCGCCGCCGGCCAGCTGGGTGTGGAGATCGCCGGCGGGCACAGCGAGGTGACCGGGGGGATCGACCGAACGATCATCGTGGCCACCGCCGTGGGGCGGGGGCGGAAGGATCAGGTCCTCCGGAGCGGCGGGGGCGTGCCGGGGGACGCGCTGCTCCTCACCAAGGGGGCAGGAATCGAGGGGACGGCGATCCTCGCCGGGATGCTGGAGCACCGCCTGGTCCCACAGCTCGGGGCCGCGCTGGTGGAGCGGGCGAAGGCGTTCCGCCAGCGGATCAGCGTCCTCCCGGAAGCGCGGGCGGCGGCGCGGGGCGGAGCCCATGCCATGCACGATGTCACCGAGGGCGGCGTCCTCGGAGCGGCCTATGAAATGGCCGCGGCGGGGGGGATCGGCGTCCGGGTCGACGCCGCCAGCATCCCGGTGCTCCCCGAAACCGCCGCCGTCTGCGCGCAGCTGGGAGCGGACCCACTGCGGCTGGTGGGGAGCGGGGGCCTTCTCGTCGCCACCGCGGATGCGGCGCGCACCGTGGCGGCGATCGCGGACGCCGGCGTCCGGGCCGTCGAGATCGGCCGGTTCCTGCCCCGCGACCGGGTGGTGCGGCGGGGGGACGGCGACCGCCCCCTCGAGCCGCCCGCGGGGGACGAACTGTGGCGGGTGCTGGGTGCGGGTTCCGGGAGCGCTTCCCCGCCGTGAACGCCGGGGTGTGACCCTCCGCCATATGTTATACTACTGGAGAACCACCCATAGCCATGGGGGAGCTTGGGGGACCAGGCTGAGAGGACGGCTACCTGCCGTCGACCCCGGAACCTGATCTGGGTAATGCCAGCGGAGGGAGACTCGATGCGCCGCCCCGGTTCCGGGGTGGCGCGTTTTGCTTGGGGGCGGTGCGCGGGATGACGCCGAAACTCGAGATCCGGAACCTCTCCAAACGATTTCCTCTCGCCGGGACGGGCCGCCGCTCCGGTGGACCGCTCGACGTCCTCTGCGACATCACGCTCCACGTGGGGCCCCGCGAATTCGTCGCGCTGCTCGGCCCCAGCGGGTGCGGGAAGAGCACGCTCTGCAACATCGTGGCGGGGCTCATCCCTCCGGATGGCGGGGAGGTCCTCCTCGACGGCCGGCCGCTCGCCGGCGAACGGGGCCGCGTCGCCTACATGCAGCAGAAAGATCTCCTGCTCCCGTGGCGGCGGGTGATCGACAACGCCGTCCTCGGCCTGGAGGTCCAGGGAACCCCGCGGGCGGAAGCGCGGGAGGACGCCCGCGGCCTGCTCCGCCGCTTTGGGCTGGAGCGGTTTGAACTCGCCTACCCGAGCCTCCTCTCGGGCGGGATGCGCCAGCGGGTGGCGCTCGTCCGCACCCTGCTCTGCCGGAAGGATCTGCTGGTGCTCGACGAACCCCTCGGCGCGCTGGATGCCATGACCCGGGCGGCGATGCACGGGCATCTGCGGCGGCTGGTCGAGGAGTTCGGCCGGACCATCCTGTTCATCACCCACGACGTCGAAGAGGCGGTCCTCCTGGCCGACCGCATCTACGTCCTCAGCGCGCGACCGGGCCGAGTGCGCGGGGCGGTGGCGATCCGCCTGCCCAGGCCGCGGCGTGCCACCGACGAGGGGGTGGCGGGGGAGAAGGCGGGCGTCTTGGCGCTTCTGCAAGAGGACCTGCCGGAGGCGGTGCGGTGAGGGCGGCGCCGCTCCCCCAGGGGTCGATCGAGGTGCGGGGGGATCGCCCCGCAGCGGGCGCTGCGGGATGGGCGTCGATCAGGCGGGTGATCGATCGCGCCGGCCCCCCAACCCTGCTGCTCGCGGCCTTCGTCGCCGCCTGGGAGTGGGGGGTCCGAGCGTTTGGGATCCCGTTCTACATCCTGCCCGCGCCGTCGCGGATCGCCCGGCTGCTCATCACGGACGGCGGGCTGCTGCTGGGAGAGGCCGCCGTGACCCTGGAGGAGATCTTCCTGGGGTTTGCGATCGCCGCGGTCGTGGGGACCGCTCTCGCGCTCTTGATCTTCTCCTCCCGCCTGGTCGAACGGGGGGTCTACCCACTGATCATCGCCAGCCAGACGATCCCGGTGTTCGCGATCGCGCCCCTGCTCATCGTCTGGCTGGGATACGGAATGCTCTCCAAGATCGCGATGACGGCGCTGATCGTCTTCTTCCCGATCGTGGTGAACACCGTCGACGGCCTGCGCGCAGCCGATCCGGACGCCGTCAACCTCCTGCGCATCCTCGGCGCCACCCCCGCGCAGGTCCTGTTCAAGATCCGCGCCCCGGCCGCCCTCCCGTTCGTATTCTCGGGGGTTCGCATCGCGGTCGCGACGAGCGTGATCGGCGCCGTGATCGGGGAATGGGTCGGCGCCACGCAGGGGTTGGGGTTCCTGATGATCCACGCCAACGCCCAACTTCAAATCGACCTGGTGTTTGCGGCCATCGTCTGTCTGAGCGTGATGGCCGTCGGGCTGTTCCTGGCCGTCTCGGGGGTCGAATGGCTCGTGCTCCCGTGGCGCCGGGCGGGACCTCGGAGCGCTAGCTGAGGAGGGGAACGATGCTGGGAAGACGCTGGGGGGCGGCGCTGATCGCGCTGGCGGCGGTCGTGGGGACCGCGGCCGCCGCGGGGGGGACGGCGGTCCCGATGCCGATCACGTTCATGCTGGACTGGTTCCCCAACCCCGACCACGTGCCGCTGTACGCGGCGCAGCAGGAAGGGTATTTCGCGCAGGAGGGCCTGCGCGTGGCGATGCAGGTCCCGGCCAACCCGGACGACCCATTGAAGTTGACCGCCGCCGGCCGCGTCGACGTGGCGGTCAACTACGAACCCAATCTGATCCTGGCCCGCGCGCAGGGCCTTCCCATCCGGAGCATCGGCCTCCTGATCGGCCAACCGCTGAACACGGTGATGTTCCTCAAGCGCACCGGCATTCACTCCCCGAAGGATCTCGTCGGCAAACGGGTCGGCTTCTCGGTCACCGGCCTGGAAGACGCCTACATCGACCAGATCATGCACAGCGACGGGGCGGCGGAGTCCAACGTCAAGATGGTCAACGTCTCGTTCGATCTCGTTCCCGCCCTGCTCACCCGCAAGGTCGACGCGGTGGTGGGCGCGTACCGGAACGTCGAGCGCGTGCAGATCGAGCTGCAGGGTCAGGCGGTGGGGATGTTCGAGCTGGAGCGGTACGGGGTGCCCAGCTTCTACGAACTCGTGCTGATCGCGAGCGACCAGCAACTGGCCCGGCGCCGGCCGGCGCTGGAGCGGTTCGTCCGCGCGGTGTCCCGGGGAATCGCGTTCACCGTGGCGTCCCCGGATGCGGCGTTTGCGGACTACGTCCGGGCCAACATCCGCGAGAACCCCAAGATCAACGACGAGTTCAACCGCCGGTCGTTCCGCGCCACGCTGCCGTACTACGCGCGGTCCCAAGGCCAGGCCGGCGCGCGATGGGACGCCTTCGATCGGTGGCTGGCGGCGCACAAGGTCATCTCGCCGGCCGTGCCCGTCGACCAGCTCTATACCAACCTGATCCGATGACGGCCGAAGCGCGGGCCCCGGCGGCGGCCGGATGAGCCTCTTCGCGCACCTCCAGGACGCCGCGGCGCCGCTGCGCGCGCGCATCCTCTCGCACCCGTTCGTGCGGAGGCTGGGCGACGGCACCCTTCCGGAGGAGCGGTTTCAGTTCTACCTGAAGCAGGACTACCTGTTTCTGATCCAGTACTGCCGCGTGCTGGCCCTGGCCGCGGCGCGGGCGCCGGAGCTCGCCGTGGCCGCACGGTTCGCCGACCTGCTCAGTCTGACCCTGAACGCGGAGATGGACCTGCACCGCCAGTTGGCCTGGAGGGCCGGAATCGCCCCCGAGGCGCTGGACGACGCCGAACCCGCGCCCACGACCGTGGCCTACACCAACCACCTGCGGGTTGCGGCCGAGACCGGGGACCTGGCGGCGATCCTGGCGGCGATCCTCCCGTGCGCGCACGGCTACTGGGAGATCGCCACCGCCCTGCGCACGCGCGACGGCTGGGACGGCCACCCCCTCTACGCCGACTGGATCCGCCTCTATACCACGGAGGAGTACGAGGCGTTCGCCGCGTGGGCCGCGGAGCTCCTGGACCGGATGGCGCCGGATCCATCGGAAGACCGGAAGGCGGCGCTGCGGGACGTGTATCTGCAGAGCCAGCGCTATGAGTACCTGTTCTGGGAGATGTCGGATCGGATGGAGGAGTGGCCGGTATGACGGGGGTTCGGGATCGGGACCGAAGTCAGCACCTCAGGCGGCTCGTCCTTGCCGCGATGTTCGCCGGGCTGGCGACGCTTCTCGGGTCGCTCAGCATCCCCGTGGGCCCCACGCGGGTGGCGCCGTTCCAGCACACCATCAACGCCATCGCCGGGATCCTGGTCGGCCCCTGGTACGCGGCCGCCGCGGCGCTGGTCACCGCCTTCCTCCGCCACAGCCTGGGATGGGGATCGCTCTTCGCCTTCCCGGGCAGCCCCTTCGGCGCTCTGGTCGTCGGGTACGCCTACCGCCTGTTGCGCTCGGACGCCGCCGCCCTCTGCGAGCCGATCGGGACGGGCCCCATCGGCGCGACCCTGGCGGCGTGGTTCTTCCAGCCGCTGGTCGGGTCCCACCACACCCTCTGGTGGTTTCAGATCGCTTTTCTCTCCAGCAGCATCCCGGGCGCGGTGCTGGGGTTCGTGGTCATCCGGGCGCTGCGCCGCGTCCCGGCTGTCGGCGGATGGGCCGCGCAGTCGTGACCGGGGCGGGCGGAGAGATCGCGACGACCGTGATCCGGGCGGACCGCATCCTCTGCCGCCTCTGAGCGCGGCGCGTGGTGGGGGCTCTGGAGGAGCTCCCCGGAGTGGTCGACGCCCAGGTGAACCTGGCGACCAAGGAGGTGCGCATCCGCTACCGGCGCGATGCCGTGACCACCGAGGCGATGCGCCGGGCCGTGGAGCGGGTCGATCTGCGCCTTCGCCTGCGCCACTGGCTCCACCGGTGGGCGACCCGCCCGAGGGAAGGCCGCCCGAGGTGACCCGCGCCGTCGAGGGCGTCGCCGCGCTGATGGCCCGTGTCCGCAGCGCCCGGCCACTCGTCCACCACATCACCAACATCGTCACGATCAACGACGTGGCGAACGTCACCGCGGCCGTCGGCGCCGCCCCGGTGATGGCGCGAGCGCCGGAGGAAGTGGAAGAGGTGGCCGGCCAAGCGGCCGCCCTCGTCCTCAACACCGGCACCCTGACCCGCGAGATCGCCGACCTGATGCTGCGGGCGGGCCGGCGGGCCAACCAGCGCGGGGTGCCGGTGATCCTGGACCCGGTGGGGGTGGGCGGGACGGCGTTCCGGTCCGCGCAGATCCGGCGCCTGCTGGCGGAAATCCGGTGCGCCTGCATTCGCGGCAACGCGGGGGAGATCGCCGCGCTGGCGGGGCTAGCCGGCCACGTGCGGGGGGTGGACACCGCGGGGGTGATCGAGGGCATCGGCGCGCTGAGCCGGCGGCTGGCGGCAAGCAACGGGGCCACGGTCGCCGCCACCGGGGTCGAGGATCTGCTCACCGACGGCGCCGCGACCGTGCGCATCGCCAACGGGCACCCCTGGCTGGCCCGCATCTCGGGGAGCGGGTGCATGGCGACCGCATGCATCGCCGCCGTCGCCGCCGTCGAACCCGATGCCCTCGCCGCGGCGACCGCCGGGCTGGTCTGGTTCGAGGTCGCCGCCGAATGCGCGGCGCAGCGCAGCGCCGGCCCCGGCACGTTTCGCGCGGCCCTGCTGGACGCCCTGAGCGACCTGGATGGGGCCGCGGCCGTGCGGTGCGCCCGGGTCAGGCGCGAATGACGCGGGACTGGCGGGTGTGCGTGATCACCGACACCCAGACGAGCCGGGGACGATCCCACCGGGAGATCGCCGAGGCGGCGATCCGGGGCGGGGCGACGATCGTGCAGCTGCGGATGAAAGACGAACCGGCCCGCCGGATCGTGGACGCGGCGCGGGAGATCCTCCCCCTCTGCCGCGCCGCCGGGGTCACGTTTGTCATCAACGATCGGGCCGATGTCGCGATGATCGCCGGGGCGGACGGGGTCCACATCGGCCAGGATGACCTGCCGGCCCGGGAGGTGCGGGCGATGATGGGGCCGGGCGCGGTGATCGGGATCTCCGCCGCCACCGCCGAGGAGGCCGTGGCGGCCGAACGGGCGGGCGCGGACTACCTGGGGGTCGGGGCGATCTACGCCACCGCCACCAAGGCCGACGCCGGCGCGCCGGTCGGCCTCGACCGCCTCCGCGAGCTCCGCCGGGTGGTCCGGCTGCCGCTGATCGGCACCGGGGGAATCACGGCGGACACCGCGGCGGCGGTGATCCGCGCCGGAGCGCAGGGAGTGGCCGTCATCACCGCCGCCACCACCGCGGAGGACATCGCCGCGGCGGTTCGCCGGATTCGGAGGGAGGTCGATGCCGCACACACCGGATAATT
The DNA here is from genome assembly GCA_035279545.1 of bacterium. Classification (GTDB taxonomy): domain Bacteria; phylum Sysuimicrobiota; class Sysuimicrobiia; order Sysuimicrobiales; family Segetimicrobiaceae; genus Segetimicrobium. The sequence continues at coordinate 4,142 of DATEHM010000235.1, read as the reverse complement.
CCATCGCCTCGGTGGGGGAGTTCGTCCTGATCGACCGGCTGCGCCGGCTCGTCCCCACCACCGGGCCCGGGGTGGTCCTCGGGATCGGCGATGACGCGGCGGTCCTGCAGTTCTCCCATCCCGTCGTGGCGACCTGCGACAGTCAGGTGGAGGGGGTCCATTTCACCTGGGCGCTCTGCCCGCCCGCCGACGTCGGCTGGCGAGCCCTCGCCGTGAACCTGAGCGATGTGGCGGGGATGGGAGGCACGCCACGCCACGCGCTGATCTCGCTGGTGCTGCCGTCGGATGCCGCCCTCGCCATGGTGGAGGATCTGTACCGGGGGATCGCCGACGCCGCGCGGGCCCACGCCGTCTCCATCGTCGGCGGAAACGTCTCCGCGACCGATGGCCCGCTCGTCATCGACGTCGCGTTGCTCGGCGAAGCGCCGCACGCCGTCACCCGCTCGGGCGCCAGGCCGGGGGACGGGGTGTGGGTGACCGGGTCCCTGGGGAAGGCGGCGGCCGGGCGGTTCCTCCTCCAGCATCCCGAGATCCAGGTTCCGCAGAGGGCGGCGCTGGAGCGGGCGTACCGCCGCCCCAGTCCCCGCGTGGGCGCCGGCAGAGTCCTGAGCACGCTCGGGCCGGACGCGATGATCGACACCAGCGACGGAACGGCCAGCGACCTGCTGCACCTCGTCGAGGCCTCGGGGGTCGGCGTGCGGCTCGACGAAGAGCGACTGCCGCTCGCGGACGGCCTCGGGCCCGTCGCGCAGGCGGCGGGGATCGACCCGCGCGCGTGGGCCCTCGGCGGCGGCGAGGACTATGAACTCCTGTTCACGGCGGGGCCGGCGTTCGACGCCGAGGCCCCGCGGATCGCCCGGCAGATCGCCGTGACGCTCACCCGCATCGGGGAGATCCTGCCGGCACCCGCCGGGCGGTGGATTCAGGGCCCCGACGGCCACCCGCGGCCGTTGGCCGCCCAGGGGTGGGATCACTTTCAGGCGGGGCGGTGACGGCGATGATCCCGAGGGGGCTGTCCATTGCGGGGTCTGACTCGGGCGGCGGCGCGGGGATCCAGGCCGACCTCAAGACGTTCTCCGCGCTCGGTGTGTTCGGCATGACGGCCGTCACCGCGCTGACGGCCCAAAACACCACCGGGGTCGCGGCGATCGTCGAAATGACCCCGGCGTTTGTGCGCCAGCAGATCGATGCCGTCATCGGCGACATCGGGGTGGATGCGGCGAAGACCGGAATGCTCTCAAGCGCGCCGATCATCGAGGCGGTCGCCGACGCGCTCCAGAGTCACCGGATCACCGCCCTGGTGGTCGACCCCGTCATGATCGCGAAGGGGGGTGCGCCGCTGCTGCGGCCGGAGGCGTGCGACGCCCTGCGGCGGGTCCTGCTGCCGCTGGCCCTCGTCGTCACGCCCAACCTCTACGAAGCGGGGGCGCTGCTCAACCGGCCGGTGCGGACGCTCGAGGAGATGGAGGAAGTGGCGCGGGAGCTGCACGCCCTCGGCCCGCGCTACGTCGTGGTCAAGGGCGGCCATCTGGAAGGGGCCGCCGTGGACGTGGTCTTCGACGGCGAGCGAAGCGAACGCCTCGCCGTGCCGCGGATCGACACCGAGCACACCCACGGCACCGGGTGCGTATTCTCCGCGGCGATCACGGCCGGATTGGCCCGCGGCCTCCCGGCCGCCGTGGCGATCCGGAATGCCAAGCGCTTCATCACCCGGGCCATCGAGGAGGCGCTGGCGATCGGCTCCGGACACGGTCCCGCCAACCCGATGCACTCCGCGACGCCCTGGCCCGGCGTCGCCCCGGGGGCCTAGGTCGAGCCCCTTCCGGTCGACGCCGCGGGCGGCCGGACCGGAGGGCTCCCGGTGCGGACGGGGGAATGTCCGGTGCTGCGGTCGACGTTTAAGGTAAGAAGAGGGCGGGGGTGACATCCCCGCCGTTGTCGTTTAGGGGCGCGGCGCGGAATTGCGGCGGTGCTGAGCGTCGCGAGTCTAAATGGAGGGATCGATGCTGGCGCCAATCATCGAGGTCGATGAGCTGACGAAGCGGTTCGGAGACGTCGAGGCCGTCCGGGGCGTGTCGTTCTCGGTGGCGGCCGGGGAGATCTTCGGCTTCCTCGGGCCGAACGGCGCCGGCAAGACGACCACGATCAAGATGCTGGCGACCCTGCTGCGCCCCACGGCGGGCCGCGCGGCGCTTGCCGGCTACGACATCGTTGCGCGGCCCGGGGACGTGCGGCGGTCGATGGGTATCGTCTTTCAGGATCACAGCCTCGACAACCGTCTGACGGCCGAACAGAATCTCAGGTTTCACGCCATGCTCTACGGCGTACCGTCCCGGGAGGTGGAGACGCGGCTGGCCGAGGTGTTGGCCATGGTCGAACTCACCGAGCGCCGGCGCTCGCGCGTGGCGACCTATTCCGGCGGGATGCAGCGCCGGCTGGAGATCGCGCGCGGCCTCATGCACGAACCCAGAGTGCTGTTCCTCGACGAGCCGACGCTCGGATTGGATCTCCAGACCCGCAACCACATCTGGGAGTACGTGGTGGAGCTGCGGCGGCGTGAGGGCGTCACGGTGTTCATGACCACGCACTACATCGAGGAGTCCGAGCACTGCGACCGGATCGCGATTATCGACGGCGGCCGAATCGTCGCGCTCGACACGCCGGACGCGCTGCGCCGGCAGGTCGGCGGCGACGTCATCACGATCACCTCGCCCGATGCGGCGTCGCTTGCCCGCGAGATCGCGTCCCGGTTCGAGGGAGGGGTACGGGTGACGGATGGGCAGGTCGTCGTGGAGCGGGAGCGCGGGGCCGAATTCGTGCCCCGCGTCGCGGCGGCGTTTCCGGCGCTCGTGACCGCCGTCGCGGTCAAGCGCCCGACCCTGGACGACGTGTTTCTGAAACTGACGGGGCACGCCATCCGCGTGGAATCGGCGTCGCCGACGGACCGTCTGCGGACCATGGCGCGGGCATGGGGCAGGCGATGATGCGACATCTCGGTGCCCGCCCACCCCGCCGGCCCCCATGCTGAGCACCGGCGCCGGCCGGCTCGCACCGCGCCCGCTGCCGCCCGCGACGGAACTCGCCGGGTGGCGTCACGAATTCCGCGCCGCGTACGCGATCTGGCTGCGCGAGTTGATCCGGTTCGTCTCCGAGCGGACCCGCATCGTCGGCGCGCTCGGCCAGCCGTTGATCTATCTCGCCATCATGGGGACCGGATTCGGTGCGAGCTTCCGCTCGGCGGCCGTCCCGGGCGGCTTCAGCTACCTGCGGTTCATGTATCCCGGCGTGCTCGGCATGACGGTACTCTTCACCGCCATGTTCTCGGCGATTTCGATCATCTGGGATCGAGAGTTCGGATTCCTCAAAGAGATCCTCGTGGCACCCGTGGCGCGCGTGAGCATCGTCGCGGGGAAGGTGCTCGGCGGGGCGACCGTCGCCACGCTGCAGGGCGTGCTGCTGCTCGCGCTCGCGCCGATCGTGGGCGTGCGGCTCGGACCCGCGCAGATTCTCGGTGCGATCATCGTGATGCTGCTCGTGGCGGCCGCGCTCACGAGCCTGGGGCTCGTCATCGCGTCGCGGATGGCGACGATGGAAGGCTTCCAGGTCGTCATGAACTTTCTCGTGCTGCCGCTGTGGCTGTTGTCGGGTGCCTTCTTTCCGCTGCGGGGACTGCCGGTGTGGATGGCGGTCCTCACGCGCATCGACCCGCTCACCTACGCGGTGGACGGGCTCCGCGGCATCGTCTACGGCGGCTCGCCGCTCGCTGGCGCCCTGGTCGTCCACCCGTACGGTCTCGACGTGGCGATCATCGCGCTGGCCGTGGTGGTAATGCTGACGGCGGCGATCGCCACGTTCCGATCGGGGGAAGACTAGGGACCGGTGCCAAACAGCCGCCTGGGTCGGGGCACAGTCCGCCCTAATCCTCCCTGGCCTCCCGCGGAGTTTCGATGCCGGTGGGGCCAATCGTGAACATGAAGCGGCGGGATGGTTCACCTTTCACCCGGTCCTCGTGCCGCCCTTGCACGCGGTGGCGAAGCTGATGTGTTCGAGTTACAATTACTCCAGGCGCAGGACGCGGACGGTGAGACGCAATGTCCGGAAGAAGTGAAGCTGAGGAAGAGGAAGTCTCCTGGAGATTGATC
>DATEHM010000234.1:0-8984 GCA_035279545.1 bacterium | reverse complement strand
CTTCCTCAATTATAATGCCCCTCATCCACCCCACAAGCGCCGAAAGGAGGCACCGCGCGGCGCGGCCCGCGCGCGGGGGGGATCCGCCCCAGGGTCACCGCGCAGAGAGGCCGAGGGTGCTGGCAAACGCGCCGAGGGTCTCCTCGTGGGAAACCCGGACGCGTTCGAGGAGGTAGGGCGGGCTGGTCGCGGACACAAACCCAGGGCGCTCGGTCAGCGCCCCCCGATACCCGAGGTCCGCCAGGAGGCGCTCCAACGCGGTGCTGTACCGCCCCGCCGGATAGGCGAAGAACACGACCGGGCGACCGGTCCATGCTTCCAGCGAGGTGCGGCTCTCCGTGAGCTCGCGTCGCGCCTGCGTCAGCGGGAGCCGAGAGAAATCCACGTGGTGCACGCCGTGGGACTCAATCTCCATGCCGGCCCGGGCCATCTCGCGAATCTGGGGGACGGTCAGATGGTCCCGAGTGCCCACCGACGACGTCACCACGAAAAACGTGCCCACGAACCCGTACCGGCGAAGCAGCGGGAAGACGACGGCATAGTTGTCCGCGTATCCGTCGTCAAAGGTCAGCACGGCGCGGTGCGGGGGCAGGGGCGCGTGGCGGTCCAGCATCTCCCGCAAGGTGCCGAGGGTCATCGTCTCATATCCGTTCTCGTGCAGGAGGGTGAGCTGAGCCCGAAACGTGGGCTCCATGACCGTGAGGGAGACGGTGATCGGATCGTGCGCGGTCAGCTGCGGGTCAACGCGGTGGTACATCAGCACCGGGATGCTCCCGCGCGCGGACGCCGCCGCCGTGACGGGGAGCACCGCGGTCGGGCCGACGCCGATGGCGAGCATCGCGAAGCCCCACGCGATCGGACCGATTCCGCGCCAAACCTTACCGACCGCCAAGCCAGCTCACGGGCCGGTTGACGGCGTCGAGCACGGCGCGCACCACGGCATCGCGGGGGTCGTCGCGAACGACAGCCGCCCCGCTGAGGAGCTCCTGTTCGGGCCCGTCCCAGGCGACGAGGGCCAGCGCTACCCGCTGCGTCCCCAGAGGGACGACGGTCACCGTCTTCAGGTGGAACACCCCGTCGGACCGCAGGTACGTTTCCACCGCCCGCAGGGCCGCCTGGCCGACGATCTCCTCCCCCTGGGTCCCCCCGCCCGCGGCCGTACCTTCATAGGTCAGCCCCTCGTGCTCCACCTGGACCCTCACCTCGAGGGACTGGCGGAGCGTGGCTAAGCTGAGCCCGACGAACTTGAGCCGCGCCCTAAGCGGCGCCGGGCCTGGCTGCGTCTGCCCCGGACGTAGGACCGCGACCCGGATTTGGGAAGGCTCCAGGACCTCGCCGAGTTCAGCGCCCAGCGCGGCCACGACATCTGCGGCGATGACCCGGGCGGTGCGGTCCGCGGACCCGAGGACGTGCACCTGCTCGATCCGGCCGTTGCCGCCGAGCTCCACGCGGACCGCGGAGACCCCGCGGAGGCGGCGGATCACCTCTTCGGCGTCTCGGGCTAAGGACCGGCGCTCCTGCTGCTCCATGGCGGGCCCCCTATCCTTCCGGTTCGATCAGCCCATACCGCCCATCGGCGCGTCGGTAGACGACGTTCACCTCGAGGGTCTCGGAGTTTCGGAACATATAGAAGGTATGCCCCAGCAGCTCCATCTGCACGGCGGCATCTTCCGGGGTCATCGGCTTCATGTCGAAGCGCTTGCGCCGGGTGATTTCGATGGAGGCGCCCTCCGATCCCTCCGCGTCCGCCCACGTCTCGGCGCGCAGCGCCGCCTCGGCGGCGGCGGCCACCTGCTGCTTATGGCGGCCCGCCAGCACCCGCCGTCGCGTGATCGACTTGCCTCGAAACTTGCTGATTTGCTGATCCAGCTTGTCGACCACGAGATCGATCGAGGCGTACATGTCCGGGCTGGCTTCCTCCCCCCGCATGACAACGCCGTCTCCCCACAGGGTGACCTCGGCGACCTGGTTCCGACCGGGATGCGGCTCAACCCGCAACAGCGCCTGCGCCTTCTGCACCCGCTCGAAGTGATGCGCCAGACGCTCAACCTTCTCCGTGACCCTCGCGCGCAGGGCCTCGCTGACTTCTATATTCCGACCGGCTACGATGATATTCATCGTCTCCTCCCGAGGATGGTCACCGTCTTCTCCTACGATACCCCAATCCGGGGTTAGAGGTGCCAGCGCTGGCGCAGCTGCGCCAGGCCCCCGTTCTGCTTGAGTTCCCGGATCGCGGCGGAGGTGAACGCCAGCAGATCGGGGGCGTCGTCCCGAACCTGCACGACCAGCGGCGTCGGCGCCCACGGCCCCGTCGAGACGGTGAGATGCCGGTGCGTGCGCGCGTACTCGGCCACCAGCGGCAGGTCCGCCACGGCGGCCTGCGCCTCCCCGCGGGACACGACGGCAAGGGCTTCGGCGGGTCGGTAGGTCAGCAGGATCGGCCCCGCCCCCATTTGCTGGGCCACCGTCTCGCCCACGCTCTTCGCCTGCACCGCCACGCGCAGGTGCCGCAAGGGAGCATCGCCGGCAGGGCCCGCGCGGTCGCGCCACAGGATGGCCTGCGTCATCGTGTAAAAAGGCTCGGACGCCATGCCGGGGCTCTGCGCGGTCTGGCGCAGGCCGATGACCATATCCGCCCCGGCCAGCCCCCGCCCCAGCAGCGCCTGAGGGGTGTCGTGCACCTCGAGGCGCACCCCCAGCGATGACGCCAACAACGCGGCGAGATCGATCTCAAACCCCCGCGCACTCTCCCCCTCGCGGAACGCCAGCGGGGGGGAGGAGAGGTCGGCGGCGATCCGGAGCGCGCCGGCCCGCTGGATCGATCTGACCGCCGGCCCGGCGATCGAGGGGTGGGGGGGAGGCGGGAGCGGCGGCCGCATCGCCGCGGGGGCGCGGCAGCCGGTCAAGCCGAGGAAGACGAGCCCGGCCAGTGTGCCGAGGCGGCCCAGAATCCTAACCCACCTGCTGCTGGGTGCGGATCTCGCGGAAGCACTCCTGACAGTACACGGGGCGATCCTCCCGAGGGCGAAACGGGACCTGGGCCTTCGCCCCGCACTTCGCGCACACGGCATCGAACATCTCCCGCGCCCCCGTCGCGCCCTCGCGGGACCGCTTTCGGGCATCCCGACAGTCTCTGCACCGCAGCGGCTCGTTGGTGAACCCCTTCTTTTGGTAGAACTCTTGCTCGCCGGCGGTAAAGACGAATTCCTTTCCGCAGTCGAGGCAATGCAGGGTCTTGTCGGCGAACGGCATGCGACATTCCCCCAGACACCAACTCGGCCCGGTGGCGCTCACCAAGCTTAGCCTGATTATACGATTGTGCCTCTCGGGGTGACAAGCCGTCGGCGGCCTCGGCGAAGGGATGGCGGCATGGACCGCGAACCGGTCCGGAGGAAAGGAGGGAGACGCGTGGTCCGATATCCCCCGCGGTGGCTGTGCGCGTGGGCCGGTGCCCTGGCGGTGACCGTGGCGCTGGCCGGGGAACCCCTTGCCCCTTCCCTCGCCGCAGACGAGCCGGTCTACATGCTGTACTATCGGCTGGAGCTCCCGCTGGCGACCCCGACGCTCACCCTCACCGACAACGGCACCAAGCGCACGTTCGCCGGAACGTTCCGCGGCGTCCTTGGCGGCCTCCCCCTCACCTCCGGTACCTATTCGTACGGGAACGGTGCCAGCGAACGGGCGGGAGGCGGAACGTTCACCTTGGCCACCCGGGCGGGATCCGTCAACGCCGGGGAGATCCTGATGACCAACGACGGAAAGCAGACCACCCTGCTCTTTTTCGGGACCTACCTCGGGGCCCGGCTGTCGTTTTCGGTGGTCGGGAGCGGCAGCCAGATCGGGGGGACCGGGGTCGTGTCGACCGGCCTCGCCGAGACCAGCTTCCAGTCGGACGAGGAATACCTCACGGCGGTCCGGCAGGCGGCGGCCACGCTTCCTCCCGACGCCCGCGCCGAGGTCGTGGGGGAGGCGAACCAGAACCTGCGGCTGGTGCGGGAGTACCGGCTGAAGAACCCGGCGCGCTGATCTGCGGCGATCGCCCCGCGATCAGCGCAGGAGAAAACCCTCCGGCAGCGGATCGTCCTCGTCCAATACAAAGGTGTGGAACCCCGTGATCGCGGCCGATCCGGTCACCTCGGGCATCGCCGCGGGATAGGGTCCCACGGATGTCTCCGACAGGAGCCGCCCCGAAAACCGGGTCCCGACGAGGCTCTCGTTGACGAACGGTTCGCCGAGATCCAGGCCCCCCGCCGACCAGAGGGCGGCCATCAACGCCGAGGTGCAGGTTCCGCAGGGCGATCGATCGACGGCGTTGTCCGCGAAGACGGTGAGGCTGGTGCGATTTGCGCCCGGATGCTGCCCGGGCCAGGAGAGGACGACGCCGTAGAGGCCCTGGATCTCCGGCTCCTGCGGGTGCGCCACGTCGATTGCGGCGCCGACCGCGGACTTGATCGCCGCGCTCGCCGCCACGAGCGAGGGGAGCGGACCGGGCGACGCTCCCAACCCCGCGGCGGGGGCATCCACCAGCACGTAAAACGCGCCCCCGTATGCGACCGTGGCCACGATCTCGCCCCGCCCCGGTACGGCGACCTGGCGGATCGCGTACGCGAACGACGGGACGTTGGCCATCGTCACGTCCCGTACGCGCCCGGCCTCGACGCGCGCGCGTGCCTGGACAACCCCGGCGGGGGTGTCCAGCGTCACCCGCGTCTCCGGGGCCACCGCCGGAATCTGCCCGGTCTCGAGCAGCACGGTGACGAGGCCGATCACCCCGTGCCCGCACATCGTGCTGTATCCCTCGTTGTGCATGAAGAGCACGCCCGCCTGCGCCCCCGCCGTGACCGGGGGGGTGATGACGCAGCCGTACATGTCCCGGTGTCCCCTCGGTTCCCACATCAACAGGCGGCGCGTGTGGTCGAGGTGGTCCAGCATGTACCGGCGGCGCGCGAGCATGGTCTCGCCCGGGATCGGCGGGAGCCCCCCGGTGATGATCCGGAGGGGCTCGCCCGCGGCGTGGCAGTCGATCGTCTGGAGGACGCGTGCGTGCCGCATGCCTGACCCATTCGCCCCCGGGCTCGGGTTTCCCGCCGGGGTGCGGCGGAAGGGAGACGCCGATCCGACCGCCAAACACACCGGGCATGACCAGGCGGTTTCTCACCCCCCAAGAGGTCGCCGAGCTGCTTCGCGTCTCCGCGGCAGCGATCCATCGCCTCCTGCGGCGGGGCGAACTCGCCGCCGTCCGCGTCGGCCGGGCCTGGCGGGTTGACGAGGCGGAGCTGCAGCGGTGGCTCCGCCGCCGCTCGTCGATCGTCCGCGGCAGCAACGGGCGCGGCGAGCTGTGCCTTTGCGGCTGCGGTGAGCAGACGATCACCCGTGGCGCCCGATTCCGGCCCGGGCACGACGGCAAGCTGATCCACAGGTTGATGACGAACGACGGCCTCACCTTCGACGCGGCGCGCAAAGCCGTCCGTCAGATTCAGCGACCGCGCGTGCAGGGGCGGCTGTTCTGACCGGCGTGGGATTGCACTTTCACGAGACGTCCCCTAGAATGGGCGTATGGAACACCGGCCCGTGATGGAGTTGCGGCGCGCCTTCGGCAGTCGGGTGCACGAGGCGAGGCAGGCGGCGCACATCAGTCAGGCCCAGTTGGCCGCCCGCCTCGGGCTGAGAAGCGGCGTGGCGGTGGGCGACTGGGAGCGGGGCAAGGCGCTGCCCAAGTTCGAAACGTTCATGCGGCTGTGCGAAGCGTTGAACCAGTCGCCGGCGTACTTCATCGAGGGCTACCGCGAACGCCCGGCCAAGGGGCGCATCGAGTCGATCCAGGACGCCGTGGACTCCCTCGAAGCGAAGGCCGGCCAGCGCCACCTCGAACTCCTCCACCGCATGGAGCATCTCCCTGTCGAAATCGGACGCAGCATCGCCCCCGAGGAACTCCGCGCCGCCCTCGAGCGGTTACGGTGCGAGGACCTGGCCGCGACCGGTGAGGCGCGGCCCGGCGCGGCCGCCCGGCACCACGGCGGGCGCGACGACGCTGCGTCGGTCGCCCAGGAAGCCTTCCGTGAGGGGTGGGAAGCGGCGCACGAGGCGGTCCGTCAGTGGCTGCATCAGCGGGGCCGGGCGGTCTAGCGGTTTCGCGCCTGTTCGTATACGGAACGCTGAAGGATGACGCGGTGGTCCAGGGTCTCCTGGGCCACCGCGTGTTTGGGCGTCCGGCGATCCTCCAGGGATACGAGTGCGCGTTTGACCCCGCCATCGGCTATCCGGTGATCCGCGCGTGCCCGGGCACGCGCGTCGCCGGAAAACTGCTCGATGGGATCGATCCGGAGGCGCTGCGGATCCTGGATGCGTACGAGGGAGACCGCTACCGGCGGATCGTGGTCAGCGTCCACACCATCGAGGGGCGCGCCCTCGAGGCGCACGTCTACGTGCCGGCCTGACGCCGCTGCGGCCCCGCCGTTCTGGCGCCGACCGCCGCACTTGGCCCGAAGGCCGCATCACGCCGTCGGGCGCGGCGCGTAGCGGGGAAGCGCCTGCCGGATCCGTTCCAGGGCCTCGGTGATCGCCTCCACGGAGTTCGCGTAGCTCAAGCGCAGGTACCCCTGGCCGTGCGCGCCGAACGCGGAGCCGGAGAGCACCGCCACGCCCGCATCACGGAGCAGCGCGTCCTGAAGCCGCCCCGCGTCGGAGTCGATGGCGCGGACGTTCGGGAACGCGTAGAAGGCCCCGGGGCCGCGGAGGCAGGTCACCCCCGGCAGGCCGTTCAGTCCGGAGATGATGACGTCGCGGCGGCGGCGGAACTCCGCGACCATTCGGTCAACGCAGTCCTGCGGCCCGCACAGCGCGGCGATCCCCGCCATCTGCGTGAACGCCGCGGTGCAGGAGTTGGAATTGACCATCAACTGCGTCATCCGAGCGGCGAGGTGGGGTGGCATCACCCCGTACCCGAGCCGCCATCCGGTCATCGCGTATGTCTTGCTGAACCCATCGAGGATGACCGTCTGGCGACGCATCTCCGGCAGGCTGGCCAAGCTGGCAAACGTCCCTTCGTAGAGGATGCGATTGTAGATTTCATCGGCGAGCACCGTGATCGGCCGGCCGGAGACGATCTCCGCAATCGCCCCCAGGTCCGCCCGCGACAGCACACTGGCCGTCGGGTTGTGGGGGGAGTTGAGGATGATCAGCTTCGTCCGGGGGGTGATGAGCGCCCGCAGCTCCTCGGGGTCCGCCCGAAACTGCCGATCCTCACGCAGGACCCACGGCACGGGGCGCCCCCCCACGAATCGAGCCACCGACTCGTAGATCGGAAACCCAGGATCGGGAAAGATGACCTCGTCGCCGGGGTTCACGAGCATCATCACGAGGAAGAACATGACGGGTTTGGCACCCGGGGTGATGACCACCTCGTCCGGGGAGACGGCGATCCCCCGGCGCGCGCCCACGTGCTCCGCGATCGCCTCACGCGCCTCGAGGATGCCTGCGGCGGCCGTATAGTGCGTGTGGCCGTCTCGGAGGGCCCGGATCGCCGCGTCCTTGATATGCGCCGGCGTGTCGAAGTCCGGCTCCCCGATCTCGAGGTGGATGATCGACCGGCCAGCGGCCTCGAGCGCCTTCGCGCGCGCAAGGACCTCAAAGGCCGTTTCCGTGCCGAGCCTTCCCATCCGATCGGCCAGCCCGGCCCCGGTGGGTAACGCGTCCCTATCCAACGATGCTCCCTCCCGGTATCGGCTCCCCCGACCCCGGGCGGGGGTAGGCCGCTTGGGGGCGCCGACGACGGCGGCCCGCGGACGTTAGGTACCTTCCTGCCACGATCGCAGGTACCGCTCCTGCTGTTCGGTCAACGTGTCGATGAGGACGCCCTCGGCGCTGAGTTTGAGCGCGGCCACCCGCTGGTCGATCTCGGAAGGGACGGGGTAGACGTCGGGAGCGAGGGTCCGCCCGTGGCGGGCCAGGTACTCCAGCGCCAACGCTTGGTTCGCAAAGCTCATGTCCATCACCGCCGCGGGGTGCCCCTCGGCCGCGGCGAGGTTGAGCAGCCGCCCCTCGGCCAGCACGTAAATCCGCCGGCCGTCCGCGAGGCGGAACTCCTCCACGTATTCACGGACGGGACGCCGTTCCACGGCGAGGTCGGCGAGGACCGGCAGGTCGATTTCGACGTTGAAGTGCCCGGCGTTCCCCACGATCGCCCTGTCCTTCATCACCTCAAAATGCTCCCGGCGGATCACGCCGGTATCCCCGGTGACGGTGAGCAACACGTCCGAGATCCGCGCGGCCTCGAGCATCGGCAGCACCCGGTAGCCATCCATGTGGGCTTCCAGCGCCCGCAGCGGGTCCACCTCGGTCACCACCACCTGCGCGCCCATGCCCTTCGCCCGCGTGGCCAGCCCGCGGCCGCAGCTCCCGTACCCCGCCACGACGATGGTTCGCCCGGCGAGGAGCAGGTTGGTGGCCCGGATCAGCCCGTCGATCGCCGACTGCCCGGTCCCGTAGCGGTTGTCGAAGAGGTGCTTGGTGTCGGCGTCGTTGACCGCCATGATCGGATACCGCAGCGCCTTGGCCTGCGCCATGCTCCGGAGCCGGATTACCCCGGTGGTGGTCTCCTCCGTGCCGGCGATCACGTCGCGCAGCCGGTCCGTCTGCGTGCTGTGCAGGACGGAGACGAGGTCCGCCCCGTCGTCCATCGTAACGTTGGGGCGGGTCGCCAGCACCTGGTCGATGTGCCGGTAGTAGGTGTCGCGGTCCTCCCCCTTGCGCGCGAACACCGGCAGATGGGCGTGCTCGACCAGCGCCGCGGCCACGTCATCCTGCGTGGAGAGCGGGTTGCTCGCGCAGAGCGCCAGTGATGCGCCGCCCGCCTGGAGCGTGCGCATGAGGTTGGCGGTCTCGGTCGTCACATGCAGACACGCCGCGACCCGGAGGCCTTCCAGCGGCCGCTCGCGGGCGAACCGGTCGCGGATCAGCCGGAGCACGGGCATCTCCCCGTCGGC
>DATEHM010000233.1:0-12256 GCA_035279545.1 bacterium | reverse complement strand
CCCACCGCCCGATCTCCAGATCCCAGGGGGCGACGATGATCAGGATCGCCCCGCGGTCGATCGCCTTTTTGACGCGCAGCCAGATAATCGGGTACTCCTCCGTCAGGTCGCACCCGACGAGCACGATCGCCTCCGCGCGCTCCACGTCCCCGATGGGGATATCGAGCCCCCACGGCGCCCGCGCCGCCGGCTGCGGGTGCGCGGTCTCGGTGCGGAAATCAATCGAGTTGGTCCCGACGATCCCTCGGAACAGGCGCAGCAGGAGGTAGTTGTCCTCGTTGGTCGTCCGCACCCCGCCCATCACGCCGATGCGCTCCGCCGGCGCGTCGCGGAGGGCCTGCCCCACCTGGTCCAGCGCCTCGTCCCAGGTCGCTTCCGCGAGCGCGCCCCCGCGGCGGACGAGGGGAACGGTCAGCCGCTGCGGGCTGTTCACAAACTCGTACCCGAAGAACCCCTTGTCGCACAGCCAGACGTCGTTGATCTCGGGGTGCTCGCGCGGCCGCGTCCGGATCAGCGCCCCGCCCCGGACGTCGAGCTGCGTGCTGCAGCCGCAGCCGCAGTGGGGGCAGACGCTCCGGACGTGCTCGTTGTCCCACGGCCGGGCCCGGAACCGGTAGGTCGCGCTGGTCAGCGCCCCCACCGGGCAGATCTCGATCGTGTTGCCGATGAATTTGCTGTTCACCGGCTCGGTAAACGGCGTGCCGATCTGGCTGTGATACCCGCGCTCGAATCCCTTCAGCGCATCGTCCCCCGCCAGGATCTCGCCGAACCGGACGCACCGCCAGCAGAGGATGCACCGCTCGCGGTCGAGGACGAGGACCGGGCCCATCGGGATGTGCTTGCGGAACGTCCGCTTCGTCTCGATGAACCGGCTCAGCCCCGGGCCGAACTTGAGCGTGTTGTCCTGGAGCGGGCACTCGCCGCCCTTATCGCAGATGGGGCAGTCCAGCGGGTGGTTGATCAGGAGGAACTCGAGGATGCCCTGCTGACCCAGCTTGACCCGCTCGCTCTGGGTGCGGACCACCATGTCCTCACCGGCCTCCTGCGTACAGGAGGTGACGAGTTTCGGCATCTTCTCGATCTCCACGAAACACATCCGGCAGGCCCCGAGCGGCGGCATCCGGTCGTGGTAACAGAACACCGGGATCTCGATCCCGATCTGCCGGGCCGCCTGCCACACCGTCGTCCCTTTGGGGACGGCCACCGGCCGGCCGTCGATGGTGAGGTGGACCGTCGGGATCCTTTCCTCGCTCATCGCGTCCGATCTCCCGTCCCCGCCGCGATGCCGGTCGGGTCCGATCCCGCGCCGCTGCCGCTCACGCCGGCACGCCTCCCGCCGCCTGGACGTCACAGGTCCCGGTCTTGATGTGGTACTCGTACTCCCCGCGGAAATACTTGAGCGACGCCGTCAGGCTCGGCGGCACGCTCTCGCCCAGCAGGCAGAAGCACGTCCCGGTCATGTTCCGAGCGATTCCGTCCAAGAGGTCGAGATCCTCCATCCGCCCCCGGCCTTCGAGGATCCGGTCGAAGATCTGGGTCACCCAGATCGTCCCCTCGCGGCACGGCGTGCACTTCCCGCAGGATTCGTCGCGGTAGAACTCCGCGTGCCGGCGCAGCACGGCCGGGATGCAGGTCGAGTCATCCATGACGATGATCGCGCTCGATCCGAGCATCGATCCGGCCTTCGCCAGGGACTCGAAGTCCGCCGGGGTATCGAGGAGGTCGGGCAGGATGATCGCCGAGGACGACCCGCCGGGAAACACCGCCTTCAGCGTCCGGCCCGGCCGCAGCCCGCCGGCGTGGTCGAAGATGATCTCGCGCAGCGACGTGCCGAGCGGCAGCTCCTTCACCCCGGGGTGCACGACGTGGCCCGAAACCGAGTAGAGCACGGGCGGCCCATAGGCGCGGTAGCCCTCCGCGCCCAGCGTGATGATGTGTGGGAGGTGGCAGAGCGTCTCGACGTTGTTCAGCACCGTAGGGCGGCTGTACAGCCCCTTCACCGCCGGATAGTACGGGGGCTTGGCGCGAGGAAATCCCCGACGCCCCTCCAGACTCTCCAGGAGCGCCGTCTCCTCGCCGCAGATATAGGCGCCGGCGCCGCGGTGGATCACCACCTCGAGGTCGAATCCGACCCCCAAGATGTTCTTCCCGAAGTACCCGCGCGCATAGGCGTCGGCGAGCGCGCGGGTGAGCCGTTCGTAGGCGGTGAAGAATTCGCCGCGGAGGTACACAAACGCCCGGTGCACCTGGTTCGCCACGGCGGCGATCAAGATCCCCTCCAGCAGTTGGTGCGGATCTTGCTCCAGCAGCGTGCGGTCCTTGAAGGTCCCCGGCTCGCTCTCGTCGCCGTTCACGACGAGGTAGCGGGCCTCGCCCTCGCGCTTCGGCGTCAGCTTCCACTTGCGGGCGGTGGGGAAGCCGGCCCCCCCTCGTCCGCGGAGCCCGGCGCCCTCCACGATCTCGACGACCTTGTCGGGAGTCAGCTCGCGCAGGACGGTCGTGGCCGCCTGGTAGCCTCCGGTCTGAAGGTAGGCGTCGATCCGCTCGCGGCCGGGTTGGCCGAAGTATCGGGTGAGGAGCGGGCGCGCCATCCTACTTCAGCGCGGCGAGGAGATCATCGATGGCCCCGGCGGTGACCCAGGCGTGCCGCTCCGCGTTCACCAGGAGCACGGGCGCCTCTTCGCACGCCGCCAGGCACTGCACCGCTTCCAGCGTCACCCGGCCGTCGGCGGTGGTCTCGCCGGGGCGAATCCCCAGGCGGGTGGACAGGTGCCTCACGATCCCCTCGCAGCCGTTCAGATAGCAGGACAAGTTCGTGCAGATGCGGATGTGATAGCGCCCGGGAGGTTCGAGGTGAAACATCTCGTAGAAGGTGGCGACCGACATCACCTCGGTCAGCGGCAGGCCGAGCGCCTCCCCCACGTCGGCCATCGCCCCCTCGGTGAGGTAGCCGACCTCCTCCTGCGCGGCATACAGCGCCGGCATCACCGCCGACCGGGACTCCGGGTAGAGCCCCTTGAGGCGGGCGATCTCCTCGAGCGCGGCCGGGGACAGCGCCCGCGCCATCAGCGGTCCACATCCCCGAGGACGATATCAATGCTGGCGATCGCCATCACCACGTCGCCCAAGGGCCGCCCCTCCACCATCACGGGGAGCGTCTGCAGGTTGTAGAAGGACGGCGCCCGGACATGGACCCGGACGGGCCGGTTGCTGCCGTCGCTCACGACGAAATACCCCTTCTCCCCCCGCGCCGATTCGGTGGCGACGTAGGCGTCGCCGGCCGGCGGGTGGATCCCCTCGCTCACCAACTTGAACTGGTGGATCAGCGCCTCCATGCTCCCGACCAGTTCGCGCCGCGGGGGCAGCGCGATCTTGCGGTCATCGGTGATCACCGGCCCCCCGGGAAGCCGCTCCAGGGCCGCCAGCGCGATCCGACGGCTTTGGCGCATCTCCTCCATCCGCACCTTGTACCGGGCGTAGGCGTCACCCTCGTTCCGCGTGGGGACGTCGAAGTCGAACTCGTCGTACCCGCCGTACGGCAGCAGCTTGCGGATGTCGTGCCGGATCCCGCACCCGCGCAGCACCGGCCCGGTCGCGCCGAGCGCGACCGCGTTCTCGCGCGACAGGACGGCAACGCCCTCGGTTCGCTGGCGCCAGATCAGGTTGTCATCGAGCAACCGCTCGTATTCATCGACCCGGCGGGGGATCAGGTCGAGAAACGCCCGTGCCGCCGGAAAGAACTCCTCCGGCAGGTCTTCGACGACCCCGCCCGGCCGGAAGTACCCCGGCATCATCCGCTGCCCCGAGACCATTTCCGAGAGATCCAGAAACCGCTCTCGGTCGGCAAAGCAGTACAGAAAGGCGCTCGTGACGTTCAGGTCGAGCGTGGCCGCCCCCAGGTAGATGAGGTGGCTGGCGATCCGATTGAGCTCGCACATCAGGATCCGGATGTACCGGGCGCGGGGGGGCGGTTCGATCCCCAGCAGGCGCTCCACCGACTGGTAGAACGCCATCTCCTCCAGGTAGCTCGCCACGTACTCGATCCGGTCGACCAGCGTGACGTTCTGGAGGTAGGTGCGCGTCTCCATCTCTTTCTCGATCCCGGTGTGGAGGTACCCGAGGACCGGCGTACAGGCCCGGACGACCTCCCCTTCCAACTCCAGGATAAGCCGCAGCAACCCGTGGGTCCCGGGATGCTGGGGCCCCATGTTGACGGTCAGGGTCTCGCGGGTGAGCTCCCTCATTCGCTCCCCGGGGGCGGGTCCCCCCCCGACCCGGACGGGCCGTGCGGGCGGAAGAACGGGATGATCTCACTGGGCACTTTGGGGGTGTGCCCCTTAAACTCCACCGCTTCCTCGGTCAGCGGAAAATCGCGCCGCAGGGGATGACCCTCCCAATCGTCCGGCATCAGGATCCGCCGGAGGTCGGGGTGCCCGTCAAACACCACCCCGAACATGTCGTAGACCTCGCGCTCCGGCCATCCCGCACCCGGATAGACTCTCACCGCGGTGGGCAGACGCGGCGGCTCCCCCTCCACCTGGACCTTGATGGTGAGCCGATCGGCGCCGCCGCCCTGCCCCAGCAGATAGACGATCTCAAACCGGGGCGACGCCGGCAGGCGGTCCCAACAGGTCAAGTCGACGAGACAGTCGAGCGCGAGATGCGTGCGCGCCGCCGTGAGGACCTCGATCAAGACCCCCGGGGTGGCGAGGAGAACGGCGCGCCCCCCCTCATCGCGCGGAGTGGTGAGCCCCCACGGCACATGCGGACGAAGCCGGTCGAGGATCGACGCCTGATCCATGGGCGGGCCGGCGGCTCAGGGGGTCCGCCTTGCGGACGATCCTTGGGCGACCTTCTCCTGGAGAAGCTGAAACCCGTGGAGCAGCGCTTCGGGTCTGGGCGGGCAGCCGGCCACGTACACGTCGACGGGGATGATCTTGTCCACGCCCTGCACGACCGCATAGTTGTTGTAGAGCCCCCCCGTGCTGGCGCAGTCCCCCATGGCGATCACCCACTTCGGCTCGAGCATCTGGTCGTAGATGTGGCGGACGACCGGGGCCATCTTCTGGCTCACCCGCCCGGCGACGATCATGAGGTCGGACTGGCGCGGGGACGCCCGGAACAGCTCCGACCCGAACCGGGCAATGTCGAACCGCGATGCGGCGGTGCACATCATCTCGATCGCGCAGCAGGCGAGCCCGAACTGCACGGGCCACATCGAGCTCTTGCGCGCCCAGGCCACCATCCGACCCACCGTCGTCGTGAGCACGTTGCGCTCCACATCGCGCTCGGTGGTGATCACTCCCATTCCAGCGCCTTCCGCTTCAAGAGGTAGACGTAGCCGCACCCCAGGATGGCGAGGAAGGTGAACATCTCGAGGAGCCCCGCGCTGCCGAGGGTGCGCACGAGCACCGCCCACGGGTACACGAACACGATCTCGACGTCGAAGAGGATGAACAGCATCGCGATGAGGTAGTAGCGGATCGGCACCCGCTCCATGGCGCTCCCGATCGGCCAGACCCCGGATTCGTAGGGAAGCGACTTCTCCAACGAAGGGGCCCGGCCGCCCGCCAGCCGGTGCAGCCCGAGCAGCGTCACCGCCAGCAGCGTCGCGAGGATGAGGTGGACGAGCACCGGGACATACGCGGATATCATTACAATTATGATTGCAGACTTGGGAGACCCTGTCAACGACACCACATCGCGGCGGCGCGCCCGCGCGCGGACGCGCGACACTCTGGAAGATCCCGCGCGGGCGAGGTATGATGGCGTGTGGAGAGGAGGGGACAGCGATGGCGAGTTGCTCGAAGTGCGGGAAGGAGTTCACGGCGGGGAGCGCAGGCTGGATGTCCAGGCTCGAAGGACCCGCGGCGGGGATCCTCCCCGAGTCGCGCCTCAAGAAGATCCTGATCTGCCCGGACGACTTCGGGAAACTGGGGCCGGTGCAAAAGGGGTCGTGGCACGAGCACATCGACCCCCCCAAGAGCGGGCCGACGCGCGAAAAGCGCATTGGTCGCCTGGGAGAAGCGCAGGTGCCCGACGAGGACTGAACGCCGATCCCACGCTGGTGGATCCGAAGTCTATGGCAAGCGGGAGCCGCGTGCACCCCAGACCGGTCTGACGGAGGTGAGGGGCGTGGCGTTCATCCGTACGATTCCGCCGGAAGAAGCCACCGGCGTGCCGGGAACAGCTCTATGACGGTGATCTCAAGAGCGGAGGCGCTGTGGCCAATCACACCCGCGCCCTCAGCCTGCGGCCGGACGTCACGTTCGCGGAGAAGGTTACGCTCCACGCCTACCGGGTGACGGAAGCGGACGTGGATGAACTGCGGGGCCACGGCTTCGCCGACGCCGAGATCCTCGACATCGTCCTGGCGGCGGCCCGGAACTTCTTCAGGCGGGTGGTCGATGCGGTGGGCGCGGAGCTCGATCCGGAGTACCTCGACCTGGAGGCGGGGTTGCGGCTGGCGTTGACCGTCGGGCGCCCGTTTGGAGCGCCGGCCGAGTAGCGAACCGCGGCCGCGCGACCGGCCGGGACATCGATCCGCGGAACCCGGTCCGAGGGGGAGGCCGCACCCCTCGCCGGCGCCGGGGATTTCACACCCGATCGCGATGGGGTGCGGGAGGAGGCTTACGCCGCCTGCCTGAGGCGGGTCACCACCTCGCCCAGGGCATCGAGCGCGTATGTCACGTCGGCGTCGGTCGTCCCCCGTCCCAGCGTGACCCGCACGGCCTCGGCGACCAGACGCGGGGGCAGGCCGAGCGCCTGGATCACGTGCGACGGCTCGATGCTGCCGGAGGTGCAGGCCGAGCCCG
Organism: bacterium; assembly: GCA_035279545.1. Classification (GTDB taxonomy): domain Bacteria; phylum Sysuimicrobiota; class Sysuimicrobiia; order Sysuimicrobiales; family Segetimicrobiaceae; genus Segetimicrobium. The sequence continues at coordinate 5,441 of DATEHM010000233.1, read as the reverse complement.
AGCTGACCGCCACCCCGTGCAGGTCGAGCCCCATCACCAGCGACTGGCTGTCGGCGCCTTCGAACGAAAGGTTGATGTTGTTGGGGAGTCGCCGGACCGGATCGCCGTTCAGATGCGCCCCGGGCAATGCCAACGCCTCGCGAATGAAACGATCGCGGAGGGCCGTTAGGCGCCCGCGCTCGGCGTCCATTTCCTGGGCGGCGACCCGAAGGGCCGCCCCAAACCCCACGATCCCAGGGACGTTTTCGGTCCCGCCCCGCCGCCCGCGCTCATGGCTCCCGCCGTGCTGCGTGGGGAGAAGCGGGGTTCCGGCGCGGACGTACAGCGCCCCCACCCCTTTCGGCCCGTACCGCTTGTGGGCGGACATCGAGAGCAGATCGACGTGAAGGGCATCCACGCTGACCGGGGCGGCGCCCACCATCTGGGTCGCGTCGGAGTGACAGGGGATGCCCCGATCGCGGCAGATCGCGCCGATCTCCGCGACCGGCTGGAGCGTCCCGATCTCGTTATTGGCCGCCATCACCGACACGAGCACGGTGTCCGCGCGGAGGGCGCGGCGCATCTTCTCGGGGTCGACGATGCCCTGCCCGTCCACGGGGATATACGTGATCGTGTACCCCCGCTGTTCGAGGAAGCGGCAGGCCTCGAGGACCGCGTGGTGCTCGATCGCAGTCGTCACGATGTGACGGCCGCGGCCCTCCGTGGCGAGCGCCACACCCAGGACGGCCAGGTTGTCGGACTCCGTGGCGCCGCTCGTGAAGACGATCTCGCTCGGACGCCCCCCCACCATCTCCGCCACCTGCGCGCGCGCCTGATCCACCGCGCCCCGCGCCTCCTGCCCGAACGCGTGCATGCTGCTGGCGTTGCCGGCGCGCTCGAAGAAGAACGGCAGCATCGCCTGCAGGACGCGCGGGTCGACCGGGGTGGTGGCGGCGTGATCTAGGTAGACCTTCACCGCGAACGCCTCACCGCATCCGCCGGGCCGGCGAACTCCGGGATCCGGCCGCGCCGCCCGACGTCCGGCGCCGGAGGCGGGGCTTCGGTCTGGCGATCACCCAGTCCCGGTCGATCGAGGCGGCGGCGCTTTGTTCCAGGAACTGCTTGATCTCGGGGAGGGGCAGGCGCTTGGCCTTGAGCAAATAGGTCGCCCGCTGCAGCTGCTCGACGTCCTGCCAGGAGTACAGCGGGCCGGCCTGGCGAGAGCGCGGATCTCGCCGGCGGGACGCCGCCGGAATGCCGTGCGTGCGGAGGCGCCGCAGCGTCCTCGGCGTCAGCCCGGTTAACCCCGCCACGATTGGGGGGGTTAGAAACCGAAATTCAAGATCCTGCATGTGCCGGGGACCTCCAGGGAGGAGTGCGGACTCACAAATTATAGCATCCGGGAGCGTGCGGGGGGAACCTAGCCGCTCCCCGTCCGCCGCCCTTCGGGCCCGCGCCGCCCCGGCGGTGGCGCGGATGGAGCCGGCGCGCGGGATCGTAGCCTGGCGTTGACGCTCGCCAAGTCGAAGGCCTCCGGATCGAACTCCCCGCCGATCCATGCCAGCCACCTCTCGTGTTCAGCGTGAGCGGGGTGGTGGACCGCCTTCAAGAACTCGGCGTATCCCCCCACTCCCCCGCAATCTTCGGGCGGACACGCCCGCCCGCCGCCCACGCAGACCGGGAAGCGGACCCCTCGTTGCGCCGGCAGGATCCGCCCCACCACAAGCTCGTGCTCCCAGCCGTCCCCAAAGTCATAGCGGTAGACGAACTTCGAACCCTCTCCGCCCACAGCCCGGCCAAGCGTCTGGGTCCGCGCATTTTTCATCGCGCCCCCGTAGTCAGGGTGGGGTTCGCCGTACTCGATGCCGGCGATCTCGAACTCGTAGAGGTGGGCGTCCTGCCATCCCATCACCGCCTGCAAAGCGTGGTGGAGTCGGTGCAGGCTGACGTCGCGTCTCACCCGCACCCTCGTCCAAATCCGCGGCCGGCTCCCTTTGAGCGCTACCGTGATTTGGTATACTGAGCCCTTGGCGGGCTGCCGTGATGCCTGCACCGGTCTCACCTCCTGCCCCCGAGCGCGGGTCTCCTCAACCTTCGAAAAACCGCCCTCGGCGTTCCTCCCGCGGCCCGGGCCACGGCCGGTTCGACACACCGGGAGCGGATTGGCAAATGGCGGGGGCCGAGATGACTGGCAGGCGAGTCCTGGTGACCGGCGCAACCGGCATGATCGGGGCCGCCATCGTCCGCGCGCTGCGGGCACGGGAACGGTCCGTCCGCGTCCTTGCGCGGGACCCCGCTCGGGCCCGCGCCCTCTTCGGATCCACGGTGGAGATCGCCGCGGGAGATCTTGACGTCGCCGAGAGCCTGGAGCGGGCCTGCGACGGGATCGGGGAAATCCATCACGCCGCGGCACTGCTCGGCCTGCAGGCCCGGGACGACAAAATCTTGGAGACCAACGTCGAAGGCACCCGGCGCCTGCTGGCGGCGGCCCGGGGACGCGGGGTAACCCGGATCGCGTTCACGAGCTCGGTCGCCGTCTACGGAGACCGTCTCGGGCGCGACATCTCCGAGAATGCCCCTCCACACCCCAACGGCGCCTACGGGATCTCCAAGGTCCGAGCGGAAGCGCTGCTGAGGGAAGCGGCGGGGACGGGGGTCCAGGGCGTCATGGTGCGCCCGTGCATCGTCTACGGGGCGGGCGACCGGTACTTTCTCCCGCAGATCGGGCGCATCGCGGCGCTGCCCCTCCTCCCCCTCCCGGATGGCGGGCGCCACCTGCTGGACCTCGTCCATGCCGAGGACGTCGCGACCGCGCACCTCATCGTCATGGAACGCGGCAGGCCCGGCGAAGCCTACAACGCCACGGACGGCGGCTCCTATCCGGTGCGGTGTGTCCTCCGCTGGATCGCCGACGCCCTGGGGCGTTCCCCCCGTCCGTTACCCCTCCCGCGGTGGCTGGCCTCCGCGTTGGTGCCCCCGGCCAGGATCGCCGGACGGCTTGGGGGGGTCCCAGCGCTCGCCGGCCTCAGGCGCGATGAGGTGGACGCCTTCTACACGGACCACCACTTTGCGATCGGCAAGATCCGGTCGCTCGGGTACGCGCCGAGGATTCAGGCCCGCGAGGGGCTGCGGGCGGCCCTCCGTCAGTCCCCGTGAATCGCGCCGCGCGGTCGGCCCGTCATCGCGCGTAGCGCGCCGGCCCTGCCCGTACCCGATCAGGGCTTCGATGCGACGAGGGTCAGCCAGTGATGGTGGAAACGCCATTCCCCGTCGACGAGGGCGGGCTGTATGCCGGCCAGATCGCCGTCTACCGACCGGCGCAGCATCTCCCTGACCCGGGGGACGATCTTCGCCGGGGTCGCGGCCAGCCGGCACCACTCGCCGAGCTCTCGCATCTGCACGCCGGACGCCCGCCCGGTGATGATCAGGCCGCACCCGGTCAAGAGCGCTTCCAGGCCGGCCGCGCTGTGCAGCTCGACGTGCGACGGATCGCGGAGACGCTCGATCTCGTTCTGCCGGGCCCGCCTCGCCTCGTCCGCGGAGCCGACCAGGTCGCGCACCGCGATCCTCCCCGCGCGCCGGCAAACCCGCACCATCTCCTCGAGGACCCGCCGGGGATCCGCAAAGTGGTGGATGGCCGTCGTGGTCGAGACGATCGTGAACGCCGCATCGCGAAACGGCAGCCGCTCCCCCTCTCCGCGGACGACCTCCACGACGCCGGTGGTGCGCTCGCCGCGCCCCCTCCGGACGATCCCGAGCATCTCCATCGTCAGGTCAAGCCCCACGGCCTTCCGGACGTACGGGGCGAAGGCCCGCAGCAGCCGCCCGGGCCCGCAGGCCACGTCCAGGAGGAGATCGGCGGGGGCCGCCGCGGTCAGGCGGAGCAGGAGGTCGAGCTCCGGCACCGTCCCGGTCACCCCGCTGGCGGCAAACACCTCCGCGGTCCGGCTGAACCGCTCCTCGTTCAGGCGCCGGGTGCGGGGGTCCGTCACAGCGGCACCATCGTCCTGACGCGGTTCGCGAAGGTGGCCACCTCGCTGTACCCGGCCTCCCTCGCCACGGCCGCGGCCCGGTCGAAGTCCCTGCCCACGTCCTCGGGAAGGTGGGCATCCGAGTTGATCAGCGTGGGCACCCCCGCACGACGGCAGGCCCGCAGGAACGGCGGCGCCGGGTAGACCTCCCCCACCGGCTTGCGCCATCCCGCCGTGTTGATCTCGGCGCAGACCCCGGCGCGGGCAAACGCCAGCGCGGTGGCCTCGTAGAGCTCCGAGACGTCCGCCTTCGGCCGGTAGCCGAACACCTTGATCACGTCCGCGTGCCCGATGATGTCGAAGCCGCCGGTCTCGGCCGCTTGGGCGATGATGCGAAAGTACTGCCGATACGCGTCGAGGACGTCCCGGCGCTCCCACTCGCCGATCCGGTCGGGATGGTCGAACCCCCACCAATCGTCGCCCCGCTCGCGCGGGGGGAGCCAGTGGACGGAGCCGATCGTGTAATCCCACGGGTAGGCTCGGATCGCGCGCTCGAGCGCGGCCTCGAATCCCGGGATGTAGTCCCACTCCAGCGCCACCCGGACCGGCAGCCCGGCGGCGCGCGCCTGTTCGATCAGCCGGAGGTAGCTGTCCAGCCGCTCGGTGTTGTGGCCGTCCACCCAGGGAAGGGGCGCGGGGTAAATCGCGCGGCACTCGCGGAACCGGTGCGGGTGCTCGCTGAAGCCGATCTCGCTGAGCCCCCGCTCGCGCGCGGCCGCCACGAACCGCTCCAGCCACTCCAGGGTCCACGGCCCCCGCTCCAGGTGCATGTGGTAGTCCGTAACCGTCATCTCACCCGTCGCCCCGAACGCGTTCTCTCATCGCAACACCGTCCCGCCGTCGACGACGAGCGTATGCCCGGTGATCGACGCGGCGTCCTCCGAAACCAGGAACACCACGGCGTTGGCGATCGCCTCCGGCGCCCCGACGCGCTTGAGCAACGACACCGCGCCCAGCCGCGCGCGGACGTCGGCGTCCCACCCCGGCCGGGATTCGATGATCCCGGGGGCGATGGCGTTCACCCGGATGTGGGGCGCGAGCTCCAGCGCCAGGCGCCGCGTGAGCATGATCACTCCCGCCTTGCTCGACGCGTAGGGCGCCGAGGTCTCGTACCCCGGTCGTGGCGACAGCCCGCCGCCGCTGGCCAGGTTGACGATCACGCCGGCCTGCTGGGCCAGCATGATCCGCGCCGCCGCTTGAGCGCAGAGAAACGTGCCTTTGAGGTTGACGTCGACCACCCGGTCCCAGTGCGCCTCGGTCACGTCGAGGAAGGGCACGCGGCTAAACACCCCCGCGTTGTTCACGAGGATGTCCACCCTGCCGAACGCCCCGCGGACCTCGTCGACCATGCGCCGGACCTCGGCGGCGTCGGAGACGTCGGCGCGGACCCGCAGCGTGCGTGCGCCGAGCCGCGCGGCGTCCTCCGCCGCC
>DATEHM010000232.1:0-3306 GCA_035279545.1 bacterium | reverse complement strand
AATCCATCCGCCGCGCCAGGGCGCGCAGGCGCGGTGTCGCCAAGAGCACGCCCAGCCGGACGAGCGCTCCCCGGCTGAGCTCCTCGCGCAGGAGCGTGAAGATCCCCAACGCCAGGCCTTCGCCGAACTTCAAGAGGAGGTTGCCGACGAAGCCATCGCAGACCGCCACGTCGGCGGCCCCGGCGAAGAAGTCCCGCCCTTCGGCGTTGCCGATGAAGTTCAGGCCGGAGCGGCGCAGGAGGTCCGCCGCCTGGATCACCACCTCGTTCCCCTTGGTGTCCTCGGCGCCGTTGCTCATCAGCGCCAGGCGCGGGTCGGCGATCCCGAGCACCCGGTTCGCGTACACGCTACCCATGATCGCGAACTGGAGGAGATGCTTGGGGCGGCAGTCCACGTTCGCCCCCACGTCAACCATGATGGCGCGGCCCCGCAGGGTGGGAAGCACCGCGGCGATCGCCGGGCGGTCGATCCCCTCGATCCGCCCCAGGGTGAGCAGTGTTGCGGCCATCGCCGCGCCGGTGTTCCCGGCGCTGACCACCGCATCGGCCTCGCCGCGCCGCAGCGCTTCGACCGCGACGAGGATCGACGCCTGCCGCTTCCGTCGAAGCGCCATCGCCGGCGCCTCGGCCATGCCGATGACCTCGGGGGCATCGAGCACGCGCACGGGCAGCGCCGGGTCCGGGTTGGCCGATTGGAGTTCGGCGTTGATCCGGTTCGTCGGGCCCACCAGGATGACCTCGACGCCCAACTCGCGGGCGGCCGAGATCGCGCCCGCGACGACCTCACGAGGGGCGTAGTCGCCGCCCATCGCGTCGATCGCCACCCGCAGCCTCGTGCCCGCCATCGGTGTCTCGGTCCGCTCCCTAAGCGCCGGGCTTCTCCTCGGGGGCCTTGACCTCGATCACCTGCTTTCCCGCGTAGTATCCGCACGTCGGGCAGACCCGGTGGGGCACCATCCGGGCATGGCACTGCGGGCAGTCCACCAGCGTCACCGGCTGCACCTTAAAGTGCGCGCGCCGGCTGGCGGTGCGCGCTTTGCTGAATCGCCGTTTTGTCAGCCCCATCGTTTACTCCTTTTCCGTCGTCGATCCGCCCTGGTGCGCGGTCGCCCATCGCCGAAGCACCCGAAGCCGCGGATCCACGCGGTCCTCCGCGCAGCCGCAGGGGCCGGCGTTCAAGTCCGCACCGCAGGCGGGACACAAACCCCGGCACCCCTCCCGGCACCTCGGCGCGAGCGGGAGGGCCAGGATGAGGTGCTGCCGCACCACCTCGGTCACGTCAAGCGTGTCATCGGGTCCGACCGGGGTCACAAAGTCGTCCGGACCCAACTCCGCCTCCCCCGCTGCGGCGGCGGAGGTCGCCGCGCGGCCGAACTCCTCGGCGATGGAGAACTCCAGCGCGTGCTCGAACCGGACCAGGCAGGCCCCGCAGACGAGACTCAGCGCCGTTCGCATCCGCCCCGAGAGGCACACCGTCCGCCCGGTGCTGGCGAGCACGAGCGCCCCTTCCAAGGGCCGGAGGGGCACGGCGTCCTCGGCGGGCGGCTCGCACGGCTCGGAGTACGCGAGCGTCCGAACGGCGCCCCGATCAGCCAGCAGTTCGCCGATGTTAACCCGCACATCGCCACCTCACGACGTGTGCCCGGACGGCCTATCCCGCGAGGGGGGGTAACCGCCGGGCACACCGTATGATTATACGGATGCCGGTTCGGCGTTGTCAAGAGACGGTGACTTTGCCGTTGTCGACGCGCGATGCGGGCTGCGCCCCCGTTCTGGCGCCGGTCCGCTCCGCGAGCACCGTTTTGCCGCGCTGCACCGTCGCGAGAATTCTGGCGACCTCGCGTTCCAGCCGCTCCAGGACGGTCAGCGCGTACATGTCGGCGCCGCGGCGGGTCTCCTCGGCTTCTCGCACCGCCTGTTCCCGAATCTGCTGAAGTTGTTGCTCGGCGGCCCGGGCCAGCGTCCCGTCCTCGATCGCCCGGCGAGCGTGATCCTCGGCTTCGAGGACGATGCGCCGCGCCTCGTCCTGCGCGCGCCGCAGCACCGTCTCCGCCTCCGCCCCCACCGCCGCCGCTCGCTTGGCGTCGGTGGACAACGCCTCACGCAGGCGTTGCATCAACTGTTGGGTCTCTTCCTCCCACGCGGCGCGACGGAACCGCGGCGGCCCCGAGGCCAGGAGCACGTCGAGGCGCTCCAAGCAATCGGGGATGGACGAGGAGATCGAGGACCGACCTGACGCTACCATCTCGTCACCTCTTCCGTTGTGACCTCAACTTCTGGACGAGCCGTTTTTCCACACTCGGGGGAATCAGACCCGAGACCGATCCGCCGAACCGCGCCACCTCCCGGATGAGCGTGGAACTCAGGTACGCGAACTCCGGAGCGGTCATCAAAAAGACGGTTTCAATTTCGGGCCGCAGCCGCTTGTTCATCGCCGCCATCTTCAGTTCGTACTCGAAGTCCATCATCGCCCGCAGGCCCTTGACGATCACCGTCGCCCCGAGCCGGCCCGCGAACTCGACGGTCAGCCCCTGGAAGTGCATCACCTCGACGTCGGTCCGCTCCGCCGCGGTCCGGAGCATCGCCACCCGGTCGGCGACGCCGAACATCGGGTCTTTCTCCACGTTCGTCGCGACGCCGATGACCACGCGGCGGAACATCTTCCGGGCCCGCTCGATGATATCCAGGTGCCCGTTGTGCACCGGGTCGAAGCTTCCCGGATACAGGGCAATGGCGAGCCTGTTCTCCCTCAAGGCCCTTCCTCCCTCTTCGGAGGCCGCGCGTACACCCAGAGCGCGGTTTCTCCGTACCGGACCGCCCGGATGCGGGCGAGGCCCGCGACCTCGCCGGGATCGTCCCGCCAGTGCCCTTCCGCGATCGCCAGCCCGTCGTCCGCCAGCACCGCCCCGGCCGCGATCCGCCGCAGCGTTTGCGCCTGGAGCCCGAGCCCATACGGCGGGTCCAGAAAGATCAGGTCGAACCGCCGCCCCTGCGCGTCGAGCGCCTGCACCTCGGTCAGCGCGTTGGCCCGCCGGACTTCGGCGCGGGCCCCCGCCGCCACCAGGGTCTCCCGGATCAGGGCGGCGTTGCGCGGATCGCGCTCCACGAAGACGGCCTCGCTCGCCCCCCGGCTCAGCGCTTCAATCCCAACGCGCCCGGTCCCTGCGAAGAGATCGAGCACGCGGGCGCCGGCGAGGCGCGGGGCGAGCGAATTGAAGAGCGCGCCCGTGACCTTGCTGGACGTCGGGCGGACGCCGCGCCCGCCTTTGGCGTGAAGCCGGGGACCGCGGGCCCTGCCTCCGCCGCT
>DATEHM010000231.1:0-4022 GCA_035279545.1 bacterium | reverse complement strand
AACACCTCGTCGACGCTCCCGCTGGAAATTAGCGCATCCGCCTCCTCGACGCTGTCGAGGAGCGGGGAATTGTCGCCCTGCGGCCCTGCCAGTTCGTGCATCACGCCCACCGCGCGGATCCCGCGACGTTCGAGGGCGCGGATCGTGAGCATGTAGTCGATGATCGAGTTGCCCGTGTCTTCCATCATGACGACCGCCGCCTTCGCCTCGAGCATGGCGGCGAGCTTCGCGGCGTACATGGCCGACCGTTCCTTCAGAAAGTGGTTGGCGTTGGAGCCCCGTGTCAGGACGACCCCGGCCAGCGCCACATCGCGGCCATGCCGGCGATAGAGTTCAAGGACCACGGGGTTCCGGGCGTGCATGCGCGTCGACTGCTTCAGGCAGCTGCGGTGGTTGGCATTGACGACGGCGCCGTCAAGGAGCTCGTTGGGGTGGATCATCGTCGGGACGAAATCTTCGCCTAGATGATGCCCGTAGAGCAACGTATGAATCAGGGGACCCTGGTCCATAAGCTGCATGATGCAGACGACCCGCGGCAGGCCGTCGGCTGGACCGAGTTCGAACGTATCCGTAGAGTCAGGCGGCCGGGTGCGCGTCGTCTCCGCCAACCGCAGGGCCACGCGCTGAGCGGCCTCGCGCACGGCGGCGTCGTAGTCCTCGTTCGACAACCCGGGCACCGGACTCGTGGAAATCACTAGGTTCCGAGTATCGGAAGCGTCGCAGTAGGGCGCGGCATCGCCAAACATATCGATGAAGGCCGGCTTTGTGCTCTGCGCCCCCGTCGGCGGCTTCGGGGGGACCCCGCAGGTCACCACGGAGACGCCGTCCAGGCGATGCGTGATCCCCGACCCCGCCGTGACGGCCGGACCCGCCACGCCCGGATATGCGCAGGAATCACCCGCCACCTTCAGCAGAGGCCCAACGGCGTCGATGACGTTGAGGAGACGCACGCTTTCGCCGGGGCGGGCAATATCCACGGCCGAGGACGCGAAGGCCTCGGGATTGCGTACGAGGTCTTCGATTTCGGATCGGTTCACCGAGAGACGCTCTCCGTCGAGCACCGTCTGAGGTCGCCATTCCAGTGCTGAAACCCGGTACGTCGCCACCTCAAGACGCATCGGCATCCTGTCCTCTCCCTTCTTTTCACCGGCCGGGCACGGGGCCTCCTCTGACGATTCGGAAGCGGCCTCACGCCTCCTCCAGCCACACCGGCCGCGCCGCCCTGCGTTCCGGGAGGGAGATCATCTAGAACGCCGCCGAGGTCAGCGACTCCGCCCCGAGTTGGGTGGTCGAACAGTACAACCGGCGCAGGGAGGTCGAGAATCCGTCCCGGACATTCCCCTCCACCGGATCGTCGTAACCCCGCCAATCCCAGATGGCATCTCCCCCCACCACCTTCGACACCGGAGCGAGGCGGATGATCTCGTCCTTATTCCCTGTACTCACGATCGCGTCGGCCTCGGGGACCGCGAACACGAGTCCGAAGTCCGTCCCCTCGGGCCCGTTGAGCTCATTGACGACGAGGACTGTCCGGATGCCGAGCTGCTCACACCGCTGGCAGGTGAGCATCAGGTTCACCGCAGCGTGCCCCGCGGTATCGTGCGTCACGACCACACCGTCTGCCCCCAGCCACTTCGCCAGCTTGGCCGTCTGGCTGGCCGCACGTTCCTTATCGGCGAGCGAGGTCTGCTGTGTTTCCGCGATGATGACCCCGGCGAAATCCAGCGTGGTGCCGTGCGCAGCGTACAGCGCATTGATGACGGGGTTGTTCTGCTGAAAGTACGTCGGGTTACGGTCCGCGGCGATATGATGATTCCCCGAGACGATCGCGCCGTCGAAGAACTCATTGGGATGGAGCCATGCCGGCAATCCCGCCACTTTGCGCCCGTAGACGAACGTGTTGTGAACGGAGCCTTCGGTCATGAGGGTGCACACGTAGATGACGCGGGGAAGTCCCGTCCCGGAGGCATCACTCGCCCGCGGTGCGGATGGCGGGAGGTCAAAGACCCGGATCATATCCGGGCGGAGATCCGCCGTGCACCGCCCGAGATACTCCGACGTGATCAACCCGGCGAGGCGAATGTCGTGATCCCACTGGTAAAAGTGTGCGCTCCTGTCGAGCTCGCAGGAGAGGGCGACGTTGATCGTCCTGCTAAACGGCGTGTAGTCGGACCCCGGAGGGACCATGTCGATGACCGCTTCCTTGACGCTGATCCCGTTGTCTTCCCAGACCACCGGCGTGGTCGCCACGACAGCAACGTCGGCGAGCCGGTGCGTGCGGCCCTGGCCGGCCGTGACCGGGTCGCCCAGGAATCCCGGGAAAACGCTCCCGGGCCCGTCGACCTTGCACCGGGGTTCGACCACGTCGAGCGCATGAATGATGCGCGCCGCCTCACCCGGGTGCACGAGGTCGACGCGGACACCGGTCAGGCTCTTGGTCCTCGCCAGGATCGTCTCCGTGAGCTCCTCGCGGTTGACGACCAGGCTCCCTCCACTGAGCTCCATCCGGTGGCCAAACACCGCTCGCCGGACGGAGAAGGATGCCACCTCCAGCCTCACCTTCGCTCCCCTCCCTATCCGGGGGCCCGGAGCCGCCTCGGCGCTACCCCTGCCGCAGTCTCTCGAGCGCGGTTGTGATACTGTCCTTGTCGAGCACAAATTCCATTGGGCCGATCTCCCGCGCGTAGACGTCGGCAGGGATCGCCGCCCGAACCTGCTCCTCCAGAATATGGTACACGGGGAGTCCCAACGGGACTCCCGCCAGGGGCCCGGCGTAGCTGGGGTCGCCACGGGTCAGTGTGAGCGCCACCATCTGCGTGCTCGAGGGGTTCGGGGTCCCCAGGATCACGATCATGCGCTTCTGCCCATCGGCCTCCACCAGCCGCTGGATGGTCGCCTGTTCCTCGAGGTCCATGGCCCCCGCTGAGGTTCACACAAAGCACTGTGTCTCGGCGTAGATCACCTGCCCCCCCGCGCTCTCGACACAGGCTCGAAGCGCGGGGGCAGGCACCCCGTCCCTTTCTCCAAGCACCAGCACCAGCTTGTCCTTGAGATCCACCATCGTCGCTCCCTCCTCCTAGCGCGCCTGACTCTCCAGCACGAGACTGGCCCCGTCGCCCATCGTCGTCATCCGTCCGAGGAAGAGACTGCCTCTTGCGATGAACTGCACGCGGGTCAATGCGCCCTCCCGGAGCGCGGCGATGGCGTGCGGAAGGTACGGAATGGCCGAGGCGATGTGGCCCTGTGTTGGCGCGAACCCCGGCATTCCGTGCAGCCGGACAAACGCGGGGATCTGCTCGCGTGTGATCTCGCCGGCGGCGGCGGCCAGAGCGGCAAGCAGCAGATAGTTCTGGGCCGGCACATTTCCCGAACCGGCCGGCTCGGTGATGTCCGGGTTGTGCAGCTCCACGGCAAATCTGTTGATATCGGTTAGCCGTAAGTCGCGTGGTCGGAGCGGGGCCACGGCCAGCGCGTCCAAGACTCGGTGCGGTGTCGCGCCATCTTCGATCCGGTGGACGGCCGTCATGTCCATCCGCAGCAGAGGGCTTCGCCCGTCGTCGCATGCGATGTCAACCGCGATCCCGGCGAGCACGTCTTCGAGAATCGGATACCCGGCCGCGAGATGCCCGAGCACCTTCATCCCGAGCTTTGCGAGCGAGCATCCCGCCACGACGGCCACCCGCCGGTACATCCCGCTTGCGATTAGCGAACCCGCGAGCAGCAGCGCGTGGAGCGGCCCCGCACAGAACGCCTTGACATCCACCCCTCCGGCCGAACTCACTCCGGCGAGCTCTCCCATGGCCTTCGCCAGGTTTCCGCCGCCCCTCTGATAGCGGTCGCCGACGGCTTCCTCGCCGCATCCGATGAGGAACTCGAACGGCTCGGCGGCCCGGGTATCCTGGACGAGGCGGCGAAGCGCCAGCGCGCCGGTCACCTTGGCGGCGAGGTTCTCCAACAGCACGGGCGCCGTCAATGTCTCGTCCTGGTCATGGGCGGGCAGCACGAACCCGGCGGGCTTGTCC
>DATEHM010000230.1:0-11712 GCA_035279545.1 bacterium | reverse complement strand
CGGCGCCGGGACGGCGGCCGCGGCGTTTCTGGCGACCGCCGCCGCCGCGCAGCAGGCGCAGGGCTCAAGCAAGCTCTACGACGTGATCAAGCGCAAGACGCTGCTCGTCGGGACCGGCAACGGGAACCCTCCCTGGCACTTCCAGGACGAGAAGGGCGAGTTCGCCGGGTTCGACATCTCGATGGGGCGGCTGCTGGCCATGGCCCTCTTCAACGATCCGACGAAGGCCCAGTTCCAGATTCAGGCGGCCGACGCGCGGATCCCCAGCCTGCTCACCGACAAGGTGGACATCGTCTTCCAGTTCATGACGATCAGCCCGCTGAGGGCGCAGCAGGTCGAGTTCTCCATTCCCTATTACCGCGAGGGGGTGGGGCTGCTGATGCCCAAGGCCAGCCCGTACCGGGACTACAAGGCGCTGGTGGGGGCGGGGGCCAAGGTGCGCTGCTCGGTGTTGCAGAACGTGGGCGCGGACGATCTGGTGCACGAGGCGCTGCCCAAGGCGCAGGTGGTGCAGCTCGACAGCCAAGCCAACGTCATCCAGGCCGTCGATTCCAACCGCGTGGACGCCGCGGCGGTCGATCAGTCGACCGTGCGCTGGCTCACCCTCCGCTTCCCCAGCAAATACCGGGACTCCGGGAAGGGGTACTACCCTCAGGTCTACGGCGGCGCGATGAAGCCCGGCGACCCGATCTGGAAGACCTTCGTCGACACCGTGCTGATGGTGGCGATGAGCGGCAACCAGTGGAAGTACTACAAGGAAGAGTACGCGAAGTACTTCGGCATCACCCTGCCGGATCCGCCGATCGGGTTCCCGATCGAGGCGCGGATGGACCAGGCGCTGGGCCTGATCCGCTCGAGCTGAGCGAACGCGCGCGCGGGGGGCCCGCGGCGGAGCGGCCCCCCCTTTTGCTCCGATGCGAGCGTATCATTTCAACTGGTTCCTGGCGTGGCAGAACTTCCCGCGGTTCTACTGGGGGCTCGCCCTCGGCCTCGAGCTCGCCGTGCTCTGCCTGTTGATCGGGAGCCTGATCGGGTTCGCGGGGGCGTTCGCCCGCAGCTTCGGCCCCGGGTGGTTGCGCATCGCCGTCACCGCCTACGTGGAGTTCATCCGCAACGTCCCCCTCCTGCTGCTGGTGTACTTCGCGTTCTACGGGCTGCCGAAGATGGGGATCACGGCGCTGAACAACGTGTGGTCGTTCATCGCCGCGCTGTCGGTGTACTCCGGCGCGTACCTGACCGAGGTCTTCCGGGCCGGGGTGAACTCGGTGCCCGTCGGGTACGTCGAGGCGGGCAAGGCCGTCGGCCTCACCCCGTGGCAGCGCGTGCGTTTCGTGATCTTGCCGGTGACGTTCCGGATCATCCTGCCGTCGCTCAGCAATACGTTCATCTCGCTGTTCAAAGATACGTCGCTGGCGTCCGCGCTGGCGGTGCCCGAGCTGACGTACGCCGCCGAGTGGCTGAACGTCAATACGTTCCGGACGATCGAGGCGTGGACGTTCGCCACGGTGATGTACCTGATCGCGGGCTACGGGATCGCGCTGGTCCTCCGCCGCGCCGAGCGCCGGTACGCGGTGATCCGGTGATGACGTTGTGGCCGCAGATCGCCCCGGCCCTGCCGCAGCTCCTGCGCGGGCTGCGCACGACCTTGGAGATCTCGGGCATCGTCCTCGTCGCCGGCTCGGTGGTGGGGGTCGTGGTCGGCCTCCTCCTCCTCTACGGCGGCCTGATCCCCCGCCTCGCCGCCCGGGCCTTTGTCGACACCGTGCGGGGGATCCCGGTGCTCGTCCTGATCTTCGCCTGCTACTTTGGGCTGCCGGCGCTGGGCTTGAGCCTCTCGGCGTGGCAGGCAGGGGTCACGGCGCTCAGTATCTTCGCCGCCGCCCACATCGCGGAGATCGTCCGGGGCGGGATCGACTCGATTCCCCGCGCGCAGATGGACGCGGCGAAGGCCATCGGGCTGTCCTTCTGGCCGCGGCTGTGCCTGGTGATCCTCCCCCAGGCGACGCGGCGGATGCTGCCGCCGTGGGTGAACGCCGCGGTGGAGATCGTCAAGGGGTCGGCGCTGCTGTCGCTGCTCGGCATCGTGGACCTGCTGCTGGCGATGCAGAACGTCGTCGGGTACACGTTCATCGTCCTGCCGTTCTACGTGCTCACCGCGGTCTTCTATTTTGCGGTCAACTTCACGATCTCGCGCGCGGCCGCGCTTCTGGAGCGGCGGTACGCGTACCTGAGATACTGATGCCTCCCGTCCTCAGAATCGTGGACCTGCACAAGCGGTTCGGGGCGCTGGAGGTCCTCCGCGGCATCTCGCTGGAGGTCGACCCCGGCCAGGTCGTCGCGCTGATCGGGGCGAGCGGGTCGGGTAAGACGACGCTGCTGCGGTGCGTGAACGCCCTCGAGGACTACCAGCAGGGGCGGATCTACATCGGGCGGGAGTTGATCGGGCACCGGGAGGTCGATGGCCAGTTGCGCCGGCTGCCCGAATCCCAGGTGTCGCGCCAGCGCGCCGAGGTGGGGATGGTGTTCCAGAGCTACAACCTCTTTCCGCACATGACGGTCCTCGACAACGTCACGCTGGGGCTCGTGCGCGTGCAGCATCGGCCGCGGGCGGAGGCGCGGCAGACCGCCATCGCCTGGCTCGAGCGCGTGGGCCTCGCCGACAAGGTCAAGGCGTATCCGTTCCAGCTCTCCGGCGGGCAGCAGCAGCGGGTGGCGATCGCCCGGGCGGTGGCGATGCAGCCCAAGCTGATGCTCTTCGACGAGGTCACCTCCGCGCTCGACCCGGAGCTGATCGGCGAGGTGCTGACCGTGATGCAGGATCTCGCCCGCAGCGGCCAGACGATGCTGGTCGTCTCCCACGAGATGATCTTCGTGCGCGAGGTCGCCCACCGGGTGGTGTTCATGGACGGCGGGATCATCGCCGAGGAGGGTCCCCCCGGCGAGGTCCTGGTGCACCCGCGCACCGGCCGGCTGCAGGCGTTTCTCAGCCGCTTTCGCGGGGTGTTCGGATCGGTGTAGGCGCGCCGGCTCAGAGGCGACCATTCGGCGGCACCGAGTGCGCCGCGGAGAGGTGCGGGCGATGACGGCAATCCACTCCTACGACGCGATCATCCTCGGCTCCGGCCAAGGGGGGAACCCTCTCGCCAAGGCGCTGGCGGGTGCCGGCCGCCGGACGGCGATGATCGAGCGGGTGCACGTGGGCGGGACCTGCGTGAACGAGGGCTGCACCCCGACGAAGACGATGGTGGCCAGCGGCCGGGTCGCCTATCTGGCCCGGCGGGGCGCCGATTACGGGGCCCGCACCGGCCTGGTGAGCGTGGATCTGGTCAAGGTCCGCGAGCGGAAGCGGAAGATCGTGGAGACGTGGAGCGCCGGCAGCGAGCGTAGCCTGCGGGCCGCCGAGGGCGTCGGCCTGCTCAAGGGCGAGGGGCGCTTCACCGGGCCGCGCGCGGTCGAGGTCCGGATGAACGACGGCGGCACCCGCCGGCTCACCGCCGAGCTGATCGTCATCAACACCGGTGCCCGGCCGAGCCGGCCCCCGCTGCCGGGGCTCGACGGCGTGCCCGTCCTGGACTCCACCTCGATCATGGAACTCGACGCGGTGCCCGACCACCTCCTGGTGATGGGCGGCGGCTACATCGGGCTCGAGTTCGGACAGATGTTCAGGCGGTTCGGGTCCAGGGTGACGATCGTGCAGCGGGGAGCGCAGCTGCTGGTCCGGGAGGACCCCGACATCGCCGGGGAGGTGGCGAAGATCCTGCGCGACGACGGGATCGAGGTCCTGCTCGAGACCGAGGTCCAGCGCGCCTCCCGGGCCGCCGGCGGCGGGATCGAGCTCGCCGTGGGCGCCGCCGGGGGGCGCGAGCCGCGGGTGCTGAGGGGATCGCACCTTCTCCTCGCGGCGGGGCGCACCCCCAACACCGATCGGCTGAACCTGGAGGCCGCCGGGGTCCAGACCGACCGGCAGGGGTACGTGCGGGTGAACGACCGGCTGGAGACCCGCGCCCCCGGCGTCTATGCGATCGGGGACGTCAAGGGCGGGCCGGCGTTCACGCACATCTCCTACGACGACTTCCGGATCCTCGAAGCCAACCTGCTGAAGGGCGGGTGCGCCTCCACCCGGGGCCGGCTGGTGCCGTACACGGTGTTCATGGACCCCGAGCTCGGCCGGGTGGGGCTGACCGAGCAGGAGGCGCGGAGCCAGGGCCGCGAGATCCGGGTCGCCAAGATGCCGATGTCGCACGTCGCCCGGGCGATCGAGTCGGAGGAGACGCGAGGGCTGATGAAGGTCGTGGTCGACGCCGGAAGCGGGCAGATCCTGGGATGCGCGATCCTGGGGATCGCCGGCGGCGAGCTGATGAGCATCGTCGAGGTGGCGATGATGGGGCGCCTCCCCTACACCGCGCTGCAGAACGCGATCTTCGCCCACCCCACCCTCGCGGAGTCGCTGAACAACCTGTTCGACTCCCTGGAGTGACCCGCGACTCGGCCCCGCTCCGCGCGGCGGCGGCGGCGGGGTGGGGGGTCTTCGTCGTCGCCAACGCGCAGCGGATCGACGTCGTCCCGTTCTTCAACGATCTGCGCGCGCTCTACCACGTCGAGTACGCGGCGGTGGGCGGCCTGCTCTCCGCGTACCTGCTCGGCTACGTGCTGGCGCAGATCCCGGCCGGGCTGGCCGCCGACAACTTTCCCACGCGTCGCGTCACCCTCGCCGGCCTCGCCGCGATCACCGCCGCCTCCGCCTTCTTCCCGCTGACCGCGAGTTACTGGCCGGCGATGCTGCTGCGGTTCGCGATGGGCGCCAGCGCGGCGATGCTGTACTCGTCCACCGTGAAGCTGGTGCTGGCCGCCACGCCGAACCGCGGGGCGGCGATGGGCGCGCTGCAGTCGGGGGCGGGCACGGGCATGCTGGTCGGCCTCTTCCTGATGCCGCTGCTCAGCCAGGGGGCCGGGGTGCGCGCGGCGTTTCTGGCGCTGGCGGCGCTCTCCGCGGTGACGTGGGCCTGCGCAGCGGCCTGGCTCGCCCCGGGGACGCCGGCCCGCGCCGGCGCCGAGCCGCTGCTGGCGCAGGTCGGCGGGATCGTGGGGCAACGCCAGTTCGCCGCCATGGTCAGCTGCGTGTTCCTCGCGTTGTTCAGCGCGTACGGTATCACCGCGTGGCTGCCCACGTATCTGCGCAACGAGTTCAAGTTCGGCACGGCCGCCGCCGGCGCCGTCGCGTCGATCATCAACCTGGGGCTGATCGCCGCCTCCCCGCTCGCCGGCACGCTGTCCGATCGGCTGGGGACCCGCGCCCGGGTCGTGCTCACGGGTTTTGCGCTGCTCTGCGCGGCGTTCGCGCTCCTCATCTCCGTCCACAGCGCCGCCGCCGTCGCCGCCAGCGCCGCCCTCGCCGGCGCGGGCCTGGCGCTGACCCTGCCGATCCTGACCACGCTGACGACCGACGTCTTCGGGATCCAGCGCGCGGGGATCGCCGTCTCGCTGAACCTCGCGGTGGGGCAGGTCGCCTCGACGATCTCCGGCGTCCTGTTTGGCTACCTGCTGGACGTCACCGGAAGCTTCCCGCTCCTGTGGACCGTGGCGTTCGCGGCGGCCCTGACCGGGCTCGGGGCGGCGCTGAGGTTGAGCCGAATGGTGGAGGCTCCGCGCCCCGCACGGGGGTGAGCGGAACGCGGCCTCAGGGGGTCGGGTGCGCGGCATCGTATCGGGAAAACTCGGGCACCAACCAAGCCAGCACCCCCACGCCGAGGATGCAGGCGATCCCGCCGGAGATGATCGAGAAGGGGATGCTGGTAAGCGACCCCACGATCCCCGCTTCGAGGTCCCCCAGCGCCGGCCCGCTGGCGACGACCGCCAGCTCCATCCCGTTGAGGCGGCCGCGCAGCGCGTCGGGGGTCACCGACTGGGCGATCGTGTCCCGGAAGACCGCGCTCGTGAGATCGGCGGCGCCGGCGGCGGCGAGGAAGACCAGCATGGGCCAGAGGGTGCGGGCCACCCCGAACGCGGTGACCGCGGCGCCCCAGAGGACAACCGCGGCCATTACGGCGCGCCCCTGGCGCCGGACGCGGCCCATCCCTCCGCTCAGCAGCGTCGCCGCGAACGCGCCGGCGTGCGGGGCCGCGTAGAGGAGCCCCAGCACCTCGGACCCGCCCCCCAGCCGCCTCGCCACCGCCGGGAACAGCGAGGTCGGCATCCCGAAGATCATCGCGTTCAGGTCGATCGTGAAGGTGGACTGCAGCACCCTGCGCCCTTTGAGGAAGCGCAGGCCCTCCCGGATCGATTCGAGCCCCGCCGGCGGGCTGCTCGTGTGCGGCGGGACGGGCGCGAGGGCGCCGAGCGTGGCCAGCGCGACGAGGAACGTCGCCGCATCGGCGAGGTAGGCGCCGGCCAGCCCGACGCGGGCGATCAGCACGCCCCCCAGCACCGGACCGGCGAGCGCGCTGAAGCTGCGGGCGAGGCCGTTCAGGGCCAGCGCGGCCGGCAGCCGGTCGACGGGGAAGAAGCGGGGCACCAGCGTGCCGAGGGCGGGCGAGGCGAGGGCGTCGAGGGCGGTGATGCACGCGGTCAGGGCGTAGAGGACCCACAGCCGCTGGGGGGAGAGGTGCGCGTTCGCGGCCAGCGCGACCGAGCACGCGCCCAACCCCGCGTGCAGCCACAGCAGCAACCGGCGCCGCTCGTACGCGTCGGCGATCGCGCCGCCGGCCAGCGACGCCGTCAGCAGCGGGACGAGTTGGCAGAGGGCCAGAAGGCCGACCGCGAGCGAGGAGCCGGTGAGCTGGTAGACCTGGAACGGCAGCGCGATGCGGGTGATGTCGCTGCCGACCCCCGAGCCCAGCTGTCCCCACCAGAGCAGCCGAAACGGCCGCGACTCGCGGAACGGGGACAGGTCGATCGCCAGCCGCCGGAGGCGGCCCAGCGGGCCGGAGGGAGCCGGGGAGTCTCCGGCTACCACCGGGCCAGGCGGACGATCGCCTCCCGGATGCGGTCGGCGCTGGGCAGGTAGGCCGCCTCGAGGGCGGGCGCGTAGGGGACCGGGATGTTCGGGGCCCCGATCCGGGCGATCGGGGCGTCGAGCGATCCGAAGAGCTGCTCGCCGATATGCGCGGCGATCTCGGCGCCGATGCCGCCGCGGAGCCGGTCCTCGTGGACGATGAGGACCCGGGTGGTGCGCTCGATCGACGCGCCGACCGCCTCCAGGTCCAGGGGGAGCAAGGTGCGGAGATCGATGACCTCGGCGTCCACCCCCTCCGACGCGGCGCGCTCGGCCGCCTCGCAGCACCGGTGCACCATCATCCCGTAGGTGACCACGGTGAGGTCGCGGCCGGGCCGGCGCACCGCGGCCTTGCCGAGCGGGGCAAAGGTGAGGCCCTCGTCGACGGGGCCCCGCTGCGAGCGGTACAGCGCCTTGTGCTCCAGGTACAGCACGGGATTCGGATCGGCGATGGCGGCGAGCAGCAGCCCCTTCGCGTCCGCGGGGGTGGCGGGCATGACGATCTTCAGGCCGGGCGCGTGGAAGAAGTAGGCCTCCACCGACTGCGAGTGAAACGGACCGCCGTGCGTGCCCGCCCCGCAGGGGGCCCGCACGACGATCGGCACGCAGCCGCCGGCGCGGTAGGCGGAGGTCGCCGCGATGTTCACGATCTGGTTGAACGCGTTGGAGATGAAGTCGGCGAACTGCATCTCCGCGACGGGGCGCAGGCCGACCAGGGCGGCGCCGATCGACGCGCCGACGATCGCCGCCTCGCTGATCGGCGCGTCGATCACGCGCCGGGGACCGAACTCCTCGAGAAACCCCTTGGTGATCTTGAAGGCGCCGCCGTACGCAGCGATGTCTTCGCCGAGGAGGATGACCGCCGGGTCGGCCCGCATCGCCAGGCGCAGGGCGTCGCTGATCGCCTCCAGATAGGTCATCACGGCCACGGCCGGTCCTCGCAGTAGGCCCCGCGTTCCACCTCGGCCGGATCGGGAGGCGGGCTCGCCTCCGCCCAAGCCTGGGCCGCGTCCACCTCGGCCAGCGCCGCCGCGCGGGCCGCCTCCAGGCTCTCGCCGCTGAGCGTCCCGGAGGCGAGCAGGGACCGCTCCAGCCGCTCCACCGGGTCTCGCTGCCGCCATTCGGCGATCAGGGCCGGGGGCACGTAGGACGCGTCGTCGGCCTCGGAGTGGCCGCGGATGCGCATCGTTCGGCACTCGAGGAACGATGCGCCCCCGCCCCGCCGGGCCCGGTTCACCGCGCGCTTGGCGGCGGCGTGGACCGCGCCGACGTCGTTCCCGTCGACCGCGCAGGAGGCCAGGCCGTATCCCGCCATCCGCTGAACGATGGGGCCGGCCACCTCCCGTGCCAGCGGGGTCGAGTACGCGAACTGGTTGTTCCAGCAGACGAGAACGAGCGGCAGCCGGAGGACGGCGGCGAGGTTCGCTCCCTCGTGAAACTCTCCCGCGGCGAGCG
This sequence comes from bacterium, assembly GCA_035279545.1. Taxonomy (GTDB): domain Bacteria; phylum Sysuimicrobiota; class Sysuimicrobiia; order Sysuimicrobiales; family Segetimicrobiaceae; genus Segetimicrobium. The sequence goes on along the minus strand of DATEHM010000230.1, from coordinate 3,266 downwards.
TGCCCTCGCCGAACAGGGTCATCGCCACCCGGGGTTCCTCACGGATCATGAAGCCGAGCGCCATCCCGGCGGCCACGGGGATCGTGGCCCCGATGTAGTCGGTGTGCAGGAGGATGCGCGGCCCCAGGCCCCCGATCTGGAGGTTTCCACCGCGTCCCCTGCTGGGCGACCCGGTCCGCCCGAGAAAGTTGGCGAAGTAGTAGCCGAGCGGCATCCCCAGCACCAGGCGGGCGCCGAGATCGCGGTGCAGGGTGGAGGCGACGTCGTCCGGGCCGAGCGCGTACGCCGCGCCGACCGCGATGGCTTCGTGCCCGTACCCGGTGAAGCAGGCGCCGGCGATCGCCCCGCCGCGATACAGCTTCACGATCCGGTCCTCGGCCAGGCGCTGCAGCAGCATGAACCGGTGCAGGCGGCGCAGATCCTCCGCCGCGAGATCGGGGGGTTCGGCCGGGCGCGGGGTTGCCATGCCGCTTACAGTTCGTTGGCCCCGACCGCTCCCCCTCGCCCCCGCGAGGGGCGGGATCGGCGGGCGGAGAAGTCTGAGCGGGTCAAAGCGGCAGGGGAGGTGCTCCATGGCGGACCGGTACGGGCGGCGCGCGGGCGTCCCGCGCGGCAGGGGCCAGGACGTTGGATTCCCGTTTTGGGAGCGCGGCCTCCGCGCCGGCGCGCGCCGGCCGCGCGCGCGGGCTTAGGGGAGCTCGCGGAAATGGCCCGCCACCTGGTCTGCCTGACGTTCGACTTCGACGCGCTCTCGATGTGGATCGCGCGCGGCATGACGACGCCGACCCCGATCTCGCGCGGCGAGTTTGGGGCGGTGGGGGCGGAGCGGATCCTCGGCCTGCTCCGATCGCAGCGGATCCGCGCCACCTGGTTCATCCCCGGCCACACCATCGACACGTATCCCGAGACGTGCCGGCGGATTCACGTCGAGGGGCACGAGATCGGCAATCATGGGTACCTGCACGAGCCGCCCGCGACGCTGGACAGCCGGGAGCGGGAGGAGGCGGTGCTGCTTCGCGGGAACGCGGCAATCAGCGGGATCACCGGGAGCGGTCCGCGCGGGTACCGGTCGCCGTCCTGGGACCTGAGCCCCCACACGGTGGACCTGCTCCTGGCCCACGGGTTTCTCTACGACAGCAGCATGATGGCGCACGACTGCCTGCCCTACCGGGCGCGGCACGGCGACGTCCTGCCGGCGGACCGGGCCCCGCGGCTGGGGGCGGCGACGCGCCTCATCGAAATGCCGATCAGCTGGTCGCTCGACGACTACCCGTACTTCGAGTACTTCCGCAGCCCCACCCACCTGCAGCAGGGGTTGAGGCGGGCCGGGGACGTGCTGGATAATTGGGTGGACGACTTCCGGTACATGGCGAAGACCGAGGAGTGGGGGGTGCTGACCTACACGTTCCACCCCCAGGTGATCGGTCGGGGGCACCGGATGCTGGCGTTGGAGCGGCTGATCGAGGCGGTGGGCGAGATGGGCGCCGTGTTTGCGCGGATGGACGAGGCGGCGGCGGAGTACGCGGCGCGCGCGCCGTTTGGGCGTTGACGCGGATCGTGCGGCGCGGCGCGGGGGAAACGATCGTCCGGTGCGGGTGGGCGGTGGGGAGTCCGCTTGCAATCGACTACCACGATCGCGAGTGGGGCGTGCCCGTCCGCGACGACCGCGTCCTCTTCGAGTTCCTGACGCTGGAAGGCGCCCAAGCGGGGCTGAGCTGGATGACGATCCTCCGCAAGCGCGACCGCTACCACGAGGCGTTCGCGGGGTTTGACCCGGTGGCGGTGGCGCGGTTTGACGGGCGGAGGCGGCGCAGCCTGCTGCGGGATCCCGGACTGGTCCGCAACCGCCTGAAGATCGAGTCGGCCATCGCGAACGCCCGCGCGATCGTCAGGATACAAGAGGAGACGGGGCGGAGCTTCAGCGAGTACCTCTGGCGGTTCGTCGGCGGCCGGCCCATCACCAACGCCTGGCGGACCCCGCGGCAGGTACCCGATCACACCCCCCGATCCGTCGAGATGAGCAAGGACCTGAAGCGGCGGGGATTTGCCTTCGTCGGCCCGACAACCTGTTACGCGTTCATGCAAGCGGTGGGGATAGTCAATGATCACCTCGTGCGGTGCTTTCGGCACGGGCAGGTCTGATGCTGCCGCTGCTGCTCCGGCGGGCCCGGATCGCCGACGGGGCGCCGACGGTCGACATCGCGGTCGCGGACGGCCGCATCGCCCGGATCTCGCCGGCGGCCCCCGCGGGCGCCCCCGGGGATGCGGAACGCGTGGTCGACGCCGCCGGGTGCGTCGTGCTGCCCGGGTTGATCGAGAGCCACATCCACCTGGACAAGGCGCTCCTGGAGCGCCGCCGCCCGAACCGATCGGGGACGCTGCGCGAGGCGCTGGAGGGGACCGCCGAGCTGAAGCGGGCCTTCACCTACGACGACATCTACGCGCGCGCGACCGAGGTGCTGCGGTGGGCCCTGGCGCGGGGCGTCACGCACCTGCGGTGCCACGTGGAGATCGACCCGATCGTCGGGCTGCTCGGCTTCCGAGCCCTCTGCGACGTGCGCAGGGCGTTTCAGGGCCGGGTGGACCTCCAGATCGTCGCCTTCCCCCAGGAGGGGATCTTCCGGGCGCCGGGGACCGAGCGGATGCTCCGGACCGCTCTCGAGTCCGGCGCGGACCTCCTCGGCGGGGTCCCGTACAACGATCGGGATCCGGGGGAGCACATCGAGTGTCTCTTCGGCATGGCCCGAGAGTACGATGTCGACCTCGACCTCCACGTGGATTTCTCGGATGACCCCGCCGATCGCACGATCGCAACGATCGCCGACCTGGCGATCGCCCACCGGTACGAGGGGCGGGTCGTCGTGGGGCACCTCACCTCGCTCGGCGCCATGGCCCCGGAAGAGGCGGGGCTGCTCATCGAGCGGATCCGGGCGGCCGGGATCCACGTGATCACGCTGCCGGCCACCGACCTCTACTTGAACGGCCGCGGGCGGGGGGCGCCGGCGCTCCGCGGCCTCACCCCCGTGCGGCGGCTGCTGGATGCCGGCGTGAACGTCTGCCTCAGCTCGAACAACGTGCGGAACGCCTTCACGCCGCTCGGGCGGGCCGACCCGCTCGAGATCGCGCTGCTGCTGGCCTACGCGGGGCACATGGGCACGCCGGCGGACCGCCTCCGGCTGCTGGAGATGGTGACGGTGAACCCGGCACGGGCGCTCGGGCTCTCCGCGCGGTACGGCCTGGAGGTGGGACGCGACGCCGATCTGGTG
>DATEHM010000229.1:0-2833 GCA_035279545.1 bacterium | reverse complement strand
GCAGGCGGGGGGCGTGGTCGTGGCGATCAATACCCGGCTCAACGCGGAGGAGGTCCGGTACATCGTCGAGCACTCCGGGGCGCAGCAGATCTTCTATTCCCCGGAACTTCACGCGCAGCTGGAACGGGTCCCGTCGCGCGTCCGGCGAATCGAACTCCATACGGAGTTTGAAGGGCTGCTCGCCTCCGGGAGCGATCGCGAGATCGAGTCCCGGCTGGAAGACGAAGAAGAGCCGATCGCCATCGACTACACCTCCGGCACCACCGGCCGCCCCAAGGGCGTCGTCTACACGCATCGCGGGGCGTATCTGAACGCCCTGGCCATGGTCATCGAGCACCGGCTGACCGCCGACGCCGGCTATCTCTGGACCCTGCCGATGTTCCACTGTAACGGCTGGACCTTCCCCTGGGGGCTGGCGGCGGTGGGCGCGCGCAGCGTGTGCATTCCGCGAATCGACCCGGCTCAGGTCTGGGGGCTGTTCGAGGAAAAGGGGATCACGCACTTCTGCGCGGCGCCGACGGTGCTGATCGCCCTCGCCAACCACCCGGCGGCCCGCCCGCTGTCACGGCCGATCCGCATCATGACCGCGGGCGCCCCGCCGTCCCCCACGATCATTGGCCAGATGTCCGACCTGCGCTTCGAGATCGAGCATGCCTCCGGCCTCACCGAGTCCTACGGGCCGTTCGCGATCAACGTGGCCCCGCCCGAGGGGGAGAGGCTGAGCGTGGAGGCACGGGTCCGGCTGAAGGCCCGTCAGGGCGTCGTCCACATCACCGGCGGGCAGCAGCGGGTCGTCGATGAGGAGATGCGGGATGTGCCGAGGGACGGCCAGACGATGGGCGAGGTCGTCTACCGCGGCAACGTCGTGATGAAGGAGTACTTCCAACAGCCGCAGGCCACCGCGCAGGCGTTCCGGGGCGGGTGGTTTCACACGGGAGACGTCGCGGTCATGCACCCGGACGGGCAGATCGAGTTGCGCGATCGGAAGAAGGACATCATCATCTCGGGCGGCGAGAACATCAGCACGATCGAGGTAGAGCAGGCCGTGGTGAGCCATCCCGCGGTGATGGAGTGTGCGGTGATCGCGGTCCCCGACGACACGTGGGGGGAGGTCCCCAAGGCGTTCGTCGTGTTCAAGCGCGGCCAGGCGGCGACCGCCGAAGAGATCATCGCGCACTGCCGGGAGCGCATCGCCCACTTCAAGTGCCCGAGGTTCGTGGAGTTCGGGGACCTCCCCAAGACTTCAACGGGGAAGATCCAGAAGTACATCTTGCGCGAACGCGAGTGGAAGCACCGGGAAAAGCGGATTAACTGACGGTCAGTTCTGCCACCGGGGCGGCCGCTTCTCCAGGAACGCCCGCATGCCTTCCTGGGCGTCTGGGGCGAGCGTGTTCTCGACCATGACCTCCTGCGCGATCTCGTACGCCTGCGGGCGGTCGAGGGGGAGCTGCCGGTAGAACGCCTGCTTCCCCAGCCCCAGGGTGTACGCGCTCGCGGCGATGATCTGTTTGGCCAGGGCCATCGTCTCCTCGGCCAGGCGGTCGGCCGGGACGACCCGGTTGACCAAGCCCGCCCGTTCGGCCTCGCGGGCGCTGATCGGTGTCCCCGTCAGGAGCATCTCCATCGCTTTCTTCGGGCCCACCGCGCGCGAGAGCGCCACGCCCGGCGTCGTGCAGAACAACCCGATCTTGACCCCGGGGGTGGCGAAGCTCGCCGTCTCGGCCGCCACCACCAGATCGCAGGTCGCGGCCAGCTGGCAGCCCGCGGCGGTCGCGATCGCGTGCACCTGCGCGATCACCGGCTTGGGCAGCCGGCGGATCGATTCCATCACGTCCGTGCAGAGGGCAAACAGCGAGGTGTAGTCCTCCTCGCGGCCGTCGACCAGTTCGCGGAGGTCGTGCCCGGCGCTGAACGCCGGACCGACGGCCCGGATGATCACCGCCCGCACTTCGCGCTGGGCGGCGATGCGGTCGAGGTCCTCCTTGAGCGCTCCAAGCACTTCTCGGGAGAGCGCGTTGCGCCGCTCGGGATGGTTGAGCGTGAGCACGGCCACGTCGTCGACGACTTCATAGAGCACAGGCGATGTGCCCATCGTCACCCTCCACACACGGCGGGCCGGTTCGTCGCCGTCGGACGTCCCGCGCCGTCTCCTTGCTCATTCGGTCCTCCCCGGGGGGGCTCCTCTCCCGGGCGCGACCGCCCCCCGCGCCGCCCGCAGGAGAGCAGGAGTTTTCAGGGGGAGCGAGAACCATACGTCCCAAGCGGCCCCACCCGGACGTTGACGATCGGACTGCATCGCACCCGCGCATCGAACTCGGAGACGCAGAAACGGAGGACGCATGAGCCGCGACGAGATTGTCCGCAAACTTTACGCTTTCGGCGCCATCTCCCTTGTGCACGCCATCCAGGATGCTGAGGCAGGGCGGATCCGCCATGTCTCGCTTCCGCATATCCCGGGGGATTCCGCATTCGTCCGCGAGGTCGTCGGATTCCTGAGGTGCATGGGCGCCGAGGTCGATCCCGCGGCAGGGGCGGGCGGCGTCCGGCGCCTCCGGCGAGTCGGATAGGGCCGCCCGACGATGCGGGACGAGTTGATCAGGCGAGAAACGCCTTTAGGGACCGTTCGCGTGCTCGTCGCCTATGCGCGGGTCCGCGGCGGCGGCTGGCTGTGGATCGCCCGCCGGTCCATGGCCGGTCCGATCGTGGGGGAAGGCCGCGGATCGACGTACGAGATCGTCCGGGCGGCGGTCGAAGAGTGGATGGAACAGGAGGCGCAGTACTTGGCGCGCTGATCCGCTCCCCGCCGCGGATTTTCTGTGCGCTCGGATCAGGT
>DATEHM010000228.1:0-11306 GCA_035279545.1 bacterium | reverse complement strand
CGCCGCCCCTCGCGCGAGCCCGACCGGTCCGCGGCCGCCGCCTTTCCCCGCCTCAGGATCGGACGGAGAAACTGTCCGGTGTAGGACGCCGGGACCCCGACGACCTCTTCGGGCCGCCCCTCCGCCACGACCTGTCCGCCCAGCTCGCCCCCCTCCGGGCCCAGATCGATGATCCAATCGGCGGTCTTGATCACGTCGAGGTTGTGCTCGATCACGACGACCGTGTTGCCGGCATCGGCCAACCGGTGGAGCACCTCCAAGAGCCGCTCGACGTCGGCGAAGTGCAGGCCGACCGTCGGCTCGTCCAGGATGTAGACCGTCCGGCCGGTGTCGCGCCGGCTCAGCTCGGTGCTGAGCTTGACCCGCTGCGCCTCGCCCCCGGAGAGCGTGGTCGCCGGCTGTCCCAGCCGGATGTAGCCCAACCCGACATCGGCCAGCGTGCGGAGCTTCCGCCGCACGCGCGGGATGGCCTCAAAGAACGGCAGGGCCTCGTCGACGGTCATGTCCAGGACGTCGGCGATGGACTTCCCCTTGTACTTGACCTCGAGCGTCTCCCGATTGTACCGCTTCCCCTTGCAGACGTCGCACGGCACGTAGACGTCGGGGAGGAAGTGCATCTCGATCCGGACGATCCCGTCCCCCTCGCAGGCCTCGCACCGTCCCCCGCGCACGTTGAAGGAGAACCGTCCCTGCTTGAAGCCCCGCGTGCGGGCGTCGGGAGTGAGGGCGAACAGTTCGCGGATCAGATCGAAGGTCTTGGTGTACGTGGCCGGGTTGCTGCGGGGGGTGCGCCCGATGGGCGACTGGTCGATGTTGATCACCTTGTCCAGGTGGGCGAGCCCGTCGATCCGATCGTGCGCCCCCTGCCGGGTGCGCGCTCCGTGGAGGTGGTGCGCCAGCGACCGGTACAGGATGTCATCGATCAACGTGGACTTTCCGGATCCGGACACGCCGGTCACGCAGACGAACATCCCCAGCGGGATCCGCACGTCGATCCGCTTGAGGTTGTGCTCCCGGGCGCCGCGGATGACGAGGGCGCTCCCGTTGCCGGGCCGCCGCCGCGCCGGGATCTGGATCGCCCGCTGGCCGGAGAGGTACTGCCCGGTGATCGACTCGGGGGTCTTGAGGATGCGCTCGAGCGGGCCGACGGCGACGACCCGGCCGCCATGGGCGCCGGCACCCGGGCCGATGTCGACCACCCAATCCGCCGACCGAATCGTCTCCTCGTCGTGTTCGACGACGAGGATCGTGTTCCCGAGGTCGCGCAGCCGGATGAGCGTATCGATCAGTCGTCGGTTGTCCCGCTGATGCAGGCCGATGCTCGGCTCGTCGAGGACGTACAGCACGCCCATCAGGCCGGAGCCGATCTGTGTCGCCAGACGGATCCGCTGCGCCTCGCCGCCGGAGAGGGTGTTGGCGGTCCGGTCGAGGGTGAGGTAGTCCAGCCCCACGTTGACGAGGAAGCCCAGGCGCGCGTTGATTTCCTTGAGCACCTGCTGGCCGATCAGCCGCTCGCGCTCGGTGAGCGTGAGGTTCGTGAAGAAGTGCAGCGCGCCGCGCACCGTCAGCGCGCAGGCCTCCGCGATCGAGCGGTCCCCGAGCGTGACGGCCAGGCTCTCCTTCTTCAGGCGTGTCCCCTTGCACTCCGGGCAGGGCGCGCTGCTCATGTACCGCTCGATCTCCTCCTTCATGTACTCGGAGTCGGTCTCCTTGTACCGCCGTTCCAGGTAGGGAACGACCCCCTCGAACACCGTCTCGTACTGCCGGAGCGCGCCCCAGCGATTGTGATAGCGGATCCGCACCTCCTCGTCGGCGCCGTGGAGGAGGATGCGGACGAACTCCCGCGGCAGCCGTCGCACCGGCACGCGCATGTCCACCTTGTAGTGGTCGGCGACGGCCCGCAGCAGCTCCTGATAGTACTCGCTCGTGGAGCTGGCCCACGGCAGCACGGCGCCGTCCAGCAGGGAGAGGTTGGGGTCCAGCACGAGTTCGGGATCGATCTCCTGCCTGAACCCCAGCCCGGTACAGGTGGGGCAGGCGCCGTAGGGGGCGTTGAAGGAGAAGATCCGCGGCTCGATCTCGGGCAGGCTCATCCCATCGTCGGGGCAGGCGAAGTTCTGGCTGAAGGTCAATTCCTCGCCGTCGACCACCGAGATGCCGACGATCCCCTGCCCGAGTTTCAGCGCGGTCTCGATCGAGTCGTTCAACCGGCCGCGGATGTCCGGCTTGACGATCAACCGGTCCACGATGACCTCGATCTGGTGCTTGCGGTTCTTGTCCAGCGCGATCTCCTCGCCGAGTTCGTAGAGGTTGCCGTCGACGCGGACCCGGGCAAACCCCTGCCGCCGCAGGTCGTCGAACAACTGCCGGTACTCCCCCTTGCGCCCCCGGACGATGGGGCCGAGGACGAGGATCCGGGTGCCCTCCGGGAACGCGAGCACCTGGTCCACGATCTGCTCGGGGGTCTGCCGGCTGATCGGCTTGCCGCACTTGGGGCAGTGGGGAATGCCGATCCGCGCGTAGAGCAGCCGGATGTAGTCGTAGATCTCGGTGACGGTGCCGACCGTGGACCGAGGGTTGCGGGGGGCCCCCTTCTGGTCGATGGAAACCGCCGGGCTCAGCCCTTCGATGTGATCGACGTCCGGCTTTTCCATCAGGCCGAGAAACTGGCGGGCGTAGGCGGAGAGGGACTCGACGTACTTGCGCTGGCCTTCGGCGTAGATCGTGTCGAAGGCGAGCGACGACTTCCCGGACCCGGAGATGCCGGTGAGCACGGCGAGGCGGTCGCGCGGAATCTCGACGGTGATATCCTGAAGGTTGTGCTCGCGTGCGCCGCGCACGATGATTCGGTCAAGCGGCATGGACGACTCCCGGGTCCGGTTTACTGCCTCGCGCAGTGGTGCACACGCCGGTCAGGGGCCGGGGCCACCCCCCTCGGCGACGGTTCCCCTACCCGCGCGACGTGTTCCGTCTCGGTCGGGCCCGCGACGAACCGGGCGCGCCGCGACGGCCCACCCTCGCCCGGGCGGGCCGGCCCCCCGCAAAGAACGGCTCCCCCAGCCCCTTCCGCAGCTCCTGGATCTGGTCCCGCAGCACCGCCGCCTTCTCGAACTGCAGCTCCCCGGCGGCCTTGCGCATCTCCCGCTCCAGCGCCTCCACCGTCCGCTCCAGTTCCCCCGGGCTCAACATCAGCAGCCGGGCGATGTCCCAGGGGACCGAGGCGTGCTGGTGTTCGGCGAGGCCGATCAGTTCGGCCGCGGTGAGCACGGTCCCTTCTGTCGGCTCGTACGCCGCGCTCTCTTCCGCCACCGCCGCCAGGTCGATGAAGTCGCGAATGGGTTTCACGATCGTCTGCGGCGTGATCCCGTGGTCCTCGTTGTACCGGAGCTGGATCGTGCGCCGCCGGTTGGTCTCCTGGATCGCCCTGCGCATCGACTCCGTGACCTCGTCGGCGTAGAGCACCACCCGGCCGCCCAGGTTTCGCGCCGCGCGGCCCATCGTCTGGATCAAGCTCGTCTGCGACCGCAGATACCCCTCTTTGTCGGCGTCGAGGATCGCGACAAGGGACACCTCGGGCAGATCGAGCCCCTCGCGGAGGAGGTTGATGCCGACGAGCACGTCGTAGGTGCCGAGCCGCAGGTCCTTCAGGATCTGCACCCGCTGCAGCGTCTCCACCTCCGAGTGGAGGTAGTGCACCTTCATCCCGAGCTCCTGCAGATAGTCGGTGAGGTCCTCGGCCATCCGCTTGGTCAGCGTGGTGACGAGCGTGCGCTCGCCTTTGGCGGCCTGCGCCTTGATCTCGCCGATCAGATCGTCCACCTGGCCGCGGGCCGGCCGCACCTCCACCTGCGGATCGACCAGCCCCGTCGGCCGGACGATCTGCTCGACGATCTGCGCACTGACGCCGAGTTCGTACGGGCTCGGGGTCGCTGAGACGAAGACCACCTGGGGGACGAGGCCGCCGAACTCCTCATACGTCAGCGGGCGGTTGTCGTAGGCCGAGGGCAGCCGGAAGCCGAACTCGATCAGGTTCCGCTTGCGCGCCCGATCGCCCTCGTGCATCCCCCGGACCTGGGGGACCGTGACGTGGGACTCGTCGATCATGACCAGGAAGTCCGTGGGGAAGTAGTCGATCAGGCATCCGGGGCGCTCCCCTTCGGCGCGGCCGGAGAGGTGCCGCGAGTAGTTCTCGATCCCCGGACAGTACCCCACCTCGCGCAGCATCTCCAGGTCGTATTTCGTCCGAAACTCCAGCCGCTGCGCCTCGAGCAGTTTGCCCCGGTCCTTGAACCACTGCGTGCGCTCCGCCAGCTCCGCTTCGATGCGCTCGAGCGCGGCCGCCAGCTTGGCGTCGGTCGTCACCCAGTGCTTGGCCGGCCAGATCGCCACCGCCGGCTTGACCCCGAGCACCTCGGCGGTCAGCGGATCGACCTCCATGATCCGCTCCACTTGATCGCCGAACAGCTCCACCCGCACCGCCCGATCCTCGTAGGCGGGGAAGATCTCGATCACGTCCCCTCGTACCCGAAATCGTCCGCGGGCGAAATCGATGTCGTTCCGTTCGTACTGGACGTCCACTAACCGCCGCAGGATCTCATCGCGGCTGCGGGACTCGCCGGTGCGGAGGAACAACATCACATCCTGATAATCCTGCGGCGAGCCCAAGCCGTAGATGCAGGAGACCGACGCGACGATGATCACATCCCGGCGCTCCATCAGCGCCTTCGTCGAGGCGTGCCGGAGGCGGTCGATCTCGTCGTTGATCGACGCGTCCTTGGCAATGTACAGGTCGGTCTGCGGGACGTACGCCTCCGGCTGGTAGTAGTCGTAGTAGGAGACGAAGTACCGGACGGCGTTGTCGGGGAAGTACTGGCGGAACTCCCCGTAGAGCTGGGCGGCCAGGGTCTTGTTGTGCGCGAGGATGAGCGTGGGCCGCTCGATCTGCTCGATCACCCGAGCCATCGTGTAGGTATTGTGGACGAACAGACCGCCCCAGCCGGCAAGAAACGTCTCGTTCTCCTGAACCGCCAGATCGTAGACCCAGGCCTCACCCGGAACCCTCTCCAGCGAGCGGACGGGAGTCCAATACGGGGACCACAGCCCCGCCCGCTCCTCCACAGCGCCGCAGAGGTCCGCCGGCCCCCCGCGCGCCCCTCCGTCGAGCGCACCGACGTTCGTGCGCTCGACGCGGTGGAGCAGCGCATCGAGCCGGGCGCGCTTCCCCCCGGTGGGAAACCCAATCGCGTCGCGGAACCTCCCCAGGAACGACGGTCCGGAGACGCACACGTTCCAGGACCGCCGCCGTGCCTCTGGGCTCGGTGCCTGTGTCCGCCGCGAGCGCATCCGGGCGACGATCCCGAACCGCAGGAGGCCGAAGCATAGGTCCGACGCCAGCGCGCGGCTCTCCGTCGCGCACGTCACCGCGTCCGCGTCGATCCTTCCGTTGGCGCCAAAGTAGGCCCGGAGCATCTGGGCGAGGTGCGCGTTGGACAGCCGCGGCCAGAACGGTGGCAGGCGCCTCGATGGTGCGTCGGTTCCGCACCATTCCGAAAGCAGCCGGCTCCACAGCGGCGAACGACCGGACGCCGGGGTGCCGCCGGGCCGATCGGCGCGCAGCCCGAGGGCCGCGGCCGCCTCGAGCCAATCGGCCACGATCCCGCGATCGGCCGAGGAGATGGCGATCGCCCCGTCTTCCACGTGTCCGCCGACGTAGTAGCCGATGAAGCGCAGGAGCTCGTCGCTGAGTGCGAGCCTATCGGGAACGTCGTGTGTCCGGACCGCTCCACCGCGAACCTCGCGAGCGCGCACGGGGAGCACCGCCACGGCATTCCCGCGGGACGGAATCGGCACGCGCTCCCCCATCGGCGCCCCGGGCGTCTCGGTCGCCGGCCCCAGGGACCGAAGGGCGAACGCATCGGCCGGCCGTGCGGGTCCGGCCAGAGCGACCCGCTGGTCCCCGCCGAGCATATCCGCTACGGAGAGCTCCGCGAGGGGGTCCTGCGGCTCGGGGAGGAGGCGCGGCAGCGGGACGCGATCGCCGGGCTGGATCTCTTCGGTGCGGAGGAGCTGCAGGCGCCCGTTTCGGAGCACGAAGAAATTGTGATCTCCGGTCACCGTGACGGCTCGCCCGCAGGCGGTCGAGAGTTCCCAAAGCGTTTCGGGCGATCGGTGTCGGAGCACCTGCCGGACGGGCCTCCAGGATGCCCGCCCGGTGCGCGGGTCGAAGCTGAACGCCTCGATCGGCTCAGAAACATCGACGACCTCGCTGTCCGCCTCCCGCCTCACCCTGGCGGACTCCAGGTCGATGAGGTGGTCGACAACGCTGCCGATGGGTTCCAGCGCGATGCGTTGGCCCTGCCTCAGGAGCACCGGCGTGCCGGCGACGACGCTCTTGCCCGATCCGGTCACGCCGAGGAGTGTCTGGTAGCGGTCGCCGCGACGGATCCCCTCGCTCAGTTTGTCGATCGCCGCGGCCTGGTCGCCAGCCGGGGATTGATCGGTGACCATCTTGAAGGTGGGCATATCGGTTCATTATAACATGCACCCGCGGAGTGGGACCACGGGTCCCCTACAGAGCCGCGGAGGACCGGCCCCCAGGGATGGGCCTCTGCGCGGCGAGCCCCGCGGATGCGGGAACGACTACGACTCTCCCCGGCGAACCCGGCGGATCGCCCCCCACACCGCCTCAACCTGCCCCCGCGTGCGCGCGGGCGAGCCGTTGTTGTCGATCACCCAATCGGCACGGGCGACTTTGTCCTGGAGCGGCATCTGAGCGGACACGCGGCGCCGGGCCTCGGCCTCGGGAATCCCGTCGCGCGCCATCAGCCGGGAGACGCGCGTCCCATCGTCCGCCGCGACGACGATGATCCCGTCGAGATCGAGGTCGCGCCCGTCGGTCGTCTCCAGCAGCAATGGGATGTCCAAGATGATCACATCGACGCCCGGAGCCGCGGCGAGGCGGGCGGCCTCCGCCGCCATCCATCGGCGGATGTGGGGGTGCGTGAGCGCGTTGAGCTGACGGCGGGCGGACGGATCGGCGAAGATCCGCGCGGCGAGCGTCTTCCGGTCGAGCGTCCCATCGGGGTGGACGATCTCCCGGCCAAACGTCCGCACCACGCCATCATACGCCGGCCCCCCCGGCGCCACCACCTCCCGCGCGATCGCGTCGGCATCCACGACCGCCGCCCCCAACTCTCGAAAGAGACGCGCGACCAGGCTCTTGCCGCTGGCGATGCCCCCGGTCAACCCGATCCGAACGGGGCCGCGGCTCATCCGACGTCTGTGAGGTCCTGCCAGTTGGGCCCGCAGGCGATGCTGACGGCGAGGGGGACCGCCAACTCGACCGCCTGCCCCATGATCTGGCGGATCCGCGGCGCCACGGCCGCGACCATCGTCTCCGGGAGCTCGAAGAGCAGCTCATCGTGGATCTGGAGGATCATCTCGAGGCCCGCGGCCTCGGGGAGGAGGTCGCGGTGGATCCGCAGCATCGCGATCTTGATGATGTCCGCGGCCGTCCCCTGGATCGGGGCGTTGATCGCGATCCGTTCGGCCGCCTCGCGGATCACCCGGTTCCGACTGAGGATGTCGGGGAGGTAGCGACGTCGGTTGAGGAGGGTCGTGACGTATCCCTGGCGGCGCGCCAGCTCGACGGTCGCCCGCATGTACTCCGCCACCTTGGGGTAGCGGGCGAAGTAGGTGTCCATGAACTGGTGCGCCTCGGCGCGGCCGATGCCCAGTTGCGCAGCGAGCCCGAAGTCGCTGATGCCGTAGGCGATGCCGTAGTTGAAGACTTTGGCCAGCCGCCTCTGATCCGCGCTGACCCCGTCGGCGGCCACCCCGAAGACCTGGGCGGCGGTGACCGCGTGGATGTCCTCGCCGCGCCGGAAGGCCTCGAGGAGGCCGGCATCGCCGGTGATGTGCGCGAGCACCCGGAGCTCGATCTGGTCGTAGTCCGCCGACAGCAGGACGCAGCCGGGTCGGCCGGGGACGAAGGCGCGCCGGATCTGCTGGCCGGCGTCGGTCCGGATCGGGATGTTCTGGAGATTGGGGTCGGTCGTGATCACGCGTCCGGTACTGGCCACGGTCTGGTTGAAGGTCGTGTGCAGGCGCCCGGTGCGCGGGTTGATCAACCCCGGCAGCACGTCCACGTAGGTGCTGAGCAACTTGCTCAACTCCCGATACTCGAGGATCCGGGCCACGACCTCGTGCTGAGGGGCCAACTGCTCGAGCACCTCGGCGTCGGTGGAAAACCCCGTCTTGGTGCGCTTGAGCGCCGGGAGCTGCAGCTTCTCGAACAGCACAAACGCCAGCTGCTTCGGCGACCCGATGTTGAACTCGGTCCCGGCGAGCCGGTAGATCTCCTCGGTCAGCGCCGCGAGCCGAGCGCGCAGGGTCGTGGACAAGGCCGCCAGCGCCTCGGCGTCGATCGCCACGCCCACCGTCTCCATCCGCGCCAGCACCTCCACCAGCGGAAACTCGATCCCCTGATAGAGCTCGAGGAGCTCGCGTTCCCGGAGGCGCGCCTCGAGCACCTCGCCCAACCGGCCGATGACGTCAGCCTGCTCGGCGGCGAGTTCCTCGGAGGTCTGACCGAGGGAAAGGGCGTCCGTGTCCACACCCGCGCCCCCCAGCCGCCATCCCAGGTACTGCCAGGCGGCGCTCTGGAGCGTGTGGGTGCGTTTGCCGGGATCCAGCAAGTAGGAGGCCAGCGAGATGTCGAACGCGCACCCCTGGGGATGGACCCCGGCCCCCTCGAGGAGGAGGCGGTCGCGCTTGGCGTCCTCGCAGAGCTTCGGCAGATCGGCCCGCCCCAGGATCTCGGCGAGCGCGGTCGGGACGGCGGCCTCCAGCGGGATGTACGCCGCCTCCCCGTCCTTGGCCGACACCGCGATCCCCCGCAGTGCCGAGAGGAGCGGGTGTCCGGGATCGGCGACGGGGGAGATCGCCAGCCGGGTCGCATCGGCCAGCACCCTGAGGAGGCCGCTGGCGTCCACGGTCCGGTAGGCACCGCGCGCCTGGGGAGCGGGCGCCGCCACCCCCAGCCGTTCCAGCAGCGTCTTGAACTCCAGGCTGGTGAAGAGGGCCTTAACCTGCTCGGCATCGGGCGGCCGCCGCCGGAGGAACTCGGGATCGAGGCGGACGTTGTCGAGATCGGTCACGATCGTGGCCAGGTGCTTGCTTTGCAGAATTTGCTCCCGATGCTCTTGGAGCTTCTCCCGAAGCTTCGCCTCGCGGATGTCGCCCACGGCGTCAAGCAGCGCCTCGACGGTCGGATACAGTCTCAGCAGCCGGCTCGCGGTCTTCTCCCCCACCCCGGGCACGCCCGGGATGTTGTCGGTCGGATCACCCTTGAGGCTCTTCAGATCCGGGATCTGGCTGGGGGCGATCCCGAATCGCTCGCGGACCGCCGCCTCGTCGTACACCGTTGTCTCGGTGATCCCCCGGGCGGTCATCATGACCTGCGTGTGGGGTGACACCAGCTGCAGGGCGTCGAGATCTCCGGTGACGATGCGGACGTCGATCCCCTGCACCTCTGCCTGCCGGGCGAGCGCCCCGATGACGTCATCGGCTTCGAAGCCGGCGACCTCGAAGATCGGCAACTGGAGCGCTTCGACAACCTCCTTGGCCATCCCGATCTGCGGGCGCAGGTCGTCGGGCATCCTCCGGCGGGTCGCCTTGTACTCCGCATACGCCTCGTGGCGAAAGGTGGGACCGGGCTTGTCAAACGCGACGGCGACGTACTGGGGGGACTCTTCCTCGAGCACCTTGAGCAGCATCGTGGTGAAGCCGTAGACGGCGTTGGTCGGCTGACCGTTACTGGTCGTGAAGTAGGGGAGGGCAAAAAACGCCCGGTAGACGAGCCCGTTCGCATCGATCAGCACGAGGAGGGGCCGGCCGGAGGGGGCAGACATCTCGGGACGATTATAGCACGCGCGCCGAAGACGTCCGCGGCCGTCCGCCAGGCCCGGTGGCGGCGCCCTTGAGCCGCTCGAGCGCAGATGCTACGATACTGACGACACGGCGTGCCGGAGTGTCGGAATCGGCAGACGATGGCGACTCAAAATCGCCTGGGCTCACGCCCGTGGGGGTTCGAGTCCCTCCTCCGGCACCAGGGTTTCCCACTTAAGATCATCAATGCTCAACAGGCCGAGCAGGTTCCCTCGGGTTTCCGCCATCAGGCGCCTGCCTTCCCGCCGCAGGGTGATAGGACCGATAAGCCGGGCCAGGAGGGCTTGGGCGGCGTCAGGGTCCGTCTCCAAAGATCCCTTCAGGTCCCGAAGGCAGGCGTCAACGATGCTCGGCAGGTGGACGACCTTTCGCTGGGCCAACGGGGTGACGAGGGTGGATTCGAGTTCTTGAACTCGGTGCTCGGCCTCTTCCAGCATCGCCTTGGTGGTGCGGGTCACGACGCCCTGCTCGATAGCCGATTTGATGTTCTCCAGTTTCTTCCGCGCCTGAGCGAGTTCCGTCTGCCGCTTCCGCCGCAGGGCGCTATGCGGAGACGACATCGCGGCAATCGCCTCGTTCACCCGCTTGGTTGAGGTACTCCAGCACGTCGGGCGCGAAGACCTTGGTGAAGATGGCGTCCAGGATGACTCGTTCAAGGCGCTCCCGGTTCGCTAAACGAGCGTTGCCACAGACATCGGGACCTCGGTCAAAATGGGCGCCGCATCCGTAGTAGTTGCCCTTGCGGATGATATAGTTCGCGCCACACTCGCACTTCAGCAGACCGGACAGGACCCACTTGTGGCGGCCCATCATGTTTCCACGAGCACCAGTCCGCTGATGCTTGCTTCGCTTCTGGACCGCCTCCCACAGATCGTCGCTCACGATACGCAACTCGGGCGCGTCAACGTAGATCCATTCCTGGTCAGGTCAAACACGCACAACGCGCCTGCCCGTGTCGGGATGGCGGAACTTCTGAGTTCGGTTCCATACCAGTTTGCCGCTATACAAGGGGTTGCGGAGAATCCCAGGTGCCTTGCTCCTCGTTCCCGCGATCGTCTGCCACGTCCAGCCCTTCAGACTCCGACCTTGGATGTTCGCGGCGGGGGAACATGTTCTCCGTTGAACAGATAAGCTGTATTTAGCTGAGGATCCGGAGACACCCAGGGGCTCCCGGCGCTTTTGTTTAGGTCAAGCGACCTGCTCTGTCACCTCCTCTCTGGGAAGCGCTGCCATGCCGTCAAGGAACGCCTGATATGGTGTCCGACCCTGCGTCCGATAGCCCTGGTGCGGCCGCTCCCGATTGTAGAACTCCAGGTAGTGATCCAGATCGGCTTGCAGCTGCGCGACGCTCTCGGACA
>DATEHM010000227.1:0-5668 GCA_035279545.1 bacterium | reverse complement strand
GACCCCGACCGGAACGCCATGGAGAGGGCCGAGGATCATTCCCGATCGCTGCAACTGCGTGAGACGTCTGGCTTCCCTGCGGGCATCCTCGATTCGGAGGCGAGCCCAGGCGAGCACGCGCGGCTCTACCCTCTCGATTCGGGCGAGCGTCGACTCCAGCAGGTCGGCCGGCGAGAGACGGCCGCCGGCGATCGCCGCCGCGGCCTCGCTGAGGGAAAGCTCCCACGGCTCACTCACCGGCACGCTCCAGCCTGGGCGCGCCGGCCGGCTCGGTGTCGTGCGATACCGGGAAGGCGTGAACGAGCTCGATCCGGCGGGCCACAATCTTCCACTCCTCGGCGAAGCGCTCGCCAGCTTCCGCGGGCAACTTCAGCAGCAACCGCGTCGAGCCCATGACAGATCGGTCAGGCTCCATCGATATCTCCCCCATCCCGCGCACCGCGTCATGGAGGTTTTTGGCAGGTTGCGTGTCGACCTCCTGCAGGGAAGGCGGCCCGCCGCCGGCGCGTTCCTTCTATAATGAAGGCAGACGAGAAGAGGCCGATCCCGGCCCTCCGCCCGGCGCGGCCTGCGCCGTCCCTCCAAGGGCGATCGGCCGATCCAAGGAGCAGCGTGTGCCCACGGTTCTCCCGCAAAGCGCAGACGGCCCGCTGGTGCTGGCGCTGGATCTCGGCAGTTCTTCTCTCCGGGCCATCGTCTACGACGCCCGGGGCCGAGAGGTTGAGGGGACCGAAGGACGGACTTCCTGTCGGTGGGCGGTGACCCCCGATGGGGGGGTCGAAGGGGATCCGGACGCCTTCGTCGAGGGCGCGTCCGACGCCATCGACCAGGCGCTGGCCGGGGCGGGACGCTTGGCCGGGGGGATCAGGGCCGTCGGGATCTCGACATTCTGGCACACCCTGATGGGGGTGGGCGGAGACGGCCGTCCATCGACCCCCCTCTACTCTTGGGCCGATGAGCGCAGCGCGGCAGCGGCACGATCGCTGCGGGAGCGCCTCGATGAGTCGGCGGTGCGCCGCAGGACCGGGTGCGTCTTCCATCCGAGCTATCCCGCTCCGCGGCTCCTCTGGCTGCGCGAGCGCGATCCGCAGGCGTGGCGCGCTACCCGCACCTGGATGAGCATTGGCGAGTATCTGACGCTGCGCTGCTTTGGCCGCGTGGCCTGCAGCATCTCGATGGCCTCCGGTACCGGCCTGCTCGATCAGCGGCGGTGCGAGTGGGACGCCGGGGTCCTGGAGGCGGTCGGGCTCGAGCCGAGCCGCCTCGGCCCGATCGTTGATCTGGATGAACCGTTCGCCGGGCTGGCGCCGGGCTACGCGGCGCGGTGGCCGGTGCTGCGGGATCTGCCGTGGCTCCCGGCGGCCGGCGACGGGGCCCTCAGCAATGTCGGGACGGGCTGCGTCACCCCCACGCGCGCCGCCCTGGTGGTGGGGACGTCCGGCGCGTTGCGGGTCCTGCGGGCGGCCGAGCCTCACGAGGTGCCGCGCAGCCTGTGGCACTACCGTCTCACCCGGACCCACCTCCTCACGGGCGGCGCCGTGAGCAACGGCGGGAACTTGTACCACTGGATGCAGGAGCAGTTCGCGCTGGGCACGCCCGAGGAGATCGAGCGCGGCCTCGCAGCGCGGCGGCCGGAGGCAGCGGGGTTGGTGGTGCTGCCCTTCTTCGCGGGGGAGCGCAGCCCCGAATGGCCGCTGTGGGCCCGCGGGGCGGTCGTCGGACTGACCCTGGCCACGAAGCCGCTTGACCTGCTGCGGGCAAGCCTGGAGGGGATCGCGCAGCGGTTCGCGTTGATCTGGGACCAGCTGCGGGCGGCGATCCCCGAGGTCCGCGAGATCGTCGCCAGCGGCGGGGGCCTTCGGCGATCCCCCGCGTGGCTGCAGATCATGGCCGACGTGCTGGGCCACGAGGTGACCTCCTCCGCCGAGGCGGAAGGCAGCAGTCGGGGGGCGGCGTTGATGGCGCTGGAACTCCTCGGCGCGGTGCGCGTGGAGGAGGTGCCGCCGCCGCTGGGCGAGACGTTTCACCCGGACCCCGCGCGGCACGCCCGGTACCTCGCGGCGCGGACGACGCACCTGCGGGTGGAGGCCGCGCTGGCCCCGCTGCAGGAGCTGTTCTATCCGCAGCCGAGCCGGGCAAGGGAGAGCCTGCCCCCCCTTCCCCCAGATCGGGTAGAATAGTTGAGGACACGCGCGCCCGAGTTCACCGGAGGAATCGAGATGGCGACCCAGACGCGGATGATAGATGACCTCTGCATAAACACGATCCGCACCCTGTCCGTGGACGCGGTGGAGAAGGCGCACTCCGGTCACCCCGGGATGCCGCTGGGGGCGGCGCCGATGGCCTACGTCCTCTGGACGCGCCACCTGCGCCACAACCCCAAGAACCCCGCGTGGCCGGACCGCGACCGATTCGTGCTGTCCGCCGGACATGGCAGCATGCTCCTCTACAGCCTTCTCCATCTTACGGGGTACGATCTCACCCTCGACGACCTCAAGCAGTTCCGGCAGTGGGAGAGCCGAACGCCGGGACACCCCGAGCACGGGCTCACCCCGGGGGTGGAGGTGACGACGGGGCCGCTCGGCCAGGGGGTCGGGAACAGCGTCGGGCTGGCAGTCGCCGAGCGGTGGCTGGCGGCGACCTTCAACCGGCCCGGGCACGACGTCGTAGACCACTACACCTACGTGGTGGCGAGCGATGGGGACATGATGGAGGGGGTCGCCTCCGAGGCGGCCTCGCTGGCCGGGCACCTCCGGCTGGGCCGGCTGATCATGCTCTACGATGCGAACCTGGTTACCCTCTCGGCGACGACGAACGTCACGTTCTCCGAGGACGTGGGGGCCCGCTTTGAGGCCTACGGCTGGCACGTGCAGCGGATCGACGGCCAGGACGTCGCCGCGGTGGACGCGGCGCTGACCGCTGCCCGCGGCGTGACGGAC
Organism: bacterium; assembly: GCA_035279545.1. Classification (GTDB taxonomy): domain Bacteria; phylum Sysuimicrobiota; class Sysuimicrobiia; order Sysuimicrobiales; family Segetimicrobiaceae; genus Segetimicrobium. Next base: position 2,729 of record DATEHM010000227.1, on the reverse strand, counting down.
CGCCCCTCGCTGATCGTGGCGCGGACGCACCTCGGCTACGGCAGCCCGCACAGACAGGACACGTTCAAGGCGCACGGTGAACCGCTGGGCGCGGAGGAGGTTCGGCTAACCAAGCGGGCACTCGGCTGGCCGGAGGACCGCTCCTTCTACGAGCCCGAGGAGGCGCTGCGCGAGTTCCGCAGGTGCGTGGACCGCGGCGCCGAACTGGAGGCGGCCTGGACGCGGCGGCTCGAGGCCTACCGCGTCGCCTTCCCGGATCTCGCCGAACGGTTTGTCGACGCGCTGGCGGGCAAGCTGCCCGCGCAGTGGGAGACGCGGCTCCCCACCTTTACGCCCAATGACGGGGCGATGGCCACGCGCGAGGCGGCGGGCAAGGTCCTCAACGGTCTGGCCGAAGTGGTGCCGAATCTGATCGGCGGATCAGCCGATCTCGATCCGTCGACGTACACCATGATGAAAGGGTTGGGAGATTTCGAAAGCCCGCTCCGCGCCCAGGCCGGCGACGGACCGCCGACGCAGGGGGCCGCCGGGGGCGGTTGGGGATACGCCGGGCGGAACCTTCACTTCGGCATCCGTGAGCACGCGATGACCGCCTGCCTGACCGGGATGGCGCTGCACGGCGGGGTGCTGCCGTACGGCGCGACGTTCCTCACGTTCTCGGACTACATGCGGCCGAGCATCCGTCTCGCCGCGCTGAGCAAGGCGCGGGTGATTTACATCTGGACCCACGACAGCATCGGGTTGGGGGAAGACGGGCCGACCCACCAACCCGTGGAGCACCTGGCCGCCCTTCGCGCCATCCCGAACATGGTGGTCCTGCGGCCGGCGGACGCCACCGAGACCGTGGAGGCCTGGCGGGTCGCCATGCAGCACCGCGGGGGTCCCGTCGGGCTCGTGCTGACCCGGCAGAAGCTGCCCGTGCTTGACCGGGCGACGTTGTCCCCGGCGTCGGGCGTGGCCAGGGGGGGGTACGTGCTCGCCGCTGCCGGCGACTCCGCGCCCGAGGTGCTCCTGATTGCCACGGGCTCGGAGGTGTCGATCACGCTGGAGGCGCACCAACGGTTGGTGGGGGACGGGATTCGCAGCCGGGTGGTGTCGATGCCTTCGTGGGAGTTGTTCGAGGCCCAGCCGCAGGCCTACCGCGACTCGGTGCTCCCGCCGAACGTGCGGGGGCGGGTGAGCGTCGAGGCGGCCGCTCCGCTCGGGTGGGAGCGCTACGTGGGTCCGGCGGGGGCGATCATCGGGGTGAGTCGCTTCGGCGCCTCGGCGCCGGGGTCCGTCGTGATGCGCGAGTTCGGCTTCACGCCGGAGCACATCGTTGAGACCGCGAAGGCGGTCTTGGAGAAAGGACGGCGAGCTCAATGAAGGAGATCACGGTTCGGAACCCGTTGCGCCTCCTCCGCCAGGCGGGGCAGAGCGTGTGGCTCGACTACATCCACCGGCACCTGCTGCGTTCGGGCGAACTTGCGCGTCTGGCGGAGGAGGATGGGGTGTCGGGCGTGACGAGCAACCCGACGATCTTCGAGAAGGCGATCTCCGGGAGCGACGACTACGCCGATTCATTCGCGCGCCTGCGGGCCGGGAGGGCGAGCGTCGCCGCGGCGTATGAGACGCTCGTCGCCGAAGACATCACGGCCGCGTGCGACATCCTCCGGCCGACCTTCGATCAGACGGGCGGGGCGGATGGATTCGTGTCCGTCGAGGTATCCCCGCTGCTCGCCCGCGATACGGCGGGGACGATTCAGGAGGTCCGGCAGTGGTCCCAGCGCATCGGGCGCCCGAATCTGATGGTGAAGATCCCGGGGACTCCCGAGGGGGAACCGGCGATCGAAGAGATGATCGCCGAAGGGCGCAACATCAACATCACCCTGCTCTTCTCCGTGCAGGCCTACGCGCGGGTCGCCGAGGCCTACCTCCGCGGCCTGGAGCGGCGCGTGGCCGCCGGGCGGCCCATCGACCGGGTGGCGTCGGTGGCGAGCTTTTTCGTCAGCCGGATCGATACCGAGACGGACAAGCGTCTAGAGGCGCGACTCGCCTCCGCGGGGGACGCGGAGCGGGAGCTCCTCACCGGCCTCCGGGGCAAGGTGGCGATCGCGAACGCCAAGCTGGCCTACCGGGTGTTCCGCCAGGTGTTCGCCGGCGATCGATACAAGGCGCTCGCGGCCCGGGGGGCCCGCGTGCAGCGGCCCCTCTGGGGGAGCACCAGCACGAAGAACCCGGCGTACCCCGAACTCCTCTACGTCGAGGCGCTGGTCGGCCCCGACACGGTGGACACGCTGCCGCCCCAGACGATCTCGGCCTTCCGCGAGCGTGGGCGGGTGAATCCCACCGCCGTGACAGAGGGGTTGGAGGAGGCGACCGCGGTGTTCGCCCGACTGAAACGGGTCGGGATCAGCATCGACGATGTGACGCAGCGGGTGCTCGAGGCGGGAATCGCGGCGTTTGCCGATTCCTACCGGCAGTTGCTGGCGTCGATTGAGCAGCGGCTGTGAACTTCATCGTGACGACCACGGAGTAGGGAGGGGACGCGTGAAGCTGGGATTCGTAGGGTTCGGCCGGATGGGGGGCAACATGGTGAAGCGCCTCCTGGGCCGGGGGCACCAGGTCGCGGTCTACGCCCGGCGCGCCGAGGTGCGGGCGGAGGCTGCCGCGCTCGGCGCGACAGCGGCCGAGTCGATCACGGACCTGGTGGGGTTGCTCACCCCACCCCGCGTGGTGTGGTTGATGAT
>DATEHM010000226.1:0-10981 GCA_035279545.1 bacterium | reverse complement strand
CAACTCCATGCCGATCGACCCCCTCTCCGTCCTGCCTCCAGTATGTGGCGGACACCGCCTGCCCGCATCCGACGATGGACCAGGGGGCCGCCGGCGGAATGGACACTCTGGGACCCGTCCGGGGGGACAGGGGGGACGGGTGGTCGACCCCAGGGGAGATGCACCCTGGGCGTCCGCGCGCTTAGAGGAGCCCCCGCTGGGCGGCCAGGGCGATCGCCTGGGCGCGGTTCTCGGCCCCCAGCTTGTTGAAGATGGACGTCATATGGAACTTCACCGTGCGCTCGGTGATCGCCAGCTGCCGGGCGATCTGCTTGTTGGACATGCCCTGGGCGACGAGGCGCAGCACCTGGCGCTCCCGGCCGCTGAGCGCTCCGGGCCGGCGAGGATCGTGGAGGCGCGCGACGACCCAAGAGGCCACCCGCGGCGTGAGATACGATCCGCCTTCCCCCACGGCCCGAATCGCCAGGGCGATCTCGGAGGCGGGGGCGCCCTTGAGGAGATAGCCGCTGGCCCCGGCCCGGATCGCGCCGAGAACCCGCTCCTCGGTATCGTACGCGGTGAGGACGATCACCCGCGGGTGCGACGCGGTCGAGGCGAGGAGCGGGATGGCATCGATGCCATTCGTCCCGGGCATCTCGAGATCGAGCAGGACGACATCGGGCCGGGCGGCGTCGGCGGAGGCCAGCGCCTCGTCGGCCGATCCCACCGTCCCCACCACCTCGAAATCTCGGGCGTCCTCGAGGACGGCGACCAGCCCCTCCCGCACGACGGGGTGATCGTCCACGATCAGGATGCGGATCATGCCGGTCCCTGCCCGACGGGGACCGAAACCTCCACCGTCACTCCCCGCCCGGGGCGGCTGCCGACGCGCAGGGTCCCCCCCAGCAGCTTCGCCCGTTCGCGCATCCCCACGATCCCGAAGCCGCCGGGAGAGGAGCCGGGGACGAACCCCCGCCCGTCATCCTGGATGGTGAGGCGGACGCGCCGCCCGACGCGCCGCAGCGCGATCCGCACCTCTTCCGCCCGGGCATGCCTGCGCACGTTGGCGAGCGCCTCCTGCGCGATCCGGAGCAGCTCGGCCTCCACCCGGTCGGGCAGGGGATCGGCGGCCGGGGCGTGGACGCGCACGCGCACCCCGGTCTCCGAGGTGAAGCGGCGCCCCAGGGCGGAGAGCGCGTCCGCCAGTGGCTTCTCGGCGAGCGGCGCCGCCCGGAGATCGAGCACGGACCGGCGGGCCTCCTCAAGGCTCTCCCGCGACACGTCCAGCGCCCGCTGCAGGCGCACGCGCGCCCGCGCGGGGCTCCCCTCCAGAGACGCCATCGCCCCCTCGAGGTGGAGCGCGATCGCGGTCAGCCCCTGCGCCAGCGTGTCGTGGATCTCCCGGGCGATCCGGGTGCGCTCCTGGGTACGCGCCAGCCGCGCGCTCTCCTCCGCCAGCCGGGCCCGCTCGATGGCGATGCCCACCTGATACGCGATCGTGGAGAGCAGGCGGAGCTCACCGGGGGAGAGCCGCCGCCACGACGGGCCCGTCACGTTCATGATCCCGAGGGGCTTCTTCTGGAAGTAAAGCGGGATGCTGGCGTGGTTCCGCAATCCCTGGGTGAGGTGCACCGCCTTCTTCTTCACCGCCGGACGGAGCCGGCTGCACTCGATGACATCGATGTTCTTGGGGGTGAGGTCTCCCGCCCGAAATTCTTCGATGCACCAGCATGACGCGCCGGTCATCCGCACCGGCTCCTGCAGGTACGGCGGCAGATTCTGCGCCGCCGCGCTGTAGAATTGTTGCGTGTCGGGGTCGAGCAGCCACACCCATCCGGTGCGGAGCCCGAGGAGGCTGACCACGAGGTTGAGCGTCCGCTCCAGCGCCTGCTGCACGTCGGGGGACCGGTTCAGCGCCTCGGCGATCGCGTTCAGGACTCTGAGCTCCTCGACCGGTCGGGCCGAGGCATCGGCCCGGTCTCTCCCGGGGGGTGCTGACCTCGCAGGCCGCCGCTCGCTCGTGTTCGACATTCCCGATCCGATCCTCCAAGGGCACCCTGGACGCGCGCGGGGATCGCCGGCGCTGCGAGCACACGCACGCCCGTCGTCGCATCGGGCCGCCGAGCCGCCCACGGCGCTGGTAGGCGCCCTCCTGGTCGTTCGCACCAGAGGCGCGGGCGCCCTGCCCCGCCGGATGGGAATATCACCCCGGGGGCGTGGCGTTCAAACGGCATGACCACTAGGAGGAACCGACGTGCACACTCTGCCCGTGCTCTCAGAGATCGATCTGGACCAGCGCTCGACTCATCCCGACGACGCGTCCGCGCTTGACGCGTACTCGCAGGCAGTGATTCACGCCGTGGAACGATTGGGCCCGTCGGTGGTCAGCCTAGGGATGGCCCGACCAGCCCCGGAGCGGCTCCGCCGGCGGGGCCTGCCGGAACTGCGTGGGGCGGGAAGCGGCGTGATCATCGCCCCCGACGGATTCGTGCTCACCAACAGCCACGTCGTGCGGTCCGCGCATCGGATCGAGGCCCGGCTTCAGGACGGGCGCGTCCTGCCGGCGCAGACGGTGGGCGAGGACCCCTACAGCGACCTGGCGGTCATCCGGCTGCCCGAGGGCGGCCTCCCCGTGGCCGACCTGGGCGAGTCCTCGCGGCTGCGGGTCGGCCAGCTCGTGGTGGCGGTCGGCAATCCGCTGGGGTTCCAAGCCACGGTCACCGCCGGCGTCATCAGCGCCCTCGGGCGCACCCTGCGGGCCGAGACGGGGCGGCTGATCGAGAACGTCATCCAGACCGACGCCGCGCTCAACCCCGGAAACTCCGGGGGCCCGCTGGCCGACTCGCGCGGGACGGTCATCGGCATTAATACGGCGGTGATCGCCGGATCGCAGGGGATCTGCTTCGCGATTCCGGTGAGCACGGCCAAGTGGGTCGCCGCCCAGCTGATCCGTGACGGACGTGTGCACCGGGCGCACCTCGGCATCCTGGCGCAGGTCGTCCCGCTGGACCGCCGCGCCGCCGTCGCCCTCCGCCTCGAGGCCGCCACGGCCGTCCGGGTGACGGAAGTCCACCCCGACACCGCCGCGGCCAGGGCCGGCATCCGGCCGGGCGATCTCATCGTCAGAATCGGCGAAGTGCCGGTCGCCACCCTCGACGATCTGGTGGCGGCGCTGGGCCGCCATCCCATTGGCACCGCCCTGCAGGTCCATCTCGTCCGGGGAGGGACCTCGATGACACTGGAAGCCCTCCCGACGGAACTGCCCGAAGATGCGTGACGTCGCTTCGCCCCCCCTCCGCGTCCTCGGCATCCCCGGGAGCTTGCGGCGGCGTTCCTTCAATCGCGGGCTCCTGGAGGCGGCGCAGGGGGTCGTCTCCAGCGGGATGACATTGGAGATCAGCGACCTGACCCCGATCCGCCTCTACAACGCGGATGTTGAAGCCGGAGGAATCCCGCCGTCCGCGGCGGCGTTTCGCGCGGACATCGCGGCCGCCGACGCGCTGCTGATCGCCACCCCCGAGTACAACTACTCGGTCCCGGGCGTGCTGAAGAACGCGATCGACTGGGCGTCCCGCCCTCCTGACACGCCGCTCCGGCACAAACCGATCGCGCTGATGGGGGCCTCGGGGGGAATGATGGGAACGGTTCGCGCCCAGCTCTCCCTCCGCCAGACGCTCCTCAACACGGAGTCCTTCGTCCTGCTCAAGCCGGAACTGTACGTGGCGCAGGCTCGGGAGCGATTCGACGGGGAAGGCCGCCTCAGCGATGAGGCCGTCCGCGAACGGATCCGGCAACTCCTCGCTGCGCTGGCGGATTGGGTCGACCGGATCGGCCCTAGATCGTAGCGGCCCATCGTGACGCGGGTCGACGGCAGGAGCGGAAGGTCCGGCTTGCTTTGTTTAGCGGGCCGGGGCCCTCAGCGCGGAACTGCTGATGGCGGTGCCGGCGGCGGGGTTCGTCGGGCTGTGCCACGCCCAAATCCCCACGACCCGGTTCCGTGAATCGAGCACGGGCGACCCGCTGTGTCCCGGCTCGGTGGGCAGGGCGAAGGTCACGTCGAAGATCCGTGTCCCCCCCGCAATCGACATCAACCCATCCACGGTGCCCTGCGCCGACCACCCATGGGGGATCGGTGAGGAGCTCCGTCCGAACCCGAACACCCGGATGCGTTCGCCGGGGGTGGGATCTCCCCCCAGCGTGAGCGCCGGGAACGTCGGCACCGCCCCCCGACGAGCGACCACGGACGCGCCGCTGCCGGCCACCAGCCGATCGAAGGGCACCTCGGGCGTCGCCAGGCGGATCGTGGCCAGATCGCGCGTCATCGGCACCCCCGCCGCCCAGAGATGGGTGGGGTCATACGGGAGGCGATCGGCGGAGAGGATGCGGACGCCGTAGAACTCCCCGTTCACGATGGCGAGCAGCCGATAGTTGGCCGGATCCAGATAGGCGGGGGACACCACGTGGCTGGTGGTGAGGGCCGTCCCGTCGGGGGCGATGAAGAACCCGGTTCCGGAGATGGCGGCATGGTACCGATCAGGCCCGTTCCCCCCGACCCGTTGCATCACGACCAGCTCGAACACGCTGAGGGACGCGGGCTCCTGCGCGCCGAGGATCCCATTCGGGATCACGCTCAGCGCAGCGACGACAACCAATGGCACCATGACGAGCCGCGCCGTGCGCGCCCACGGTCGGGGATTCCCGAAGAACGATCGTCGCCCCACGGATCCGTTGTATATCGGCCGGGGGAGGGGCTCCATCGTGTAACCGGATGAATCGCGGGATCGAACGCATGGCCAAATCTCATCTGTTCGATCCTGGCGACGCTGCGCTCTCCGGGAAGTGCGGGGACGCATGCGGTGAATTTCAATGGAAGTTTGAGAACGGCGACCCGGCCGGCCGCCAAGGATCCCCCGAGCCCTCCGGCGAGCGGGATCGCCCCGTTCGCGCGCGCTCCTGGTGGGCGAGGTGGGACTCGAACCCACACGGCCTTTCAGGCCAGCGGATTTTAAGTCCGCCTCGTCTGCCGGTTCCGACACTCGCCCGGGGATAGGTTCGCGCAGACCCCGGTCGCCCCTGCCAAGGCGATTCCAGCGGGCGGCGGACCCGGGGAATCCGCCCGGCAGCCCTAGCTGGGGGCGGCGCGCAGAAAAGCCCGGGGGCGGTCACTCAGGATGTCCGGGGCCGTTCGGGACTACATGGAGGCGACGGGCGGATTCGAACCGCCGAATGGGGGTTTTGCAGACCCCTGCCTTGCCACTTGGCTACGTCGCCTGGAGTGGAGGCCTGGAGCGGGAGATGGGACTTGAACCCACGGCCTTCTCCTTGGCAAGGAGACGCTCTACCTCTGAGCTACTCCCGCTTACCGCCACATTATACCAAAAACGACGCTTGGCAAGCATGTCAATTGTGGCCTCAATTCAGCCCGCCTGCCGCCCCAGCAGCGAGAGGAACTCCGCCCGGGTGCTGGGGTTCTCGCGGAAGATCCCCCGGGTCGCCGAGGTGACGACCCGGCTCCCGGGCTTCTTGACCCCGCGCATCGTCATGCAGAAGTGGGTGGCCTCAATCACCACGGCCGCCCCGCGGGCGCGCAGCCCCTCCATGAGCAGGTCGGCGACCTGCGAGGTGAGCCGCTCCTGCACCTGCGGCCGACGGGCCAGCATCTCCACCAGGCGAGCAATCTTGCTGATCCCCACGATCCGCCCGTTCGGGATGTACCCGACGTGGGCGACGCCGGTGAACGGCATGAGGTGGTGTTCGCACATGCTGGAGAAGGGGATGTCCTTCACCACGACCATCTCTTTGTGCTGCTCTTCGTCGAAGCCGATCGTGAGCAGTTCGATCGGGCGCGCCCCGATGCCGGAGAACAGCTCCTCGTACATGTCGGCAATCCGCCGCGGCGTGTCGGCGAGCCCCTCCCGCTCGGGCGATTCGCCGATCGCCCGGAGGATCGCGAGCACGGCCCGTTCGATGGCGTCCTTGTCCACTCCCATCCGCGCGGCCTTCCCGCGGAGGGCTTCGCCGCGCCCGTTAGCCCTCGCCACGCCTCGTCACCTCCATCGCGGACCGCCGCGGGGGGCCGCTCCACTCGCCGAGATGCAGGACGGCATGCATCATCCGGGCGAGTCGGGCCATGAACCGGACATCGTGCGTGCGAACGAAATGGGCCCCCTGCGCCAGCCCGTAGGCGACCGCGGCGGCGGTCCCTTCCAGGAGTTCCTCGAAGGGGAGCGAGAGCAGGTCGCGGATGTAGTTTTTCCGCGACGTGGCGAGATAGAGGGGATACCCCAGGCCGCGAAATTCCCCCAGCCGGCGGAGGATCTCCACATCGTGGCGGGGGGCCTTCCCAAAGCTAAACCCCGGATCCACCACCAACCGCGCGCGGGGAACCCCGGCCGCCCGCGCGGTGCCCGTCTGCGCCTCCAGGAACGCGTACACCTCGTCGACCACCGCCTCGTATTTGGGGGACGGTTGGCGAACCTTCGGCCGCCCCAAAATGTGCATCACCACCAGCGCCGCCCCCCGCTGCGCGGCCACCTCCGCCAGGCGGACGTCGGCGAGCCCGCTGATGTCGTTGATCATCACCGCCCCGGCCCCGACGGCACGGACCGCCACCTCGGGCTTGTAGGTATCCACGCTCACCGGAACCGACAGCCGCCCCGCCAGTGCCTCGATCAGCGGCACGACGCGGCGGCACTCCTCGTCCGCATCCAACCGGGGCCCCGGACGGGCCGTCTCCCCGCCCACCTCGATCAGGTCGGCCCCTTCTGCGACCATCTCGTCCGCGCGCGCCAGCGCCTCCGGCAGGCTGAAGTACCGCCCCCGATCGTAAAACGAGTCCGGGGTGGCGTTCAAGATCCCGACGATGAGGGGCCGTTCCAGCGCCAGCGCGCGCCCGCCGGCCTCGAGGACCCGCGGGCCGTTCCGGAAGCGGTCGAGCGCCGCGGCGGCGGCCGCCCCGACCCCACCCTCCCGGCCGAAGGCGGCAAACGCAGACGCCGGTCCCCGGAGGACGGAAGCGGTCCCCTGCGGCACGACCTCCAGGCCGGCCCGGCGCGCCGCCCGCGCCGCCTCCTCGACCCGCTGGGAGGGGAGTCCGGCGATCTTCACCGCGTACCCCCCCTGATCCGATCCCCCGGGCGGGGCGGGCCAGGAGACCACGCGCGCATGGAGCGGCGGGCGATCGTCTCCCGGTGGTGCGGTGCGAGAGTTCACGGCAGCGCGTATAACGCCGCTGTGCCGGGGAGGATTCCGTGAGCCGGTGCGCGTGAGCCGCCGCCCGGGCCGCGGACGGGGGCGCCCGCACCGGATCCCGCACGCCCGGAGCCTGACTCCGCGCCCCGTCACGAAGCGGGGTGGGACGCCAGGTAGCGGTGGATCCGCTCGGCAACCTTCGGGCCAATGCCCTCCACAGCGGCGATCTCCTCGGCGCTCGCCCCCCGAATGGTGCGCACCGAGCCGAAGTGACGGATCAAGGCCCGCTTCCGCCGCTCCCCCACCCCGGCGATCTCGTCGAGCGAGGAAAAGACGATCCGCCGCTCCCTCAGCTTCTGGTGGTAGGTGTTGGCGAAGCGGTGCGCCTCATCACGAAGCCGCTGCAGCAGCTGCAATCCCGGGGACTCGCGCGGCAGCACGAGCGGCTCGCTGAGGTCCCGCAGGTATACCAGTTCCTGCTGCTTCGCCAGCCCCACAGCCGGGATCGCCTGATTGTACTCGAACAAGACCTCCAGGGCGGCGTTGAGCTGCCCGCGGCCGCCGTCGAGCACGATGAGGTCGGGCAGCGCCGCCCACTTCACTGGGATCGGCTCGTCGCGATCCAACCGTTCCTGCTCTTTGCGGGCCTGGGCGAACCGACGGCGGAGGACCTCCCGCATCATCGCCGGATCATCGGGACCCTCGGTCTCTTTGATGCGGAACCGGCGATAGTCGCGCTTCTTGAGCTGCCCGCCCTCGGCGACCGCGAGCGAGGCCACGGACTCCCCGCCCTGGAAGTTGCTGATATCGTAACACTCGATCCGCACCGGAGGCGTCTCCAGGCGGAGGAGCTGCTGGAGGTCCCCCACCCCCGGCCCGATCGCGCCGCCCGTGCGGGCCTTTTCCTCGGCCAGGTGCAACGCGGCGTTCTCGCGGGCCATCGCCACCAACCGAATCCGGCCCCCGCGCTGCGGGGTCGTCAGCTCCACCCGCGCGCCGCGGCGCTCGGCCAGCCATTTCTCGATCACCTCGCGATCCGGCACCGGCTCGGGGAGGAGAATCTGCGGGGGAATGGAGGTGGCAGCCTCGTAGTACTGCGGCAGGAACGCACGCAGCGCCTCCGCGGTGGCGACCCCGCGAGTGCCCTGGAGCATAAAGTGCTCCTGACCGACGACCCGGCCCCCCCGGACGAAGAAGATCTGCACGCAGCCCATATCGCCGTCCTGGGCGAGCGCAAGGATGTCGCGGTCCTCGCCGCCCTCGGAGATCATCCGCTGCTTCTCGCCGAGCGCCTCCAGGCCGCGGATCTGATCGCGCAGTTGCGCCGCCCGCTCGAAGTTCATCGCATCGGCGGCCGCCTGCATCTCGCGGCGCAGATCGGCCAGCAGGTCCTCCTGCTTCCCTTCGAGGAACGAGGTGGCCTGGCGCACCTGGTCGGCGTACTGCTCCCGCGTGGCCCCCCAGGCCACGCACGGAGCGCTGCACTGGCCGATGTAGTAGTCGAGGCACGGTCGGGGCAAATCTCCGGCGATCTCCAAGTTGCAGGTGCGCAGCTTGAACAACCGACGCATCAGCCGGATCGTGCGGCCGACCAGCTTTGGCTCGTGGTAGGGGTAGGGCCCGAAGTATTTTCCGCCGTCGCGCGCCACTTTCCGGGTCATCACGATCTTCGGGAACGGGTCGTTCGTGAGCTTGAGGTACGGGTAGGCCTTGTCGTCCGCCAGGCGGACGTTGTACCAGGGGTGGTGGCGCTTGATCAGCGTGGCCTCGAGGATGAGGGCCTCGACCTCGTTGGCGCACACGATGGTCTCGATATCGCGGATCTTCGAGATCAGGTGGAGAATCCGGGGGCTGTCCGTGTGTCCGGTCTGAAAGTACTGGCGCACGCGGGAGCGCAACGCGGAGGCCTTCCCGACGTAGAGCACTTTCCCGGCGCCGTCTTTCATCAGGTAGACGCCGGGCTGCGCGGGTAGGGTGCGGAGCCTCTCGGCCAGGCCGTCCGACACCCCTGGCTCGATGGCGGCGGCCGGCTGCGCGTCCCCCTCCTCGGGTATGGACCAGGTCATCGTGGGTCTATTATACCGGACCCCCGGAGTGTCCCGCCGCCCTACCGCGGGGTCGGGCGCAGCGCCTCCACGGTCTGCCGGCCGGCGGCGACGAGCAGCCGCGCGTCATTCGCGTACATGAGCAGGCGCATGCCGATGTCGCGACCGTGCTGGACGACCTCGATATCCGACGGATGGATCCCGGCGGCCACGTGGTGGCGGGTGGCGACGTCGACGACGCGCCGGTAGGCCTCCTGCATCGTGGGGTGCAGCAGCTCCCCCGGCACCCCCAGCGAGATGCTGAGATCGGTGGGACCGATCAGGAGGACGTCGATCCCCGGCACCGCCGCGATCTCGTCCAGGTGATCGAGGCACCGCCGGCTCTCCACCTGGGCCAGGATCATCGTCTCGGCGTTGGACCAGGCGATCGCCTCGGGCACCGAGGCGCCGGTGTAGTCGGTGACCCCTGCCCGCAGGCCGAACCCACGCTCCCCCGCCGGCGGGTACTTCGCGCAGCGGACAATCCGACGGGCATCGTCGGCCGCTTCGACGTGGGGCACCATCAAGCCCAGCACCCCCGTGTCGAGCGTGCGAGCGATGAACGGGTAGGCGATGTCGGGGACGCGGACGATCGGCACGATCCCCGCGCTGCGGGCACCCCGGCCGATCCGCTGGAGCGTCTCATAGCTCGCCGATCCGTGCTCGGTATCGATCACCAGGAAGTCGAAGCCCGCCGCCGCGAGGATGTAGGCGATCTCCTCGGATCGCATCTCCGAGACCATCGTCCCGATCGCCGTCCCACCCTCCGCTAGCCGGGCCTTCACCGCGTTCTTCGTCATCCCAACTCCTCCCGGCCTCACCGGGTCGCCCGGACCGCGGCCAGCCGGCACCCCGGCTGGTCCCGCACCGCGGGGTTCGCCAGATACGTCGGCCACTCGCCGCGCAGGTACTGGATCAGCTGCCGGCTGACCTTGCCGGCCAGGTCATCCAACGCCTCAACCGTGGTTGAGGCGTAGTGGGGGGTGAGCACGACGGTGTCCATCTGAAAGAGCGGGTGATCCTTGGCCGGAGGTTCGGTCCACAGCACGTCGAGGCCGGCCCCGGCGAGATGCCCCGAGCGCAGCGCGGCGATGAGGGCCTCCTCGTCCACGACCTTCCCCCGCGAGGTGTTAATGAGGATCGCCCCCGCCTTCATCGCCGCGAACTGTGCCCGGCCGATCAGGCCTCGGGTCTCGCCGGTGAGGGGGGTGTGACACGACACGACGTCCGCGCGGGCGAGGAGCGTCTGCAGGGTGACCTTCTCGACCCCCCGCGCGGCCATCGCGGCTCCGTCGACGTACGGATCGCAGGCGAGCAACCGGAAGCCGAAAGCGTTGGCCCGGTCGGCCACCATGCGGGCGATGTGCCCGAAGCCGACGAGCCCCAGCGTCTGCCCCCGCAGGCGGTGCAGCGGCAGCAGGGCGCTGGGGGCCCACGAACCGCCCCGCACGTGCCGGTCCGCCAGGCATACCTTGCGCGCGACCGCCAGGAGCAAGGTCAGCGCGGTATCCGCGACCTCGTCGTAGCAGAAGTCAGGGACGTGGGCCACGCACACCCCCTGGCGGGTCGCGCCGGGGATGTCCACCGTGTCGAGTCCGATCCCGGTGCGGACCAGGCCGACCAGCCCGGGGGCCGCGGCGCACAGCGCCTCGGGGATCTGGGCGTGCGAGACGACGAGCGCGTACGCCTCGCGCGCCGCGGCGATCCGATCAGCCTCGTCCCGGCAG
>DATEHM010000225.1:0-5395 GCA_035279545.1 bacterium | reverse complement strand
GGTGGATCTGGTGTTGAAGAAGCTGCGCAAGGCCCTCGAACAAAAGGACCCTCTTACCCTTGAGTGGCTCGCTACGGACCCACGCGCCCGTGGAGATTTCCTGCTCAAGGAATTCCTGCGGGAGGCCATGAGTGACGTCCGGACCCGACGCGACATCGAGCGAATCAGACAGGAGCTCGGGGCCTGCGGTTGGGATGTTGACCAGGCGGGCAACCAGCAAGGCTGACTTATGGTGCATTGACAGCACCGATCTGTGTCCTACGCCGCCCACGCCTCCGACAGCACCTCCGCCTGCTCCAGCACCGTCTGAGTCGCCTTCTCCTGCTTGTCGGGCGGATAGCCGTACTTCCGCAAGATCCGCTTGACCAGCACCCGGAGCTGCGCGCGGATGTTCTCCCGTACCGTCCAATCGATGGTGACGTTGGCCCGGACCGTCTTCACGAGCTCCCTGGCGATGATGCAGAGCGTCTCGTCACCCAGCACCTTGACCGCGCTGTCGTTCGCCTCCAGGGCGTCGTAGAACGCCACCTCGTCCTCGGATAGACCAAGGTCCTGGCCCCTCTGTTCCGCCTCGCGAATGTCCCGGGCGAGCCCGATCAGCTCTTCGATCACCTGAGCAGCTTCAATCGCGCGGTTCTGATAGCGCCGCAGGGCCTGTTCGAGCATATCCGAGAACGACCGGGCCTCGACGACGTTCTTCCGGCCGCGCTTCCGAATTTCCCCTGAAAGAAGCTTGCGCAACAACTCAACAGCCAGGTTCCGCTGGGGCATCCCCTTCACCTCGGCCAGGAACTGCTCCGAGAGAATTGAAATGTCGGGCTTCGCGAGCCCCGCGGCGGCGAAGATGTCCACGACGCCCTCGGAGGCGACTGCGCGAGACACGATTTGTCGGACCGCCAGATCCAGGTCTTCGCCGGTCCTCCCGTCCCCCGGCGCCCGCTTGGCGATCGCGGCCCGCACGGCCTGGAAGAACGAGACGTCATCCCGGACCCGGAGGGCGGCTTCGTCCGGGACAGCCAGGGCGAAAGCCTGGGACAGCTCGCCAACGGCCTTCAGGAGCCGCTCCTTCCCGTCCCGCTGGGCCAATACGTGCTCCTGGGCAGCCGGAAGGAGCCTCAGGCGCTCGGGCGCCGTACCGGTGGTCCACTTGGACCAGTCGAAGCCATGGAACATCCCACGACAGATCTCGTGCTTCTCGAGCAGGAGGGCGACAGCCTTCTTCTGGTCAATTGCTGTACTGCCGGTTCCCCCACTCTCCGTGTAGGTCGTCAGTGCCTGCTTCAGTTCCGGTGCGAGGCCCAGGTAGTCCACCACCAATCCGCCCGGCTTGTCCCGGAACACTCGGTTAACCCGAGCGATCGACTGCATCAGGCCGTGCCCCCGCATCGGCTTGTCGGCATACATCGTGTGCAGTGAGGGAGCATCGAACCCCGTCAGCCACATGTCGCGGACGATCACGAGCTTGAGGGGGTCGGCGGCATCGCGGAAACGGTTGGCCAACGCCTCGCGCCGAGCCTTGTTCCGGGCGTGCTCAGCCACTCTGGGTCCCTCGGACGCGTTCCCGGTCATGACGACCTTGATCACGCCTTTGTCGTCATCCGCCGAGTACCACTTGGGCCTCAGCCTGACCAGCTCGTCGTGGAGATCCATACAGATCCTGCGGCTCATGCACACGACCATCGCCTTGCCGTCCATGGCCGCGAGCCTCTGCTCGAAGTGATCCACGATGTCCTTCGCGACGAGCTTCAAGCGCTTCTCTGATCCGACCACCGCCTCGAGCTGCGCCCACTTGGACTTGAGCTTCTCCTTGCGCTCGGTCTCCTCGCCCTCGGTCAACTCCTCGAAATCGAGATCGATCTTCGGCCTTTCCTTCTCGTCCAACGCCAGGCTGGCCAGCCGGCTCTCATAGTAGATGGGTACCGTCGCATGGTCCTCAACGGCACGCTGGATGTCGTAGACGCTGATGTAGTCACCGAACACCGCGCGAGTGTTCTTGTCGGTCAGCTCAACCGGGGTCCCGGTGAATCCGATGAATGAGGCGTTGGGCAATGCGTCCCGCATATGGCGGGCGAAGCCATCCACGAAGTCGTATTGGCTGCGGTGCGCCTCGTCGGCAATCACCACAATGTTGCGTCGCTCCGAGAGCACCGGGTGCCGATCCCCCTTCTCCTCGGGGAAGAACTTCTGGATCGTCGTGAACACCACACCGCCAGCTTCGACTGAGAGCTTGGCCCGCAAGTCGGCACGACTCCCAGCCTGCACCGGGGGTTGACGCAGGAGGTCTTGGCAACGGGAGAACGTGCCGAAGAGCTGGTCGTCCAAATCGTTGCGGTCCGTTAGGACCACAATGGTCGGATTCGCCATGGCCGGTTCGCGAATGGCGCGGCCAGCGTAAAACGCCATGGTCAGGCTCTTCCCTGAGCCCTGGGTGTGCCACACCACACCGACCCGCCGATCCCCCGGATCCCCGCCGGGATGGGTCCCCGCCTCGTAGCGCCCCTCGGCCTCGGTGACCCGCGGCGTTTGGAGTCGCGCGGCACGGAGCGTCTCGGCTACCGCCGTGTTCACCGCATGGAACTGGTGATACCCGGCCAGCTTCTTGATCAGCGGCCCCCTACCCTCGTCCTCGAACACGATGAAATGGCCAACCAGATCGAGAAAGCGACGCCTTTCGCAGACGCCTTCGACCATCACCTGCAACTCAGGGACAGTGACTGCCGCAAGCGTCTGCCCACCAATGGTGCGCCAGGGCTTGAACCACTCCCGGCCGGAGGTCAGAGTGCCGATACGGGCTTCGAGGCCGTCGGAAATGATGAGAAGCGCGTTGTAGGCGAAGAGTGTGGGCAGCTCGGCCCGGTAGGTCTGGAACTGCTGGAAGGCGGACCAGATGGTGGCGTTCTCGTCGGCGGCATTCTTAAGCTCCACCAAGCCGAGTGGCAGACCGTTGACGAAGAGCACGATGTCGGGACGGCGGACATGCCTGTTCTCTTCAACGGTGAACTGATTCACGGCGAGCCAGTCGTTCTGGTCGGGGGTGTCGAGATCGAGCACGCGGGCCTGGGCGCCGCGGATGGAGCCGTCCTTGGCCCGGTACTCGACCGTCACGCCGTCTACGAGCAGACGGTAGAGATGACGGTTGCGGGCTTCGAGGGTGGCACCTTCTGGGCGGGTCAGCTTCCGGGCTGCCTCGTCGAGCGCATCGCCGGGGAGGGTTGGGTTGAGCCGCGCCAGGGCGTCGTGGAGGCGGCGGTCAAGCACAACCTGGCGGTAGTCGGTACGCTCGGCCCCGAGCTCTCCCGGTGCGATATCGGGCCCGTGTGCAACCTGCCACCCGAGGCCTTGCAGCCAGTCGAGGGCCGCATCCTCGACCACGGACTCGACGAACTTCCCGCTCACTGCTGTGGCGGGCCGCTTGATGCCAGTAGACCGTCGACGACCTCTCGGAGCCGAGGGAGGTCATCGTGGATCGTGCGCCAGACGAGGTCGCGCTTCACGATGACGTACCCGTGAATCAGGATGTTGCGAAGGGCGACGATCTGGGAGAGGTCCGGAATCCGCGCGGCGATCGCGGGATCGGCCTTGGCGAGTTGGCCCAATGCTTCACCGATGATCTCCAGTTGCCGCTCGACCGCCGAACTCGTCAATTCGTCGCGAACGAATTCGTCCGCGGACTTACCCTGGACGAATGCCGTAATCTTGTCAGCCGCCGCACGCACGTCCCAGAGAAAGGCGCGGGGGTCACGCCCCATACAGGACGGTGCGGTCGCGGGCGATGTCGGCCTGGATGTACGGATTCGTGATGGCCTCGGGCATGACGAGGTCCACCGGTCGCCCTAGAAGCGCCTCGAGTTCTTGCCGCAAGCGGAAATACGTACCGAACCGAGGGCCAGGCTCTCGATCTTCAAACGAAACGAGCAGATCGACGTCACTCCCGTCTAGGAGGACGCCTTCGCGGGCGGCGGACCCGAACAACTCGAGTCGCCGCACCTGATACCGCTGGCACACCTCGGCGATGCGGGAACGCAAGGGACCGCTAAGCGCGACCATGGTGGTAAGTTCGGGCGTAATGACCGGGCGAGCAAGGCAGGTGGCCAAGCGTGCCCACCTTCTTGCGTTTGCCTCCAGTTCGTCCCTCCTCAGACGGGTCGAGATCGACAAGAACGGCCCAGCCGGCGCGAGGGGGGATGTATCTGTGAACAAACTCGACTTTCGCATGTGCTTGGAACATGACCTTGAGGCGTCCGCACTCAAGCTCCCGACGTCTTTACAACTGCGAAGACTCCAAGCGCAACGTAAAGGACCATGAAGATGATTGGCACCCAACGCTCGAGGTGCGAGAGAGGATGGTACATCTTCCCCCGTCCTTCCTCGGCTACCTTCCACTCGTAGTGATACAACGCAGCCGGCATCTGCTGCTCGAGCTCGTGGATCACCTTGAACTTGACTGTGTTGAGGTCACGGTACGACGTGATGATTTGCAGCCATGTAAGGGAAACGAGCACTCCTGCGGTGGGCACAAGGATCATCCAGTACGTGTTTTGCCTGCCCGAAGCGACAAGACCAAAGAGCGTGACAAGAAAGGCGTTTACAGTCAGGAGGTAGTTGTTCGCCGAGACCCGTCGCTCACTGATCTTCTCCGCAGACTCCACGTAGTGAGTGTACTGTGCAAAGAGGTCGGCCCTGAAGGAAGAGCCGTAGGTCTTGTCTGAGTGCCGCATCAGGCGTTGTGACACTTCGTCTTTGGCCATCGTTCACCTCGCCCCGCCGATCAACGCCTTCAGATTGTCCCACGTCCACTTGTAGATTTTGTCCGAGCCGAGAGCGGACGCTGGTTTGGTGCACGTCCTACCGTTGCGCCCCCAAAGGAGGAAGTACGGTTTCCTCGCGTCCCGAGCGATGGTCAACTCGGCAGCGACTCCCTTGGCAGTATGTGTCTGCTCGCCGCACATGACGATCACGATGTCGACGTTGTCCATCCGGCGACGCACCTTCTCTTGCCAGTCGCCGACTAACGGCTCCTTGAGTGAACGGTCCTTGATCTCGAATGGCGATTCCGGGTGTTTCGCCTGGCCAGCCAGAAGATTGCGAAGATCCTCGTCGTGATCGAAATCGAAACTGATGAAAGCTCGCTTGACCACCATCCCTCCCTGTTTCGGGCGCTTTTACGACCGGCGCGCGGCTGCCTGTTCGATAACAGCAATAATTTCGCTCACGTCCCAGCCAGCGATGACAGCGCGGAGCTCGCGGAGCCTTGGCGGTGTACGGCCGTGGGAACTCTTGAGACGCACTCCGCAGACACCCTTGTGGAGCTCCTCGGCAACGCCAATCTCCCAATCCACCCAGTCGCGCCATGCGGTCCCGTTACCGATCAAGCAGACAAGTACTTCCGATGCGT
>DATEHM010000224.1:0-8848 GCA_035279545.1 bacterium | reverse complement strand
AGAGGTAGGGACGATCGAGGAGCGCGTCGGTGTGTGGTCAGGTTCCATCCGGTTTCGTTCGGGCCCCGCGTGCGGCCGAGGGGCGCCGGGGGTTCCGTGTGGGGGGAGTTGGCGGTTTGGCCCAAGAGGGTGGTCGCCCTCGACCGGACGCGGGACGTTAGTACTTTAATGGAAGCGACGCTTCAGGGGCGGGGGAGTCACCTTCGAGTTCCCCACAGGCGCTGGGCCTGGGCTCCAGCGCTTTTCCAGACGCAATCGGAGATCGGTGCCCCGGCGCAGGCGGCCGCCGTGACCGACGGGGAGTGAAGGGCGGGCCCCCGAAGACGGCCCGGCCCGCCACCCACCCGGTTCGGGCCCACGCCGGTCCCGGTGCCCCCCTGCCCGGGGAGCTTACCCCAGCCTTGAGGGGCCCTTGCTCGATGCCGATCGGATCGTCGGGAGGGGCGCCGGGGAGGGCGAAGCGGTGTCGGCTGCGCTGGCCGCCCGCGATCGGAAAGGTTGGTTCGGCGGCCGCCCGGGAAGCCGGTGGCCCGCCGGTCGGTTAGTAGAGGTGACAGCTGATCGCATCAGCCAGGAGGCGATTCGTGACCAAATCACTCGTCGTTGTAGAATCGCCCACCAAGGCGAGGACCGTGAAGAAGCTCTTGGACCGGAAGTACGACGTCATCGCCTCGATGGGACACGTCAAGGATCTTCCACGCAGCCAACTGGGGGTCGACGTCGAACACGAGTTCACGCCGAAGTATGTCGTTCCCAAGGGGAAAGGGCCGGTGATCAAAGAACTCAAGGCGGCGGCCAAGAAGGCCTCGGCCGTCTACCTGGCCACCGACCCCGATCGCGAGGGCGAAGCGATCTCCTGGCATCTTGCGTCGATCCTCGGCAAGGTCAACCCCAAGATCAAGCGGATCGAGTTTCACGAGGTGACCAAGGAGGCCGTGCGCAAGGCGCTGCTCGCCCCCCGAGACATTGACACCAGCCTGGTGAACGCCCAGCAGGCGCGCCGGATCCTCGACCGCCTGGTCGGGTACAAGATCAGCCCGCTGCTGTGGCGCAAGATTCGCGGTGGGTTGAGCGCCGGCCGCGTGCAGTCGGTGGCGGTGCGACTCATCTGCGAGCGGGAACAGGAGATCGACGCGTTTGTCCCACAGGAGTACTGGTCGATCGCCGCCCGCCTGGCGCGGGAGAGCGAAGAGGCCCCGTTTGTCGCGCGCCTGGTCGGCAAGAACGGCGAGAAGATCGAAATCCCAAACGAGGCCGCCGCGCGAGCGATTGTCCAGGAAGTGGAACGGCTGCCATTCAACGTTACCGAGATCCGCCGCAAAGACCAGCAGCGGCACCCTGCGGCGCCGTTCACCACCAGCACGCTCCAGCAGGAGGCCAACCGGAAGCTCGGGTATTCGGCGGCGCGCACGATGGTTGTGGCGCAGCAACTCTACGAAGGCCTCGACGTGGGGACGGAAGGGACCGTCGGGTTGATCACCTACATGCGCACCGACGCGGTCCGGGTCGCCGAGGAGGCGCAGCAGCAGGCCCGTGAGTACGTCGGGCAGGCGTTCGGCGCGCCTTACGTCCCCGCCCAACCCCGTGAGTACACGTCTCGCCGGAACGCCCAGGGCGCCCACGAGGCCATCCGACCGACCTCCGTGCTCCGCACCCCGGAAGTGGTGAAGCCGTTCCTGAAGGCGGATCAGTACAAGGTCTACAAGCTCATCTGGGAGCGATTCCTCGCCAGCCAGATGGCCTCCGCGGTGCTCGATACCCTGGCCGTCGACATCACCGTCGGCGCCTTTCTCTTCCGGGCAACCGGGTCGCGCGTGAAGTTTCCTGGGTTCCTCCGCGTGTACCTGGAGGGGCGCGACAACGGGGAGGAGGACGCCCCCGAGGGCTGGTTGCCGGACGTTCAGCAGGGGGAGCGGCTGCGGCTGGTGGGCCTCGACCCCGCGCAGCACTTCACCCAACCGCCTCCCCGCTACACCGAGGCCACGCTCGTGCGCGCGCTGGAAGAGCGAGGCATCGGCCGGCCGAGCACCTACGCGCCGATCATCGAGACGATCAAGCATCGCGGGTACGTGGAGCTCGAGGACCGGCGAATGTACCCCACGGAACTCGGCATGCTCGTCAACTCCCTCCTCGTCGAGCACTTCCCCACCGTGGTGAACGTGGACTTCACCGCGCACATGGAGGAAGATCTGGACCGGGTCGAGGAAGGGCAGGAGGACTGGATCCGGCTGCTGCACGGGTTCTACGGGCCCTTCGCCGAAGTGTTGCACAAGGCCGAGCAGAACATCGAAGAGGTGGAGATGGCGCCCGAGGAAATCGGGGAGCCGTGCCCGAGATGCACGAAGCCGCTCGTCAAGCGGCGCGGGCGCTACGGGCAGTTCATCGCCTGCTCGGGGTATCCGGAGTGTTCGTATACGCGCCCAGTGGGCATCGGGGTGAAGTGCCCGCTTGACGCCGGGGAGGTGGTGGAACGGCGCACCAGGAAGGGGCGGATGTTCTTCGGATGCGCCAACTACCCGGCGTGCACCTTCACCTCCTGGGATCGCCCCACCGGGCGGCCCTGTCCCGTCTGCGGCCAAATGCTGGTGGCAAAGCGCGCGCGGCGGGGGACGCCGGCGCCCGTAGTCTGCAGCAACAAGGGTTGCGAGTACAAGGAGCTTCCGAAACCGCGAGAGGTCGAGCAGGTCGGGGCGCCATCCTGAGCCGGCCGGTCGGGGGCGCACGATCCGTACGGCCCCCGGGCGCCATGCGGAGGCCGTGGCGCTCCACGACGATCATCGCGGTGCGGCGCGATGGGGTGGTCGCCGTGGCGGGGGACGGGCAGGTGAGTGCCGGCAACACCGTGCTGAAGCATGGAGCGAAGAAGGTCCGACGCGTGGCCGATGGCATCCTGTTGGGGTTCGCCGGCTCGGCGGCGGACGGTCTCACCCTCTTTGAGAAGCTCGAGCAGAAGCTGACGGAGTTCCACGGCAACCTCCCGCGGGCGGCGGTCGAACTGGCCAAGGACTGGCGGACCGACCGGATCCTGCGCCGCTTGGAGGCCCTGATGGTCGTGGCGGATCGAGAGCACATCTTCGTGCTCTCGGGGGGCGGGGACATCGTGGAGCCCGACGATGGGGTGGCGGCAATCGGCTCGGGCGGCCCTTACGCCCTCGCCGCCGCGCGGGCGTTGCTGCAGCACTCGCGCCTCTCCGCAGAGGAGATCGTGCGGGAGGCGTTGCGCCTCGCCGCCGAGATCTGCGTGTTCACCAATGACCGCGTGACCGTGGAGGTCCTCCGCTAGGCCGATGGAGGACCGCCGCCGCGCCGACGCCCCCCTGGCGATGGTGGACCTGACGCCGCGCCGGATCGTCGAGGAACTCGACAAGTACATCGTCGGTCAGGCGGCGGCGAAGCGCTCGGTGGCCATCGCGCTGCGCAACCGGTACCGCCGCAGCCGCCTCGGCCCGGAGCTGCGGGACGAGGTGATCCCCAAGAATATCCTCATGATCGGCCCCACGGGCGTTGGCAAGACCGAGATCGCCCGCCGGCTCGCCCGGCTGACCGCCGCCCCGTTTATGAAGGTGGAGGCCACGAAATTTACCGAGGTCGGCTACGTGGGCCGAGATGTGGACTCGATGGTGCGCGACCTCGCCGAGGCGGCGGTGCAGATGGTCCGGATCGAGCGGATGGCCGTCGTCGAGGTGCAGGCTGCCGCCCAGGCTCGGGAGCGGCTCGTGGAGATTCTGGCTCCGACGGCGCGCCCCGAGGGGTCCTACGCCAACCCGCTGGAGGCGTTGTTCGGCGGCCCCCGGACGGCGCCCGCGGAGACGGCTCCCTCTGAGGCCGCCGCCGCGGAACTCGCCGCTCGGCGCGCCGGCCTTCGCGACCGTCTGGCCCGGGGCGAACTCGACCGGGAGATGGTGGAAATCGAGGTCGAGCAGACGGCGTCCCCGACGATCGAGGTGTTCTCGGGCCAGGGGGCGGAGGAGATGGGGATCAACCTCCAGGACCTCTTCGGGAACATTCTCCCCAGGCGGCGCCAGCGGCGCCGGATGACCGTCTCCGAGGCGCTGCGCGTTCTGACGACCGACGAGGCGCAGAAGCTGATCGATCACGACGAGGTGATCCGCGAAGGCATCCGCCGAGCGGAAGAAGCCGGCATCATCTTCATCGACGAGCTTGACAAGATCACCGGGGGGGGAAGAGAGGTCGGCCCGGATGTGTCCCGCGAGGGCGTCCAGCGCGATATCCTGCCGATCCTTGAGGGGTCGACGGTGAACACGAAGCACGGCCCCGTCCGCACCGACCACATCCTCTTCATCGCCGCCGGGGCGTTTCACGTGGCGAAGCCGTCGGACCTGATTCCCGAGCTCCAGGGACGGCTGCCGATCCGGGTCGAGCTTCAGCCGCTGACGGAGGAGGACTTCGTCCGGATCATGGTCGAGCCCGAGAACGCGCTGACGAAGCAATACGCTGCCCTGCTGGCCACGGAGGGCATCCGGGTGGAGTTCACGCCGGATGGCGTCCGCGAGATGGCCCGGATCGGCCGCCAGGTCAACACCGAGACGGAAGACATCGGAGCGCGGCGGCTGCACACCATTTTGGAACGGGTCACCGAGGAGATCTCGTTTGCCGCACCGGAGGGAGCCCCGCACGTCGTGATCGATGCGGCGTACGTGCGCGAGCACCTGGCCGGTATCCTCACCGACCGCGACCTGAGTCGCTACATCCTCTAGCCGTTCGCTGCGGTTCGTGCGCCCGCCGCGCCGGGGCGCCGCGGATCCGCGCGGCGCTATTTGTCTCATCGAACGGCCTATGTTATACTACGGCAAGACTTTCAGCACGTTCCTGGACTGCGCCGGCGGTGCCCGAGCTCGGGTTCCGGCGCAGAATGAGGGGAGCGGAGGCGAAACCGAAAGGGGATGGAACGCAGTGCCGGTTGTGACGATGAAGCAACTCCTTGAGGCCGGGGTCCACTTTGGGCATCAGACCCGCCGGTGGAACCCCAAGATGGGCTCGTTCATTTTTACGCAGCGAAACGGGATCCATATCATCGATCTGCAGAAATCGGTCCCCCTGATCGAGGGGGCCTATAAGTTTGTACGCGAAACGGTCGCGGCCGGCGGATCCGTGCTCTTCGTCGGGACGAAGAAACAGGCCCAGGATGCGATCCGGGAGGAGGCGACCCGCGCGCACCAGTTCTTCGTGAACCAGCGGTGGCTGGGCGGAATGCTCACCAACTTCAACACCATCAAGGGCCGGATCGACCGCCTCAAGGAGCTCGTGGAGATCCGCGAGAACGGAACGCTGGACATCCTGCCCAAACGGGAGCAGTCCCACCTGATGGATGAACTGGCCCGGCTGGAGAAATACCTGAGCGGGATCGCCGCGATGAAAACCCTTCCCTCGGCGATGTACATCGTCGACACCCGCAAGGAGCACATCGCGATCGCCGAGGCGCGAAAGCTCCGCATCCCCATCGTCGCGATCATCGACACCAACTGCGATCCGGACGAGGCCGACTACCCCATCCCGGGCAACGACGACGCGATTCGGGCGGTCCGGCTGATCACGAACCGCGTGGCCAACGCCGCGCAGGAAGGGTACGAGGAGCGGCGCAAGGCGGAGATGATCGAGGAGGAGGCGGCGCACGCCGCGGAGGGCGAGGCGGTCGAGCCCGCGCCGATGGCGCCGCTGCCCGGGGAGGGCGAAGGCGTCGAGGCGCCGCCGGAAGGAGAGGAAGTTCAGGCCTAGGACGGAGGACGGAAACGTTGGAGATCAGCGCCAGTCGGGTCAAAGAACTGCGCGCCATGACGGGCGCTGGGGTGATGGACTGCCGCAACGCGCTCACGGAGGCGCGGGGAGATCTGGAGAAGGCCCAGCAGCTCCTGCGCGCCAAGGGATTGGCGGCGGCGGCGCGCAAGAGCGGGCGGGTGGCCAAGGAAGGGATGGTCACCTCCTACATTCACGGCGAAGGACGGTTGGGCGTGCTCGTTGAGATCAACTGCGAGACGGATTTCGTCGCCCGGACACAAGATTTTCGGACCCTGGCCCGGGACGTGGCGATGCAGATCGCGGCGAGCGATCCGCGGTATGTCGCACGGGAGGACGTGCCCGAGGACATCATCGCCGGGGAGCGCGACGCCTACCTGGCCAAGGCTCAGACCGAGCGCAAGACCGGCGCGGCCGCCGAGGCGGCCGCCGACGAGCAGCTCGAGAAATTCTTCGAAGGCGTCTGCCTGCTGAACCAACCGTTCATCCGCGACCAGGGGCGGACGGTGGGAGATGTGGTGAAGGAAGTGATCGCCAGAACCGGCGAGAACATTCAAATCCGGCGCTTCGCCCGCTTTCGACTAGGCGAATGACGGCCGCCAGCGGCCGGCCCGCTTACCGCCGCATTCTCCTCAAGCTGAGCGGAGAGGCGTTGGCGGGGGGAGGAGGACTGGGGGACCTCGATCCGGAGGTCCTTCGGCTTGTGGCCCGGGAGGTGAAGTCGGTCCGCGACATCGGCGTGGACGTGGCGATCGTCGTCGGCGGGGGCAACATCGTCCGAGGGGTGCAGATCGCGGAGCATACCGGCCTCAACCGAGCGACCGCCGACTACATGGGGCTGCTCGCCACGGTGATCAACGCCCTGGCGCTGATGGACGCGATGGAGCGCGAAGGGCTGGAGACGCGCGTGCAAACCGCGATCGAGATGCGGCAGGTTGCCGAGCCGTACATCCGCCGGCGGGCGATCCGGCACCTGGAAAAGGGGCGGGTGGTCATTTTCGCCGGCGGCACCGGCAGTCCGTACTTCACCACGGATACCGCCGCCGCCCTGCGGGCGGTCGAAATCGAAGCCGACGCGATCCTGATGGCCAAGAAGGGGGTCGACGGCGTCTACGACAAGGACCCGCGGGGAAGCAAGGACGCGGTGCGGTTCGACACCCTCGCCTACATGGACGTGCTGAACCGCGGGCTCAAGGTGATGGACGCCACCGCGACCTCGCTCTGCATGGACAACGACATGCCGATCGTCGTGTTCGACATCGCCCACGCCGGGAATCTGAAGCGGGCGGTGCGCGGCGAGGAGATCGGCACCTTGGTGGGGGGGAGCGTGGGTGATCAGCGACGTGATCAACGACGCTAAAGTCCACATGCAGAAGGCCGTGGATGCGACCAAGCGCGAGTTTGGGACGGTGCGCACGGGCCGGGCGACCCCCGCGCTGCTTGAACGCGTCACCGTCGACTACTACGGCGTGCAGACCCCCGTCACCCAGGTGGCAAGCGTTTCGGTCCCCGACCCCCGTCTGCTGGTGGTGCAGCCGTGGGACAAGAGCCTGGTGAAAGAGGTGGAGCGGGCGATCTTGAAGAGCGAGCTCGGGCTGATGCCATCGACCGACGGGGCGGTGATCCGCCTTCCCATCCCGGCGCTGACGGAAGAGCGCCGCCGGGAACTCGCGAAGGTTGTCCGCAAGCACGCCGAAGAGGGGCGGGTGGCGGTCCGAAACATCCGGCGGGACCATAAGGACAAGCTCGAGCAGCTCGAGGCCGAGCACAAGGTCTCCGAGGACGACAGTCGGCGGGCGATCGACGAGCTGCAGAAGATGACCGATCGCCACATCAAGGAGATCGATGCGCTTCTCGGGACGAAAGAGAAGGAGATCATGGAGGTCTGATGCCGCAGGTCGGCGCGCCGCCGGACGTGGTCGGGTTCACGGTGGATGAGGCCACGCGGATCGTCGCCGCCGCGGGATGGACGGTCGGGTCGATCGCCGAAACCCGCCCGCCGCGCCGGACCCTTCTCGATCCCCGGCGGGTGGTACGGCAGCGCGTGGACGCGGGCGGGCGCCTCGTGCTGGTGGTGTGCGGAGAGCGGTCGGACGACGCGCGCGTGTAGGCAGCATCTCCCCGGCGATCCGGCCGGGGTTTGCATAGGGGAGATCGGCGGCCCCCTCGACTCGAGGGGGCCTTGGCGCATCGGGCGCCGCCGGGCGGCTGCGGCCGGCGGAGAGGGGAATGACTGGTGAGCAAGGCCCGCGATCGGGCAGTGGCGGACCTGGGGTGGCGGGAAGAGACGCTGCGAGCCTCCCTGGATTCCTCCCGCATGCCGCGGCACATCGCGATCATCATGGACGGCAACGGACGCTGGGCGGAGGTGCGGGGCCTCCCCCGCGTCGAGGGGCACCGCGTGGGGCGCCAGGCGTTGCGGCGCACCCTGGAGGGGGCGCGAGAGTGCCGGGTCGAGGTGCTGACCCTCTACGCGTTCAGCACCGAGAACTGGCGGCGTCCTCAGGATGAGGTGCAGGCGCTGATGGCCCTGATGGTCGAGACCGCGCAGGAGGAGGCGCTCGATCTTCAGCAGAACGGCGTGTGCTTCCGCGCGTCGGGGCTGCTCGACGCCATGCCGGCGGGGGTGCGGGCGGCGATCGACCAAGTGATGGCGCTCACCGAGCACAACACGCAGATCACCCTCAATCTGGCGGTCAACTACGGCGGCCGGAGCGAGATCACCGCGGCGGCCAGGCAGCTGGCGCGGGAGGTGGTGGAGGGTCGGATGGCGCTTCAGGACATCGACGAGCGGGCGCTGCAGCAGCGGCTGTTTGCCCCCGATCTTCCGGATCCGGACCTGTTGATCCGCACGGGGGGGGAGCACCGGCTCAGCAACTTCCTCCTCTGGCAGGCCGCCTACGCCGAACTGTACTTCACGGAGATCCATTGGCCCGACTTCCGAAAGCTTGATTTGTTTGAGGCGATCCGCAGCTACCAGTCCCGCAAGCGACGCTTCGGCGGGGTGGATCTTGGATAGCCTTCCCTCCCCGGCGGGCCGGTCCGCCGCGGGGGGCGTAGGCCCGCCGGACAGCGCCCCCGCCGGGGGCGCGGC
>DATEHM010000223.1:0-7362 GCA_035279545.1 bacterium | reverse complement strand
GGGTGCTCCCCACCGCGACCACCACCGCGCGGCACGGCGTCCACGCCGGCCGCGGCCGGCCGGTCGGGGCACCTCCCTCGTTCCAGACCCGCGCCACAACGCGGGCCAGGCCGGCGGACCCGCAGGGAAGGATCTCGGGCGAAGCCTCCAGCACGGCGGCCACGGTCTCGAGGTCGCCGTCCGTCTAGGCATCGACCACCGCGATCCCGGGATCCGGCGGTATGCCGCGAAGCACCTCGCATAGCCGCGCCGGCCCGGCGCGAACGGTGGCCAGATCGATCTCGTGGGTCGGCAGCGCTGTGGTCTCGCGGAGGACCTCCGCGATCCGGTCCGACCGCACCGGGGCCCGGGGGTCCCGCGCGAAGACCGTGGCGGTCACCGGGACCCCGTCCACAGCCACTCGGCCTCCGCGCACCGTCCGGCGGTGCACCGGAAGCGCGGGGGCGAGAAGGGCGAGCGGCCAGCGCAGGGTCCGTAGCGTGGCCTCGAGTTCGACCCCAAGGGGCCCCCGCAGCGTCGAATCGACCTTCTTGAAGACGCGGGGGGCCGGACCGGGCCGATTGAGCAGCGCGGCGACCGCCCCGATGATGCGGTCCCGCGCCGCCGACGCCGGGACGGCCCGCGTCTCGGAATCGTGCACCTGCACCGTTCCCGCGCCGAGGGAGGGGGCCCAGGGCGCCGCTCCGTCAAACGTCACCCGGACCCGGCACCGCTCGCTGCGGAAGTAATGCGCCGCGTCCGCGGCCCCCGTGAGGTCGTCGGCGAGGATGAAGATCGGACGCACGGAGCTCGCAGGGATCGGCAGCGCCCCCTCGTTCGCGTGGGCCGCCCCCCTCACGTCGCCTCCCCCGCGTAGATCTCCATGATCGTGCGCAGGAACCGCAGCGCCGCCGGCCGCGGGCGCTGGAACGAGTTGCGCCCGATGATCGAGCCGAACCCGCCCCCGGCGCGGATCGCCCGCGCCTCGTCGAACATCGTCTCGTCCTCTTCCCGTGCCCCGCCGGAGAAGATCACGATCCGGCGGCCGGAAAACGTCGCCTGCACCACGTGCCGGACGCGATCGGCGAGCGTCTCGATCGGAATCGCGTACTGCGCGTAGACCGTGCGGGCCTGGGGCGCTTCGATGTGCGCGGTCGGCAACTTCACCTTGATGAGGTGGGCGCCGAGCTGCGCGGCGATGTGGGCGGCGTAGGCGATCACGTCCACGGCGGTCTCGCCCTCCCGGCTGACCCCCGAGCCCCGCGGGTACGACCAAACCACCACCGCCAGCCCGACGCCCTTCGCCTCCTCGGCCACCTCGCGGAGCTGCTGGTACATCGCCCGGCTGCGGGCGGATCCCGGGTAGATCGTAAACCCCACGGCGCAGCAGCCCAGGCGCAGCGCGTCGCGCACGCTGGCGGTCAGCGCGGGGGCGGGATCGCGTTCCTCGACCAGGAGATCGTGGTTGTTCAGCTTGAGGATCAGCGGGATCTCGCCGGCGAACTCCGCCGCCCCGGCCTCGATGAACCCGAGCGGAGCGGCGAACGCGTTGCACCCGGCTTCGATCGCCAGGGCGAAATGGTAGCGTGGATCGTAGCCGGGGGGATTCGGGGCGAAGCTGCGGGCGGGCCCGTGCTCAAACCCCTGATCGACGGGGAGGATGACGAGACGTCCCGTCCCTCCCAGCACGCCGTGGGTGAGCAGCCGCGCCAGGTTTGCGAGCGTCCCGGGGTTCTCACTCCCATACCACCCCAGGATCTCTCGGACTCGGGTCGGGTGCGGCATGCAGTTTCCTCCTCCCGGCCCGGCGGAAGAGCCGGAGACTCTTCGGCAATCGTCAAGGAACAACGACCGGTCCTCCCGCGGGAATTCCGCGGATCCCCGCCTCACCGCCCGGTCCGCGACTTGAGGAACGCGATCAGCGCCTGGAGTTGCTCGGGGGTGAGGTTTCCGGCGAACGCCGGCATGTTGGTGCCCCCGTTGAGGATCCGCCACGTCAGTTCTTCCACCGTCAGCCGATCGCCGACCGTGGTCAGATCCGGCCCGCGCGCGCCGCCGTACCCGGCGATGGCATGGCAGTACTCGCACCCTTTATCGTAGAACAACCGCCCTCCCGCGGCGACGGGCTGGGCCGTCGTCCCGACGATCCGCGCCGGGATCGGCCCGGCGGAGAACAGGGGGGACCACGGCGACCTGGCCCCGGCGATCCACAGCGTGCCGATCATCAGGCAGGTCAGGAACACGAACCCGACCGCCCAGGGGCGGCGGGCCGGGCTGCGCTCCCCGCGGTTGGAGACGACGGGCACGAGCAGCAGCACGGCCAACGCCACCAGCGGAGCCAGGACCATCACGGCGTTCTCGATCGCCGGCGGGAGCAGCGCCAGCAGCCCGAAGTACCACAGCAGGTACCAATCGGGCCGGGGGTCCGCTTGAATGATCGTCGGGTCCGGCGGGTTGCCGAGCTCCGGCGGGCCGACCAGGATCGCCGCGAGCGCGATCGCGGCGATCACGCCGACACCGAAGAGGAGGTCTCGCCATGCCGCGTCCGGCCAAAACGGCCGCCCCGAGCGGCTGAGCAGCGCGTGATACCAAGCCCGATACGTCCGCGGATCGACGACCCGCCCGGCCCGGGGGGGGTCGGAGATGCCGTGGCGCAGCACCAGCCAGAGGTGCAGGCCGATGAAGACGAAGATCACCGCCGGGATGAAAAACACGTGGAAGGCGAAAAACCGGCTGAGCGTCTGCCCGCCCCAGGTATCCCCGGCCAGCACGAAATGCGCGAGGGCCGGGCCGATCAGCGGGATCCGCCCAATCTGCTCGGCGGCGACGGCGATCGACCACACCGCCGTCTGATCCCACCGCAGCAGCTGGCCGGTAAACGCGATGATGATCGTCACCACAAACAGCACTACGCCGGTGAGCCAGTTCGCCTCCCGCGGGAACTTGTACGCCCCCATCAGGAAGGTGCGCGCCATGTGCACGCCGATCAGCACCACCATCGCCGAGGCGCCAAAGTAATGCATGCCGCGGAGCAGCCTGCCGAACGGGGCCTGGTGGGTGATGAACTGCAGCGTATCGTAGGCGTTCGCCGTCGAGGGGATGTAGGCCAGCGCCAGTGCGATCCCGGTCGCCACCTGCACGAGGAAGGCGAAGAGGGTCGCGCTGCCAAAGACGTAGTACCAGCGGGCGTCCGGCGGCACCGGGTGATTGAGCACGGGGCCGAGGATGTCCGAGATCCCTGTCCGGTCGTCGAACGTGCGCCAGGCGCGCTTCAGCACACCCATCCGCCTCACGTCGTGATCGGAATCGGGCTCGTCCGGATCTCCACCTGCCCGTTGCGCACCCGCACCGGGTACTGCGAGAGCGGCTTCGGCGGGGGGCCGGCGGCGACCGTGCCGTCCTTGTAGTATACGCCGCCGTGACACGGGCACATGAACAGGTCGGCACCGGGGAGCCACCGCACCGGACACCCCAGGTGGGTGCAGTTCACCGCGAACGCCACGAAGCGGTCCTCGCCCTCCCGCCGCAGCCAGGCGGCGGTCTGCGCCACCACGCCCGCCCAGGGCAGCGGCGAGGAGTCGGGAAAATCGACCTTGACCGTCTCCCCGATTCGGAACCCGCCCACCGCGCCGACCGGCCGCCACGCCGGCGCCTGCCGCTCGAACAGCGGCGCGAACAGGAACCCGACGATCGGCACGGCGACGATCGCGGTGCCGAGCGCGCCGAGGGCCAGGCTCAGTCGGATCAGGACTTCCCGCCGGGCGGGGGACGCGGCCGAGTCCGCCGGCGCGGGGGCGGGATGGTCACCGCTCACGGCGCACCTCTCCGATCCACCCGAGCGCGGCCATGCTCAGGAGGACCGCGCCGGCGGCGGCGACCAGGTACGCGGTGACGACACCCCACAGGAGCAGGACGATCCCCAGCGCCGCCCAGACCGGCCACAGCGTCCGGCTGGGGAGCCGCTCCGGCTTCGCCGCGGTCCACCCCTCGCGCCCCACCGGCGCCGGCGGTGGAACGCCGTCCGGGGCCCCCCCGCGCGCGGTCCGATCATCCGGCATGGACATCCCTCCGCCGCGCGGTCATCCGACCAGCGCCCAGAGATAGATCAGGCTGTAGATCACGATCCAGACGGCATCGACGAAGTGCCAGTAGAGGGTCACCACCTCCACCCCCGCCGATCTCGGCCCCGGGAACTGCCGGACGACCGCCAGCGCGAACAGCACGGCGAGCAGCACCAGGCCGAACAGGACGTGCAGCCCGTGAAAGCCCGTCAGCGTGAAGAACGTCGTCCCGAACAGGTCCCGGCTCACCGTCACGTTCGCGTGGACGAGCGCCAGCCACTCCCGTCCTTGGCCGAGCAGGAACAGGCTGCCGAGGACGATCGTCACGGCGAGCCACCCGGCGAGGGCGACGGGGCGCCGACGGCGCAGGCTCTTCCCCCCCCAGTAGAGGGTCACGCTGCTGGCGAGCAGGTACAGCGTATTGACGGCGGCGCGAGCGGGGGCGAGCACGTGCGCCGCCACGGCGCCCGTGTGCGCCGCCGCGTGGTAGTACAGGAAGGCGAGGATCAGCATCAGGAAGAACACGGCTTCGGTCCCGATGAAGAACAGCATCCCGAGTTGGGGAGCGGGGATGGAGACCTCGCCCACCCGGCCCTTCCACCCCCGGACCGGGTCCGGCCGCTCCGGGTGCTCGAGGTCCCACAACGGACGTCGGCCCCGCACCGGCGGCACCAGGTCGAAGTTGTGCTCGGGGGGCGGTGACGGCGTCGCCCACTCCAGGGTCCAGGCGTGCCACGGGTTCTCGCCGGCCGGCTGGCCGGACCGCAGGCTGATCGCCACGTTCCAGAGGAACACCACGACCGAGAACGCCAGGAGATAGGCGCCCACCGTCGAGATCATGTTGAACGTCCCCCAGTACGGGAGCGCGGGGTACGTGAACACCCGCCGGGGCATCCCCATCAGCCCGAGGACGTGCTGGATCATGAAGGTGACGTTGAATCCCACAAACGTGAGCCAGAACTGCCACTTCCCCCACGACTCCGACAGCATCCGCCCGGTCATCTTCGGAAACCAGTAGTACAGTCCGGCGAACATCGCAAACGCGGTGCCGCCGAAGAGCACGTAGTGCATGTGCGCCACCACGTAGTAGGTATCCTCAACCTGCCAATCGATCGGCACGGCGGTGAAGCTGACGCCGGTGATCCCCCCGATCGTGAACATGGCGAGGAAGGCCATCGCGAACAGCATGGCGGTGGTCAACCGGATCGCCCCGCCCCATATCGTCGCGCACCAGTTCAGCACCTTGATCCCGGTGGGGATCGCGATCAGCATGCTGGCCACGGCGAAGAAGAGGTCGGCCGGCCGGCCCAGCCCCACCGTGAACATGTGGTGCGCCCACACCGCCAAGCTGAGGAAGGCGATCGCCGCGGTGGACGCGGCGACGAACTCATAGCCGTAGATCGGCTTGCGCGAGAAGACGGGGATGACTTCCGAGATAATCCCGAAGGCGGGGAGGACCATGATGTAGACCTCGGGATGGCCGAACGCCCAGAAGTAGTGCTGCCAGAGGACCGCGGACCCTCCCGTCTGGGGAGCGAAGAAGTGCGCGTTGAGCTGCCGGTCGATCAGGAGCATCACCAGCGATGCGTTCAGGACCGGCAGGGCGCACAGGATCAGGATGGAGTTGACGAGCACCATCCAGGTGAACAGCGGCAGCCGGGTCATGCGCATGCCGGGTGCGCGCAGCGTCAGGATCGTGACGATGAGGTTGATCGAGGCAGTGACGGTGCCGATGCCGGTGGCAAGCAACCCCAGCGCCCAGTAGTCCACCCCCGTCGTCGTCGCGTAGGGCTTCTCGCTGAGCGGCGCGTAGCTGAACCACCCGGCGTCGGGCGCCCCCCCCGCCAGGTAACTGTAGTAGAGCAGGAGGCCGCCGAACACCAGTAGCCAGAGGCTCAGCGCGTTCATGCGGGGGTAGGCGATGTCGCGGGCGCCGATCTGCAGCGGCACGAGATACGTCGCCAGCCCGATCAGCATCGGCATCACCACAAGGAAGATCATCGTGGTCCCGTGCATGGTGAAGAGTTGATTGTACGCCCGCGGGCCGAGCAGCGTGTTGTTGGGGACGGCGAGCTGCGTGCGGATCAAGAGCGCTTCGATGCCGCCGACCACGAAGAACACCAGCGTGCTGATCAGGTACATGATGCCGATCTGCTTGTGGTCGAGCGAGGCGATCCACCGGTAGAGCCCGCCCCCCTCCGCCGGAAGCGCGACGGCGGCCCCCAAGGCCGCGGACCCGTCCCTCACTTCAAGGTCTCCAGGTACGCGACCAGCGCCCGCACGTCGGCGGGGCTCAGGTGGAAGTTGGGCATCAGGCTCCCGGGCTTCACCGC
This sequence comes from bacterium, assembly GCA_035279545.1. Lineage (GTDB taxonomy): Bacteria > Sysuimicrobiota > Sysuimicrobiia > Sysuimicrobiales > Segetimicrobiaceae > Segetimicrobium. Next base: position 989 of record DATEHM010000223.1, on the reverse strand, counting down.
CTGCGGATCGGCGAGCCACCGCGCCAGCTCGGCGGGGGTGTTCTCCAGCCGGCCGGCCGCCAGGGTCCCCCGGCTCGCCAAGTGGCTGAGGTCCGGGCCGACCCCGGTCGCGTGGCAGCTCCCGCAGGTGTCTTCCTGGTAGAGCTGCACGCCCACGGCCGCCTCCGGGCCTTGCGGGGGCGGCGGGGGCTGGCGCTGCTGCTGCACCCATGCCGCGAACGCCGGAGCGGGCTCGGCGATCACCCGGATCCGCATCCAGGCGTGCTCGGCGCCGCAGAACTCGGCGCAGGCGCCCAGGTACACCCCGGGTGTGTCGGCCTGCAGCCAGATGTCCGTGGGATAGCCGGGGGTGAGGTCCATCTTCCGCGCGAGTTGCGGGACCCAGAAGTCGTGGATCACGTCGGCGGAGACGAGGTGGACGAGCAGCGGCCGATCGACGGGGATGTGGATCTCGTTCGCGGTCACGATCCCCTGGCCGGGGTAGCCCACCTCCCACCACCACTGGTGCCCGGTGACCACGAGATCGGGGATGCGCCGCCCGGTCGGCGGATCGACGATCCGCATCGTCACGACCGTCGGCACGAAGATCACGAGGAGAAGGGCGCCGGCGCCGGCGACCCAGGCGATCTCCGCCTTCGGCCGACCGGGATCCTGCACCGGCTCGGCCCGTCCCGGGCGGTCGCGAAACCGGACGGCCGCCACGACGATGATCCCGGCGACGAGGGCGAACACGGCGCCTCCCAGCGCCAGCACAAAGACCAACAGGTGCCCGGTCGCCTGAGCCTGAGGAGAGGCGGAACTGAGGAGGGAGCCGATGGGCATCGGAGGGCCTTTCGGGCACGGGATCGCGCTAGGTGTGTGTCCGAGAAATGACATGGAATGGAGTTAGAGGGGGCAGCGAGAAGGCTGTGGGTATGGAACTGGTGGTGGTGTCAGACATTCCCCGCCTGCCTTTATCCGATTGCCTGCCTCATCAGTCCCTGCACCTG
>DATEHM010000222.1:0-17842 GCA_035279545.1 bacterium | reverse complement strand
CCGCACCTCGTAGTGCTGGACGCCGGCCGGCTTGGTGAGCAGAAACGCATCATCCTCCGGATAGTAGCGGGCCACGCCGATGTCGGCTCCGGCGAACGCCGCGATGACATCGCGGTCCGTCCACCAGCTCAGTACGACGATCTCGGCGCGGTGCACGTCCAGTTCCCGTGTGGCGATCGCGGCGCCCAGGTTCCCCGGCGTCTTCCGGTAGTGCGCGATGCCGGTGGCCGTGACATACTCCACGTACTCGTCCAGTGCGGCCCGCCGGATTTCGGCGCGCCATTCCCGCAGAATCGGCATCGGTGACCTCCGAAGGAGTGAGGGGATGTCGGACGTGAACGATAACCGGAACACCCGCGCCCTCGCGTGCCTGCGGATCGCCGTGGGTGTCCTCTTTTTGTTCTTCGGCACCTACAAGGTGTTCGGCACGCACTTCACGCTCGGGGGTGGGTTCCAGGGATGGATCAACCAGTTCCTGGCCGACGGCACCTATCCGTTCATGGTGCCCGTGCTGCGCGGCTTCGTGCTGCCGTTCGCGACACCCATCGCCTTCCTGGTGGCGTACGGTGAGCTGGCGATCGCCATCTCGTTGATCACCGGGATCTGGACGCGCGCCGCGAGCCTGTGTGGCATGGTCTACATGCTGACGCTCCTCTTCTCATCGAACTATCCCGGGCCGCACGCGGCGCCGTGGCAGTATTTCGGGGCGTCGCTCAATCACCTGGTCCTGATCTTCTGCTTTGCAGCGTTCACCATCGGGAGGCCGGAGGCCGCGATGACGATTCGATTCTCCTCGAACCGGCGATCAGCATGACCGGGCGCCCGGTCGCCGGGTGTCAGGACCCGGGCGCCGGTGACGCCGGAGCGCCTGGCGGGGTATCAATCAGCAGGCGCACTCTTCCTGGAAGGCTCATGACCAAACGGCTCCTGATCCCATTCGCGGTTCTCGCGCTGGTCTCGTGCGGCGACACCGGCGTCTCGCCCATCCTCCTGCTCGAGCGCCAGGCGGAGTGGGTAACACATGGACCCTCGTCCTATTCATTCACCTACGCCGTACAGGCCTTCCGGTACCACGCCCTATGCCCCACCGCGGCCTGGGCGATCACGGTTCGCAACGGCGTCGCCGTCGGCGCGATCTGCCTCGCCAGCAGTCAGAACGACTCCACCATGAAGACAACCGTCAACTCGATATTTGCGGAGGCCGTGCAGGTCGAGGGTTATGGAAACCTCGCCAGCATCGAGTTCGATCCGACGTACGGGTATCCGACGTCCGTGGTGATCTCCGGGCCGCCTGACGCAGGATCGGCGGAACAGGCCGGCAGCCTCACCCCCCTCGATCCTCCCGTCTACCTGCGGCGCGCCGCCGTCGTGAAAAAACCGTAGCAAACCGGGGATCGTCTGGCGCCTGATCCCGCGGCAGGCGCGGGCGGGAAATCGATGTGACCCATACCTTGGGGAGGCACACTTCCTGAGGATGGTATCCTGACGTTCACCAGGGTCATTGACGGAATTCGTACGGCCGTGAGCCTGGTCCTGCTGGGGCTCTGGTGCGTCAAGACGCCCGGCCAATTCCGGATCGAGCCGGACATCGGCCTGATCGCCTGCCTTCATGCCTTCTGGTACTTCGCGGTGATCGTGGCTGGGCGACGCACCGCCTTCGGCGCAAACCTCCTGGCAGTCGGCGGAGCGCTCTGCTCCACCCCATATATCGTGCTGATCTGGCTCTTCTCGCAGTGGGGCTCATCGGCAACCGGCGCCCGCTGGATGCTGCTCGCCGTGGCGGGCAACGTGGTCTTGCTTCTCATCAGTGTGACGGGAGTTCTGGCGCATCTGTGGCAGCGCCGGCGCAGCAACCCTACCCTCGCGAGTTGAGTGCCGGCGCGAGGTTCAGCCTCGCAGCCTGGATGCGTTGATTACCAGGAAACGCCCGGCCCCCACGCGGCGAATGACCCCCGCGGCAACGAGGGCCCTCAGCTCCCGCACGACGACTTCCCGGACCGTGCCAAGATCCTCGGCGACCTTGGTCTGGCTTTGCCCCAGCGAGAATGGGCCCTGGGCTTCCGCGTGCCGTTGCAGGAGGTAGTTGGCCAACCGGCGCGCCACCGGCTGCGTCGTCACCCGGTCCAGCCGGCCCGCTAATTCGCGGACCCGTCCGGAAAGCCGGCCCAGGAGGAGCGTCGCGAGTCGTGGGTCTCGCGCCACCGCCGCCTCGAGGGCCGGCAGGGAGAGGACCAGACACTCCGTCGCCTGTTCGGCGATGACGGTGGCGGGGTAGGTGCCGCCGCCGAACAGCGGGACCTCCCCCAGCGTGCCACCCGGTCCCTCCCGGTGCAGGACGTACTGCCGGCCTCCGGACCCGCGTACCACCCGCACGGCCCCCTCCAGGACGATGAAGAGCCCCCGAGGTTCGTCTCCCCGCCGCCACAGCACCTGATCCGCCGCAAAGCGCCGCGTCACTCCGCGCGCGGCCAGCTCGCGCCGCCCGGCCGCCGACAGCGGGGCGAGCCAGGACACCCGGGCGATGGTCCGCTCAGGCACCATGGTCAGTGCATGTCGTGGCCCGATGCGTGATGCTCCTGCCGCTGGTACGCCAGGAACCGATGGATGGCATGCAACGCCTCGAGGTCGTGCGTCGTGATCCGGACTTCCCCGCCCCGCGGCAACGCCGCGAACGCGTACGTGATGGCCGATTTCCTGGCGGCCATGACGTAGGCGCCCGGGACCGGACCGGCGTGGACGAACTCCGGCGTCGAGAAGTTACCCGCTTGGAACGCCGACGCGACCGTGGAGAGATGGGCCCGGATCGCCGCGATCGCCGTGGAGTCGACGGAGTCCGCCTGCAGCTCGATCCGGCCGCCATCCGGCAGGTCGTCGAAGACGTGGCGGGAGGCGTTCTGGTTGACGCCCATCGCCATCTGGCCGCGGGCCTGCATGCGGGCATTTGACGCATCGTGGGACTGGGCAGTGAGCGGGGCCGCGACGAGAGCGAGCAGGAGCAGGTACAGGCTTTTCATATGTGGTCCGATAAAGGTTGCCCCAAGATGGGCAACGTCCGACGGCCCCGCAGGAACGGAAGTTCCACCCTCCGAAATCTTTCCTTCATTTATTCTCAAGAAGGCCGCCGCGTTGTCATCCTGAGCGCCGCAGGCGCGAAGGACCCGCTTTTTGCCCCAGAAAACCCCGGGGTTGACATATCAACGTTTGTTGATATATTGAACGCATGACCACCGTGCTGCCGAGTCCGACGCGCGCCGCCTCCTGGTTCCATGCGCTCTCGGACCCTACTCGGCTCAAGATCGTTGAGATGCTCTCCCACGGAGAGCGGTGCGTGTGCGAGCTCCAGGGCTCCCTCGACGCGGCGCAGTCCCGGCTCTCCTTCCACCTGAGGGTGCTGAAGGACGCGGGGCTCGTGACGGATCGCCGGGAGGGGCGTTGGAGCTACTACACGTTGAACGGAGACGCGCTCGACCAAATCGCGGACTTCACCCAGGCCGTGAAGCCCGGCGAGCACGCCGGCAGCTGCCGGACGGCCTGCTGCTGAGTTCCCTTTTTTTACTCTTATCCATCAAGATTTCTTGATTGAATGGAGACCACGTATGACCGATGCCGAGCTGATCACCAAGACCGTCCGCGAGAAGTACGGCGCCGCCGCCCTGAAGATCGTCCAGGGCCAGTCGGCCGCCTCGGCCTGCTGCGGCGGCGGTTGCGACCCCGTGAGCGACAACCTCTACGCCGCGGACCAGATCGCCGCGCTCCCCGAAAACGCCGTGCTCGCCTCCCTGGGATGCGGAAACCCCACCGCCCTGGCCGAGCTGCACCCCGGCGAGGTCGTGGTCGATCTGGGTTCGGGAGGCGGGATCGACGTCCTCCTGTCGGCCCGTCGCGTGGCACCGGGCGGCAAGGCCTACGGCATCGACATGACCGACGAAATGCTGGCCCTTGCGCGGGACAACCAGCGCAAAGCCGGCGTTGAAAACGTCGAGTTTCTGAAGGGGTCGATCGAGGCCCTTCCGCTCCCCGACCGGACCGCGGACGTGGTCATCTCGAACTGCGTGATCAACCTGTCGGCGGACAAGGCGAAGGTCCTGGCCGAGGCGTTCCGGGTGCTGAAGCCGGGTGGCCGGTTCGCCGTGTCGGATGTCGTCATCCGGGGTGAGGTCCCGCCCGCCGTCCGGTCGAGCATGGAGCTCTGGGTCGGCTGCGTCGCGGGAGCGCTGGAGGAGTCCGAGTTCCGTGATCTCCTGGCGCGTACCGGATTCGTCGACATCGACATCGAGCCGACCCGGGTCTATGCCTTCGAGGATGCCCGGGCGATTCTGACGGGTGCGGGGCTCGACGCCGACCAGATCGCCCGCGAAGTGAGCGGGCGGATCATGGGCGCGTTCATCCGGGGCCGGAAACCCGCGTGAGTCCGTTCCGGCTCTTGTTTCTCTGCACCGGCAACTCGGCGCGGAGTCAAATGGCCGAAGCGATTCTCAACTCCAGGAGCAAAGGCCGCTTCCGGGCCGAGAGCGCCGGATCGAAGCCGGCGGCGCGGGTGAATCCGCTGGCGATCGAGACCCTGCACGAGCACGGGATCGAGTGGCACGGGCACCCGCCACGCTCCGTCGATGGCCTGGAGCGTGAGCCCTGGGACTTCGTGATCACCGTGTGTGACCGCGCCAGGGAATCGTGCCCGATCTTCCCCGGCCAGCCGGTGCTCGCGCACTGGGGGATGGAGGACCCAGCCGAGGCGGTTGGAGACGTGGCGGCGAAGAAGGCCCATCGAGATGCCTATGTCATGCTGGCCCGGCGCATCGATCTCCTATTGGCATTGCCCGTCGAGAAGCTGGAACGGCTGGCCCTTCAGGCGAGAATCCGCGGCATCGGTGAGACGTGATTGCCGGCCCTCGCGGGCATGCGGATCACGCTTGCGGTGCCCAACGGACGCCGTTGCACGACCTGACCTCCTCCCTAGTCGTGGTCGGCATAGCGACGCGACGAAGTGGGGCCGTCATCAAGGTCCGACGTCGATGGCCGTTCTTCAATCAGGTCACCTTCGCGTACCGTGTGAAATGAGAGCATCCCCCACGGGGCGTCGCCCACCAATAGACGATGCCATGTGTTTGGCGGGATCGAGACCCACCGGCGTTCCAGTGAGGCGTCTGCGCTGCTCACCAAGGCGTGCGGCCGCCATTGGCGGCCCGAACGAAGGTGAAACTCACCTTGCCCTGTGAGGGACATCGATCGCTGGTGGCTGTTGGGATGACGCTCGGCTCCGGTATCCAGTCCCGGGCGAATGACGAACACCCAACACGAGACGATTGCATCAGGGAGAGCGACTCCGAACGACGAGAGCGGCAGCGTTTCCCACGCCATGGGCTGCTGGCCCTCCTGAAGGGCGTCCGTCACGCGGCCGAGCGAGGCCTTCACCAAGTCCGCGACCGAAGGGTTACGAGTCAATTGGTCGAGCGGGGCAAGCATGGGATCAACACTCATTGCGGGCTCTTGTCCTCGGTTTTCCTCCTCGAAAGCTAGTCGGTAGGGGCAGGCGAGGACGGCGGCTCCCGCTGGAGGAACCGCAGCCGTAAGTTAAAGCAGGACCATCACGCGACCGTGGCGGAACTGGCAGACGCGCAGGACTTAGGATTCGAGGGGCACCGTGCGTGCCCCTCGTTTCATTCTCGGGCACTGGCATCATCTAGCCTCAGCAAACTGCATTGGCAATCACCGACCAGCAAAGTCAGCAGCAAAGTCAGCCGCCACTCTGACAGCGATATCTCGGGCCATTCGGCGGGTCAGTCGCCCCGCGCGTGTGGCTCCGAGCGGGGGGCGCTGAGGATTCTCAATCCGGTTGGCCGTCGTAAGTCCTTGAGCAACAACGCCCGGCGGAGCGGCTTTGCTGCTGCTTTGCTGCTCCTCCCCCCTACCACCACCAGCCTCCGAACGGGGGCCGAGCCGTGACCTTCACACCCGAACAGGCCCGCGAGATGGGCAAGCGCAGCGGACGCGCACGCCGGAAGCTCACCCTCGATGTCGTTGAGGCCGAGCTGCCACCCCTGACCGACCTGGATACGGCGATGCGCCGGCTCGATCGGATCGGCCTCTGGGCCGCTGGCGGCCTGCTGCAGGGTGCTGTGGCGTCAGCCGTGGTGCGTTCCGTGGAAGTCTGGGTGCGCGCCCACGAATCCCGGCTGACCCAGGAGGTGGTCCAGCAGCTGCGGACGCGGCTGGACGAGCTGGACCGCCAGCTGAAGGCCCAGCGCGGGGGTGGGACGCCGTGACGTACAACCTCAGCGGCTTCCCCCAGCACGCTCAGGCGATGCTGCACGCCATCCTCGTGGAGCAGGGGCGGCGTTACGTCGTGGCTTATCACCCCCTGCACCGCACTGCCGTCATTCGGCACAAGGACGCCGCGGGAGCGACCGAGTGGCGCCTCCGGGACTGGCGCCTGTTCGAGGGCAAGACGCCGTTCATCGCTGACGTCACCGACGACGTCGTCGGCGCGCTCAAGCAGCTCTACGCCTGGGAGACCGCAGACGCCTGCCAAGTGGTCATCGGATTCCTCCCGGATCGGCGAGCCGAGGAGCACCCGGCGATCACGAGCTGCGGGCCACTCCGGCCGTCACGGATTCTCCAGGATCGGCCCGCTACTGCGCGGCCACAGATCGTGCTTCGGGAGCCTGGGCCAGGCACCGATGCTGACCTCACCGCCGGCCGCCTGCACGACCTTACGCAGAGCTGGGGCGGCGATGTCGTCCCCTTCCCTGCCCCACGGGTCAGTAGGGTGGTGACGCTCCGGGAGGGCGCTCGCCAAATCACGGTGCACGCGACCGTCAGGAACGTCCCGTGGGGGATCGTGCCCGCAGTAGTCGTGATCGAGGTGCACGACGGCCGGGGCATCGTCTGGGACGTGCAGCTGCCCCCCGATCTGGTTGGCGGCTTCGCTCAGGCGATCCACGATGTCGCCGCTGACGCTGCCCAGGCCCTTGAGGACAGCCGATGAGCGTCCGAGCGGCGGTTTCGGAGCGGTTTGTCGGCATCGATCGTGGGTCGAGCATCCGGCTGCGCGTGGAGCAGGAACAGGGCGGCCGCCTGGTTGTCACGATGCGGATGGAGCGGTGGCAGGCAAGCGCCACCGGCGATCAACGGACGGTCGGTGCCCAACTGGAGGTGCCGCCCAATCGACTGCACGAGCTGGCGGAAGCCCTGAATGGGGTCGCACGGAGCCTGGGGATTCGGCCGTGAGCGGCAAGCTGGAGCGATTCGCACGCGAGCTGGCCCGGCGAGCTGAGGCGCTGGAGGTGCCGCAGGCCATCGAAGACGTCTTCAGCCGCTACCGGGACGACCCGGTGGGCTTCTGTCGGGACATCCTGGGCGCGGAGAGTGCGACGCGGCGCTCGGACGGTCGGCCCTACCAGTTCGACATCCTCCAGGACTTGGCGGAGCACCCGCGGCTGATCGTGAAGTCGGGGCACGGCGTGGGAAAGTCGGCCCTGGACGCCTGGGCCAGCCTGTGGTGGCTGCTCACTAGGCCGATGTCGCGGGTCGTGATCGTGGCCCCGGAGTTCAGCCGGCAGGTCCGGACCGTGCTGTTCTCCGAGATGCGCCGGTGGGCACGCCGGTCAAAGGTGGCGCTCCCCCTGTCGGTGATGGCGTCGCGTGCCGTGGTCAACGGCTACGGCGAGGAGTGGGCCGCGATCGGGCTGCCGGCCACGGAGCCCGACCGGATCGAGGGGCTGCACGCCGAGGCGGGCGTCCTGCTGATCCTCGACGAGACCAAGGGCATCCCACAGGACGCGTACGACGCACTCCAGGGCGCCCTGACGAGCGAATCGGCCAATCGGCTCCTGGTGACATCCACACCTGGTGGACCGGAGGGGCCGTTCTACCGCGCCTGGAGCAAGGGCGGAGACGCGTGGGTGCGCCACCAGGTACCCTCGACGGACAGCTCGATCGTGTCGCCCGCCTGGGTGGAAGACCGGGCGCGCGACTGGGGCCTCGGTTCCCCGCTCTACCAGGCGCGTGTACTGGGCGAGTTCCCTGACGCAGGCGAAGGCGTGCTGTTCCCGCTGACGCTGCTCGAAGCGGCAGTCGATCGGGTGGTCGAGAGCCCAGACGGGGCCACGGTGGCACTCGGCGTGGACGTGGCCCGTTCGGTGGCCGGCGACGCCAGCGCGATCGCCGTCTGTAGGGGCCCACGGCTGGAGTCCGTGGAGACGTTTCGAGAGCCCGACACGATGCGAACCGTCGACCGGGTGCTGCAGCGGGTCGTCCTATGCGACGGCGGGCGCATCTGGGTCGACGCCACGGGCGTCGGGGCCGGCGTGGTCGATCGACTGAACCAGCTGGGGCGGTCCGTGGAGGCCGTGCACTTCGGAGGCGGAGCGGTCGACCCCAAACGGTTCAAGAACAAGCGCGCCGAGCTGTTCTGGCTGCTACGGGAGGGGCTGGAACGGGGCAAGCTCGCGCTGCCGGACGACGACGAGCTGCTCGCGGACCTGAGCGCATTGCGGTACCGCTTCGATCAGCAGGGCCGGATCGTCCTCGAATCCAAGGACGAGGTGCGGCAGCGTCTCGGGCGCTCCCCGGACCGCGGCGATGCGGTGGCGCTGGCGTGCGCGGGGAGCACGCACGGGGGGCGGCCGCTGGTGTGGGTAGGTGGCGAAGTCTACGACCTCAATACGGGCGAACTGGCGCAATGAACACCCATCACGAGGGGGCGGAATGACGACGATAGCGGTGGTGGAAGAACCAATGCTGGTACAACTCACGCGGGGGATCGAGGCGGCGGAAGAAGCGCAGAAGAGACTGCACGCCGAGGTCGAGCGAGCGGAGGCGGAGCTGCCTGGCGCCCGAGAGGCGCTGGCTCGGGTTCGAGCTGACCTGGGTGAAAAGATGCGGTCCGGCGTTCCAGCAAAGGAACTGCGGTCGCTGAAAACCACGGAGGCGAATGCTGCGCTCCAAGTGGAGACGACGGAGGCATTCGTCGCAGGCCGTCGCCAGGCGCTCCAGGAGGCCGCTCGCGTGGTCGCGCGAGCCCGCGAGTCACTGCGGCGCGAGCACGAAGCCGTTAGTGCACTTCGGGCTCAAATCCGTGACCAGGAGGTGCGAGTGAATCGGGGCCGTCAAAGGATTGCGGAGGATGAGGCTTCGATTCTGCACCGGCGTTCGCTATTGGCGGGAGAGGAGCGAACCCTAAGCGCGCTTCGGAACGCTCTTATCCAGGTGACCGGCGCGACGGACTGACGCCCCCATAACGTGCTGCCAATCAAGCACGTGAGCGCCACGTGATTGGCTCCCCGTACGCTCTGGAGTTCGTTTCTCCGAGCGGAAGTCGCCGCTCGACAGGTGACGGAAATCCAACAGGGAGAGGGACCCATGCCTACGATAACGCCGGAGGGGGCAGCGGCAGCGGCGATGGCTGCGGTCGGGAGCTATGAGCCCATCGAACAGAAGGTCCCAGAAAAGGTCCGGGTTGAGATCATCAAGGCCGATGCCCTGATGATGGAAGCCCGCCAAGAGGCCTTCCTCCACCGGATCAGTCTACTCGGGGGTGACCGGCCGCGACTGACCGTCGAAACTGCCAAGCATCTGCGGGGGGTCGGACGAGCGCCCATGCTGTTTGCACCGACACCGGGCGGGCCGTCATCCGTGCCCAAAGCGGCACTCGCTCAGGCGCAGCTCAAACTCAACCCGAGTCTGATACGCCTGCTTCCCTTCTGGTCGCGGGACTTCTCCGCTCCCTACACCTTTGGGAACAACGACCAAGGGGGGACTGCCACAACGTTCCCCGATCAGGAAAACGCGCCAATCGTAAGAAAGGTCGCCGAGACAGACTCTCGTCTGGGCTTGTACTCTCTTCAAGCTGTGCTGGGCCCCGCCGGGTGGTGGAACTTCCCGCCCGATGACACGTGGTTGTTCGGGCCCCATACAATGGTCAACGCCAGTATTTTTCAACAGATCCTGTTGTACTCCATCGTCAAAGCACCATCGGTCTTGGCGGTTGCCGTGGATGTGGGGGTGAGGGATTTCCAAGGCAGCCCGGGTTACGAGTATTGCCACATGATTCCTGGCGCCTCCGACAGCTTCGCGGCCGGGTGGGAAGGCATTATCGGCAGCTACACCTTGACCCTGAGCACCTTCGGCGGGGTTGGGACCACTTCCGAGACCTTCCTCCACTATGAGGCAAACAGCGACAACAACTACCTGGCCTACAGGTACAAGCCCGCGGCGCAAGTCGTCGCGACCGTTCCTGTAGACCCGGCCCATCCGTTCGTGTGGGCGACGGTGACAGCTCAGGTGGACTTGTTTCAGGCGGGTGTGGCGGGCACCAGCTTGGCACCGGATGGTTCGGTGGGGGTGAACTTCATTGATCCGAAAGTGCCCCCCGCTGGTGGGAAGTTCCCGGGGGTATTCTCGCTCCTGCAGTCACCGTTGCAGTTGACGGGTATGAGCGCAGATCTGTACAGATCCTAGTTCAACTGCCCCAAGACGTCGCGTTGTGGGCTGAAGCCTTCTTTGAGTACCCTGACGTACACCAAAGCTAGCGGCCCGTCTGAAGCGTTTAGACGGGCCGCTAGGATCAAGCGTTGCTAGATGGTGGCTAAGGCGCTTGCCGCACTGGCGCGATGGTCCCCTGCCCCTGTTGGAAGCACGCGGCTGGGTTGGAAAGGCCAGAAAGGAGTACGTTACCGGACGAGTGACTTCTCCAGGTTAAGGTGCAGCCGTTGATCTGCTGGGGTCCTGAAATTTGAACTTCAAAACCCTGGTTGACTGATGTCGGGGTCCAGGCTGGATTTGGCTGAAATACGGTAGTCTGCGAAACGCCCGCCTCCGCCGTCGCGATCTGGGTACCATCCTCCGAAACCGCCAGCCAGAAGACCTGCTTGTTGGGAATGGACCACAGAAGGGAATCCGCCTTTGAAGCGATGTCGACCTGATATACATCGGTCCCCAGCGCGACCTCCTGCAGCGTGGCAGTCACACAGAACTGCGGCGCGTCGGGGATCGGCCCTCCTCCCCAAGGACAGGGTGACGGCCCGGATCTTGAACTTATCGTAGACTGGAATTTCGTGATTGCCACCAGAATCTTGCCGCCGTAGCTCGCAAAGGCGTACCGCCAATCCAGGCGTTGGTCGCCCCCCGTCGTCCCCTCCATCAAGCAGTCAAAGCCGATGATGTTGTCCATATCATCGATGAAGGGGATCTTCCAAAAGCAGGTTGTGTCTCCAGAAGCGAGCGGAATCTGAAGGTTCGCAAGGTGGGCCGTAAGGTTGGACACCGTGTCGAACACCCCTACATCGAGCGTTTCTTGGCCGGAGGTGACGTGGGGCGTGACCACGGCGAAGCTGTCTTGGTCGTGTGAGACCTGGAGAAGCGACAAGTATGCTCCGCCAACCGGAGTGGTCGCCGTGTCTGTGGTCGGGGTCCACGACCCATCTGTGTATTTGAAGGCTAGGGTGCCAAACGTGCGGACATTGAGAGCCTCCAATCGATGGCCACCGTGGAAGACGTTGATGTACGCGGCCGAATCAGGCAGGCTTACTATCTGCTCTCCTGTCGGGCTGGTGGTGTCTCGTTGCGCAAAGACCTGCTCCCCGGTGGTCCACACCCTATTGCCGCAAAGTGGAGCCCCCGACCGCTGCGCCGCAAGCTTCAGGGATTCATAGGCGTTCACAATTGGATATTTTCCGGCGGTTCTTCCCCCTTGGATGGCACCACCGATGATCATCCGCCGCAGATCGCTGGTGGTCAGGGTGGAATCGAAGTCAACCAGAAGCCCTGCGATACCCGAGACGTATGGAGCGGACACCGATGTACCCGCTTCTTTAACTGGGAGGCCTCCGTTTTCCAAGACCGGGATATCCACGCCAGGCGCGGCGACAGAAACAAGTCGACCGGTATCCGCGAATGCCGGGTATTGACCTGACCTGTCGCTCGCACCGACGACGAGGACGACATTCGGAAAGGAGTCGGCGAGCGCCGGATAGCCGGACCAAAAAGCATTCAACTGATGACCCGGCACGCCGTTTTCGATTTCGCCGTTGTTTCCGGCGATGACCACTAGTAGAGGTGCCCCCCCGGCCGGCATTTGTGTACGTAGAGCCTTGACTATTGGGTCGAGTATTTGGTTGATGACCCCAGAATCAACCGAATTATTGGGAATGGCCCCGTGCCAATTCTGGAAAGTGGAGAGATTGACGACTCGGGCTCCTCCTGCTGCCGCTTTCGCAACCATGTTTGCAATGCCGAGTGGGGTGATGGTTGCGCCACCGGGGGGCGAAGCCACGCCGCTCTCGTACAACCGCAAGTTCGCTCGCCACATCATGCCTGTAATCCCCTGTCCGTTGTTCCCCACGGCACCCAACACGCTGGCCACCAGAGTCCCGTGCGCCAGGGTGTTGGGAAACAGGTTCGGAGTGTTAAGCGAATGGATATTTGGTGCAAGATCTGAAACCGCTGCTGAATCAAGGAACTGGTTATCAACGACTGCGATCGGCGTGGAAGAACGACCGGTGTCGCAGCCCCATGCTAGAGGAGCGGCCATCGCTTCGAGTCCCCAGTTGTCACCAGTGGCAAGGCTAGGGTTTGTCCGCCAAGTCCCCCGCGTCCACCCTGGTCCATCATTGGGCCGCAAGTAGCCCGCTGGGTCCTGAAGTATCATTTCGACAATCGCTGAGCTCACTGATGACCGCGCCTTGAGGCTGGCAATCGCATTGAACTGCGGTCCGTCGGTCCCGTCGCCGTGTACCCGAACGAGATAGTATCCGTCGCCGCTAGGGAATCGAGAGCCCCCGATGACGGTTCCTCCGATCTGGTCGATAGCCGCTTGCCGTTCGCTTTGGGGGGTACCAGGCTGGAACAGTACGGCGACTACGTCCCGTGCAAACGAAGCTGAGAGATGAGTCGAATTGGTCACAATATTTGAATCCGCGAAGAGGTCTGACGGAATGCTGTCGGGCGGCAACGCCGGCACCGTAGCTCCTGCGCTGCTGAGCGTGAGGATCAGCTGGGGTGGTCTGTTGCTCTCGCGAGATCCGAAGGCAGCCTGCCCGCTTAAGGTCTCATCGGTCAGCCTTAGAAGCCAACCATACAGGGAATCCCCACTGGCCAATGCAAGCCGAACATCAACCGTCACATTGAACGCCAAGGCGCCAGACTGCCCGTTCGTGATCCCCGCAATGCCCGTTGCGGAAGGGTTCCACGGATGCAGTGAGTCCGGATTCCCCATCACCCAAGCGGTGTTCCCAGAGCAGTCCGGGGATCCGTTCGTTGTGTTCGCGTCGTTGGCGCAATTCCATGTTGAGCCAAGTTCAGTCCACGAGTGAGTCATCCGGTGCAGCTCGACAGTGCGATTACCTGAAGTTCCCCAGTTGTTCCCATTCTGGACAATTGTCAACTGAATCACCGCACTAACCACCGAATCGGACCCGACCGCTTGGGCAATGGCTTGCCGATCCCACCGCAGCAGAGCGCGATTGCTTCCGCTTTGTTGAACTTGAACGATGCTGTCGCTCCCTTGATTCTTGTTGGGCGACCCGCTTCGCACGTAGTTGTCCGCGACGGGCGTCAGTGTGGCCTGACGCTCACTGCGCGGTTGAAGGGTGGACGTCCCACGCATCGGAGATGTTGGGAGGTCTCGACGGTCGCAGCTGAGTGCAGCTACTGACATGAGTGCGATGAACAGACAAGCGTGCGGGTGTGCACGTGAGGCCGACGACCGACGGGGCATAGGACACTCCGGGGCGCTAGAGTGAGAAGTGCTACTTGGAGCAATCGGTCTGCTTGTATTTCTCCACGAACACGATCGGTCGACGGCTCCTCGGAACCCGCACGATGTCAATGGGCGCGGTAATCAGTCCGCCTGACAGGCAGCCACGGCCCGTCACCGTGACGGTGACGTGCACGTTAAACGACCCTCCGGTTGAATCGATCGAGACGACGTCGATGCTATTGCCCGTCGATCCCTGCTGGCCCATCGCGGCAACCACTACCACATACTTCTTGAAGTCGATTGATGGCATTTCAGGACGGGGGTCGCGAAGAGCCTCCTGCCAGATCATCGAAAGCCTCGCCGAGTCCTCAACTACCGTCCGCAATGCAGACACCATGTTCGAGCCTTGGTCGTGAACGAGGTGAACAATCGGGCCTGAGCGACTGTGCTGCTGGACGCCAACCACTGGACCAGTTCCCCGTCCAGGAGCGGTAGGTAACAGTCTGGGTTTCGCGGCACTCGTGAGGAGACCAGCAACAGCCACTGCCAGAACGTGTCCTCTCATTGGGCATCCCCCTGGGTTGGCAAGAATCGGTAGGCTTCTGAATCGGCGCACACAAGTCGGTGAAATGGTTACATAATGAGAGACGTTCAGTCGATCCCGATCGACACGCGTTCCGTCACCTTCATCGACGACTCGGTGAAAAGCCCTCGTGGACAGATCAGAAAGGTGGTCCCCATTGTCAACCAAGCGTCAACGGCCGCATCGCGGGCAGCAATCCACCTGTGAGGTTGGACCGCTTCCAGAGATTTGGTGAGGGCGCTATTGCGGCACTGGAGGGCCACAAATGCGACAAACCCCCAGTTTCACTACCGGATGTATGAGCTCTTTCCGGCCCCGATCGCCTCCACTGATGATTCTGGTGTTATGTCGCATTCGCGTCCCTCCGTGTCGCGAAAGCGCCCTGGTGGACTCATCCATGCGCCCTATTGTGGTGCCTCCGTTCCTGCGTCGTATGCTCTCACCGGAGGCGCCCAATGGCAGAGGCAAAGGCAATCGCCGTTCAAGATCTCGCGCAGTCCGTAACAGCTGCAGTGCTTCGCGCGCTGGCCAGCCAAGCGGAATTCAAGTCGCTCCTCGGGAAGAGCGGCCCAGGTCTGATCGCGCACCCGATCGTGACGGTTGGGGGAATGATCTACTTCGGTGAGGCGGGTCGCTTCGCCGGCAGAACCATCGGATCAACAGAAGTAGGGATGGGCTGAGTTGCTTGATGCGCCCTCACACCCTGCCGGTCCTCTCGCAACGAGGTTCGGTCTCCACTCCGCTGTGTCCGAGCGCGCGATCGGACTGGCAGGGCTCCGTAATCTTCGGCGTCACTGAAGGCTCGGTCGACGCCCCTCGCGTTTCGTACCTGACAGAGCCTGTTGAGGTGTCAGCAGCGGTCCTGGAGCTCGCTGGATCCGTTTCGCCAACAGAAGTGTTTCGCTTCGCCGCCCCGTGTGCTTGCGATGAGTGTGTGCACTTTCAGGAGAAGCGTTGCCATTTAGTGGAGAAGGTGGTGGAGCTTCTCCCCGAGGTTGTTACCAGCCTCCCACCCTGCTCGATCCGCCGGGACTGCCGCTGGTTTCGTCAGGAGGGCGCCGCGGCTTGCCGGCGGTGCCCACAGATAGTGACCGACTCGTTTCCGCGTAGCACACAATTCGTAGCTGTCGCCGACCCCTCTTTGTGAACAGCGGCCCTATGGCGGCCAAGCCGAGCCCTCCGTCGCCGACGACACTGAAGGCGG
The DNA here is from genome assembly GCA_035279545.1 of bacterium. Lineage (GTDB taxonomy): Bacteria > Sysuimicrobiota > Sysuimicrobiia > Sysuimicrobiales > Segetimicrobiaceae > Segetimicrobium. Next base: position 2,359 of record DATEHM010000222.1, on the reverse strand, counting down.
GGCCGCCACATCACGATGGCCAAACGCCCGTCGAGTACATCCCGGGTGATCGAGTCGATGAGGCGCCGCAGCAGGGTGTCGCCTTGTGCCTATCTGGCGGCGGCTACCGCGCGATGCTCTTCCACCTGGGTGCCCTGTGGCGACTGAACGAGCTTGGGGTGCTACCCACCCTTGATCGGGTTTCCAGTGTGTCGGGTGGGTCCATCACCGCAGGCGTCGTCGCTAACAATTGGGGGAAGCTGGCATTCAATCAGGCGAATGTTGCAGCGAATTTCGGGTCCGAAGTAGTTGATCCAATTCGTGGCCTCGCCAGCCGCACAATCGACGTACCAGCGATTCTTCTCGGCTTCCTGCCTTGGACATCGGCGAGTTCCCAAATCGCCGCTGCGTACCGGCGGCACCTGTACGGCTCTGCCACGCTACAAGCCCTACCGGATCGACCTACTTTTGTCATCAACAGCACCAGTCTGCAATCCGGAGTCCTCTGGCGCTTCACCAAGCAGTACACGTGGGACTACCGCGTCGGCAAGATAGAACATCCACGCCTGTTGTTGGCGCGAGCAATCGCCGCCTCTTCCGCGTTTCCGCCGTTCGGGCGACGTGACGGCGGGAATCGCACGACGCTACAGCAAAGCAACAGCAAAGTCGACGCCTGTTGATGCGTCGGTGGAGCACGTAAGTTGAAGCAGGACAACCTCGCGACCGTGGCGGAACTGGCAGACGCGCAGGACTTAGGATCCTGTGGGACCTCCCGTGAGGGTTCGACTCCCTCCGGTCGCACTCACCCCTAACGACGCCGACCGCAACCGCCAGTGAACCCCCGTCACAACATGCGACCCACCGACTATCCCATCAAGCTGTTCAAAGACCAGAAAGCGTGGGAATCCTGGCTGGCGAGACATGGGGCGGCGAAGCCCGGACTCTGGCTGCGGATCGCCAAGAAAGACTCGGGGCTCCGCTCGGTGAAATACGCCGAGGCGCTCGATGTGGCGCTGTGCCACGGGTGGATCGACGGGCAGAAGCTTCCGGAGAACGACCGGACCTGGCTGCAGAAGTTCACGCCCCGGCGGGCGCGGAGCATCTGGTCCAAGATCAATTGTGAGAAGACGAGGGCTCTGACCGCGGCGGGGCGGATGCGGCCGGCGGGCCAGGCCGAGATCGACCGGGCGAAGGCCGATGGACGGTGGAAGGCGGCGTATCAGCCGCAAGCGTCGACCCGGGTTCCACTCGATCTCTCGAAGGCCCTCGCGGCCAGCCCCAAGGCCAAAGCCTTCTTTGCCGTCCTCTCAAGCCGCAACCGGTTCGCCATTCTCTTCCGGGTTACGACGGCGAAGAAGGCCGAGACCAGGGCGAAGCGGATCGCTGATTTCGTGGCGAGGCTCGCTCGAGGGGAAGCCCCCTATCCGCAGCGTCAACGTCTCTGATGAAATCCTATACGACGCCGAATGATCGGTGGCGGCGCCATCAACTCCCGGATCGCGCGGCTCCGAAGCACACTGGAGAGCATCGCCACCCCTGCTCCGTGAAGGCATAAGGCCTGGCTCTGCGCATGCCACCCCAACTTGAAGTCACAATCTGTGACTTCAAGCTCGCGAATTCGGCCCTCGAGAGCTGGAACATGAAGTCCGGGGGAAAGCGGGACTGGTTGCGTTTGATCGCCTGGACGAGGGCCTTCGGGGGTACTCCGTACAACGCCGCGAGGTCAGTCGAGAGCATGACTCGCTCACCGCGAATGAGGTAAATCCGGCCTTCCAGTGAGGGCGTCGCGGCGGGAACCGACAAGGCGCTAACGTGGCTCACCCCTGAGGATGACGATGCCGCCTCAACCGGGGATCAACGGCGGAGGCTCTGTCCCTCTCGCTACCGGCGCCCTGACCTCGAGTCGCTAGTCATTCTCACAGTGGAAATGCAGCCAAAAGGGGAGCGCCCCGGCGAGAAGGCGCCAGCTGCTGCGCCACGCGCGAACGGCGCTCGACAAGGTCCGGTTCAACGCCAGAACGGCACGGTAGTACTTGATCGCCTCGGCCCGCGCAACCGGCTCATCGGGTGACGACGTGCGGTACTGCGGCGCGACGTCGGCTCCCCCGACCATCCCGACGCTGTCGGCATACGCGTCGCCAAGCACCTCGTAGAGCTCGTACCGGATCGTCGAATCCCGTACTCCCAGGAGCAGCTCCTCGGCACGGTGGACTGCATCGCTGGGCGAGCACTCTCCTTTGAACCGCTGCATCGAGACCAGTGTATGGACAGGCCCCCGCGGGTCGAGCCGGTCGGCGGAATCGAGCCAGGCACCGTCGTAGACCCAGCCCTCATAGTGGTCGTCCCCAAAATTGGCCCCGGCGGGCTCGAGCCGGTGGCG
>DATEHM010000221.1:0-6843 GCA_035279545.1 bacterium | reverse complement strand
CGGCCGATGGAGGAGACGGCCTCGCCGTACTACCTCCTCATGCAGGTCACCGATCGCCCGGGCGTCTTCGCGCGGATCGCGACGATCTTCGGCGAGGAGGGCGTCAGCCTCGGCTCCGTCGTGCAGAAGAGCCGGGGCGAGACCGCGGACATCGTGATGGTCACTCACACGACGCGCGAGCGGCAGATGCGGCGCGTGCTGAGCCGGGTGGAAAGCCTCGACGTCGTCGGCACGGTGCGCAACGTCATCCGGGTGGTCGACGGTGAGGAGTGACGGCGGGGGCGCGCTGCGCACCTGGCGCGGGGTGATCGAGGAGTACCGTGCCTACCTGCCGGTCACCCCGAACACGCCGCTGGTGACGCTGCTGGAAGGCGCCACCCCGCTGCTGCGCGCCGCGCGCCTGATGCGCCACCTGCCCGGCGTCGAAGTGTACATCAAACACGAGGGGCAGAATCCGACCGGGTCGTTCAAGGATCGGGGCATGACCCTGGCGATGTCGAAGGCGCTGGAGGACGGGAGCCGGGCGGTCGTCTGCGCCAGCACCGGGAACACGGCGGCCGCGGCGGCGGCGTACGCCTCCCGGGCCGGCCTTCCCTGCTTCGTGGTGGTCCCGGCGGGCGGCGTCGCGGTGGGCAAGCTCGTGCAGGCCATGGCGCACGGCGCGCGCGTCGTCCCGGTGGAAGGCTCGTTCGACGAAGCGCTCCGCATCGTCCGCGAGACGGCCCCGCGCTTCCGCCTCACGCTGGTGAACTCCGTGAACCCCCACCGGATCGAGGGGCAGAAGACGGGCGCGTTCGAGGTCTGCGATGCGCTGGGGCGCCCGCCGGACGTGCTCGCCATCCCCGTCGGCAACGCGGGCAACATCACCGCCTACTGGCGTGGGTTCGTCCAATATCACCGCGACGGCCGGATTGGCGCGCTTCCCAAGATGTGGGGCTTCCAGGCCGCGGGGGCCGCGCCCTTCGTGCTCGGCCACCCGGTCGAGCGCCCCGAGACGATCGCCTCGGCGATCAGGATCGGCCGGCCGGCCTCCTGGGAGGGGGCGGTGACGGCGGCGCGCGAGTCCGGGGGCGGGTTCGAGGCGGTCACGGACGAGGAGCTGCTCGCCGCGCGCCGGCTGCTGGCCGTCGAGGAAGGGGTCTTCATCGAGCCCTCCTCCGCCGCGCCCGTCGCCGGGCTCCTCAAGCGGGCGCGCGAGGGGCGGCTGTCGCCGGGCCTGCTCATCGCCTGCGTGGTGACCGGCCATGGGCTGAAGGATCCGGAGTCGGTGCTCCGCACCGAGCGGCGGCCCGAGGCCGTCCCGGCGACGCCGGAGGCGCTGGAGCGGATCGTGGAGGAGATGATGGCGGTCCGATGATCTCGGTTCGGGTCCCCGCCACTTCCGCCAACCTGGGGCCGGGGTTCGACGCTCTTGGGCTGGCTCTGCGGCTGCACAACGTCCTCTCGCTCGAGGCGGCGGAGAGGCCGGAGATCGATATCGACGGCGAGGGAGCCAGATCGCTGCCGCGCGATCCGACGCACCTCGCCTACCGAGCGGCGATGGCCGTGGTGGCGCGGGTGGAGGGCGAGGAAGCGCCCGCCTCCCGAGCGTTCCGCCTCCACCAGCACAACCGCATCCCGCTCTCCCGCGGATTGGGGAGCAGCGCGGCGGCGATCATCGGCGGGGCCGTCGCGGCCAACACCTTCTTGGGAGGGCCGCTCGATCAGCAGGCGCTGCTCGACTTGGCCACGGAAATCGAAGGGCACCCCGACAACGTCGCGCCGGCCCTGCTCGGCGGGCTCGTCGTCTGCGCCCGGACCGCCACCGGGGTCCGCTGGATGCGCCTGGCGCCCCCCACCCTCCGCGTCGTGCTCGCGGTGCCGGACTACCACGTATCGACGGACGAAGCGCGGCGCCGGCTCCCGGCCCGCGTCCCCTTCCCCGACGCCGTCTTCAACGTGACCCGGGCCGCGTTGCTGGTCGCCGCGCTGATCGGGGGGCGCCCGGATCTGCTCGATGAGGCGACTCAGGACCGGCTGCACCAGCCGTACCGGGAGCAGCTTGTGCCCGGGCTGACCGAGGTGTTCGCGGCCGCGCGACGGGCCGGCGCCTACGGCGTGGCGCTCAGCGGATCCGGCCCCGCGGTGCTCGCGTTCGGCGACGCCCCCGCGATCGGCCCGGCCATGGCGCAGGCGTTCGAGACCGCGGGAGCGGCGTGCCGGATCCTGCACGCGGAGTTCGACGGCGAGGGCGCGGTCGCGGAGGGCGGTCCGTGAGCCTGATCGTTCAGAAGTTCGGCGGGAGCTCGGTGGCGGGGCCCGAGCGCATCACCCGCGTCGCCGGGCGGATCGTGGCCACCCGCCGGGCCGGCCATCGCGTCGTCGTCGTGGTCTCCGCGCCCGGCGACACCACCGACGACCTGCTGGGGATGGCCAGGCAGATCACCGACCGCCCGCCGGCCCGCGAGCTGGACATGCTGCTGGCGACCGGCGAGCAGATCTCGATCGCGCTCCTGGCGATGGCCATCCACGCGCAGGGGGCGGAAGCCATCTCACTCACCGGCGGACAGGCCCAGATTAGAACGGAACGGGTCCACACCCGCGCCCGGATCCTCGCCGTCGACCGCACGCGGATCGATCGCGAGCTCGCCGGCGGCCGCATCGTCATCGTCGCTGGGTTCCAAGGGATCACCGACGATGAGGAGATCACCACGCTCGGCCGGGGCGGCTCGGATACCACGGCGGTGGCGCTGGCGTCCGCGCTCGGCGCGGACCTTTGCCAGATCTGCACGGACGTCGAGGGGGTATTCACCGCGGATCCCCGCCTCGTGCCCGAGGCCCGCAAGCTCCAGGAGATCTCCTACGACGAGTTGTTGGAGATGGCGAGCTCGGGGGCGCTGGTCGTCCAGACGCGCGCGGCGGAACTCGCCAAGCAGATGCAGGTGCGCCTCGAGGTGCGCAGCAGCTTCGTGGACCGGGAGGGGACGATGGTGACGGATCGCGCGTTCGAACGGCGGAGAGTCGTCACGGGGGTGACCCACGACGCCAACGTGGCCAAGATCACGGCCACCGGGGTGGGCGACCGGCCGGGGACGGCCCACATTCTCTTCCGAGCGGTCGCCGAGCGCCACGTGAACGTCAACATGATCATCCAGAGCGTGCCCCGCCGGGAGCGCGCGGACATCTCCTTCACGGTGGCGAAGCCCGACATGACGGCCGCCGTCGAGGCCGTGCGCGCCGTCGCCGAGGAGATCGGCGCGGAGGAGGTTCTGGCGGACGACCGGGTGGCGATGATCAGCATCGTCGGGGCGGGAATGGTCAGCAACCCCGGCGTGGCGGCCCGGATGTTCGCGGCGCTCGCCCGGCAGGGGATCAACATCGAGTTGATCGCCACCTCCGAGATCAAGGTCTCCTGCGTGATCCCCGCCGGACAGGTAGCCGCCGCCGTGCGCGCGCTGCACACGGAGTTCGAACTGGACCGCGAGTAGCCGCCCGGCAAGGCCCGCGCCCTGCCCGGCCCCCCCTCCGTCCCCGGATCGGAGGGACGCTCCGCCTGCACCGGGAGGTCCGCTTCCCCCCCCTGGAAGGGCATACAGGCGGAGTAGAATGGCGGCGACGTGCGCGAAGATCCTGCTCTGCACCCTGGCCCTGCTGATGACGCTCCCGGCGGCCGCGGGCGCGGACACTGCTGAGTACCAGTTCCTCTGGAGCGACGGGGCGTATCTTCACCGCGTCGCCCTCAACGGCCTCACGCTGGCCAGCGGCGCGGCGATCTCCATCAGCCTCCCCATGTATATCACCAAGTACCTCGTGGACGGCCATAACGAGCTTGAAGTGGAGTACACCAGCGATTCCAGGGTCGGCCTGACGGTGGCTGTGGAGACCCGCGCCAAGGGGTCCCGCAGGGTGGAGGTCGCCAGGTTCCACAGCCCGCCGGCGGACTCGCGGGGCGCCAGGGTCACGAAGACCCTCGACTTCACGGTTCACGTCCACCCCCGACCACCGCTGCACCTCACCGACGCGGACCGCCAGGCGATCCTCTCGGTCCTGCAGACCTACTACGCCACCCTGGCGCACCGGGATGGGGCCGGGCTGGGGAAACTCTACGCGAAGGCGATGGAAGAGGACGCGCCATTCTACCCCGAGGGGATCGGGGTCTTCCAGTGGGTGCTCAACGACTCGCTGCGGATGCTTGCCGCCCCGCGGTTTCGCATGAAGCCCTTCCAGCGGACCCCCCTGCTCTTCTCCATCGCCGGCCAGGTGGTCGTCGTCACAAAGCCGGACGGGACCCCGGTCCTGGAGAGCGATGCGGCGGAGCCGGGCGGGCGGCCCCCGGCGGGCTTCGATCCGGAGAGCGTGGCGTTCAAGAAGTACGGCGGGCGCTGGTACCTGGCGCTGCCGTTCGGATTCTAGCCGCCGCAGCCCACGCCGCTCCACCGCTCCAGCAGGCACACGAGCGCGGTGTGGTCCTCCTCCGCCATGCCCTCCCGCGCGGCAACCAGCCAGACCTGCCGCAGCATCGATCCCAACAGCATCGGCACGCCCAGCTCGCCGGCGAGATCAAGGCAGATGGTGAGATCCTTCAGATACTGCGCCACGGTGAACCCTGAGGTGAACTGGCGCGGCAGCATGTAGCGCAGGACCTTCGTCTCGGTGGTGTGGCTGCGTCCGGTCGAGCGATTGACCGCGGCCATCACCCGCTCCAGCGAGAGGCCGGCCTTCGCCGCCAGCGCCGCGGCCTCGGCCACGCTCCACACGGTCGTCGCGGAGAGGAAGTTGTTGATCGTCTTCGCCGTGTCGCCGTCCCCCGGCGCATCGCCGACGTGCACAAGATCGCGGCCGAGACACTCCAGGACGGGACGGCAGGCCTCCAGCAAATCCGCCGGCCCGCCGACCATGATGCAGAGCGTGCCGTCGACGGCGCCGCGGACGCCCCCGGACACCGGCGCATCGAGCAATCGGATCCCTCGGGGGCCCAGCTCGGCGGCGAGCCGGCGGGTGACGCCGGGATTCGACGAGGTCATCTCGATGAGCGTCTGGCCGGGGCGCAGGCCGGCGAGGAGCCCCAGCTCTCCGTACGCGACGCCCTCGACCGCGCGTCCGTCCGGCAGCATCGTGATCACTACGTCGGTCCCGCCGGCGGTCGCGGCCGGGCTGTCCGAGGCCACGGCGCCCGACCGGCACGCCTCCGCGACGGCGTCGCGGCGGAGATCGTGGACGGTGACCGCGAACCCCGCGGCGAGCAGGCGGCGCACCATCGGCCCTCCCATCTTGCCCACGCCGATGAAGCCGATCCGTGGCAACCGCATCGACCATTCCCCCTCCCGCCCGCACGGCCCGGCGCCACCGCGCCGCCGGGCGCCGTTGCGCATAGCGGGTATTGGACCAGCGCGCTTGACATTCCCCCGCGCGCACCGTAGCATGATGGAAATGCGATGATGGAGCGGGAGTAAGCTCGACCGCCGACCCGAACCCACACACCGCGGGGGAGCGAGCCGGGAGGGTGCAAGCCGGCGGGGGCGGCGAGCGGAACATGGCTCCGGAGCGGCGCGCCGAATCGCCGACCGCCAGTGCGGCCGGCGGAATAGGCGGCGACGCGCGGCCGGCGTGACTGGCCGTGGTCCGGGGCCGGCGGCCCAGGACCGGTGAGGCCCGCATCTTGTGCGGGCGCACGTGGGTGGTACCACGGAGGCGGCTGCCTCTCGTCCCTAGGACGGGGGGCGGTTTTGCTTGGGGAGACCATGGAGCCCTTTTACGTCACGACCCCCATCTACTACGTCAACGACGTGCCGCACATCGGGCACACCTACACCACGATGGCCGCGGACACGATCGCCCGGTGGAAGCGCTTATGCGGGGCCGAGGTCTTCTTCCTCACCGGCACCGATGAGCACGGGGTCAACATCGAGCGCCGAGCGCGCGAGGCCGGCGTCACCCCGCAGGCATGGTGTGATCAGATCGCACCCAAGTGGCAGGCGTTGTGGAAGCGCCTGGGGATCTCGAACGACGATTTCATCCGGACGACCGAGCCCCGCCACATCCGCGCGGCGCAGCACCTCTTTCAGCAGGCGTATGATCGGGGGGCGATCTACAAGGGCACGTACGAGGGATGGTACTGCCCGTCGTGCGAAGCCTACTACGCCGAAGACGAGCTGCTCGAGGGAAACGCCTGCCCGATCCACAAGCGCGCCGTGGAGTGGGCCGCCGAGGAGAATTACGTCTTCCGACTGAGCCGGTACCAGGACTGGATCCTCCGCAAGATTGAGGGCGACCCGGGGTTCATCCAACCGGAGACCCAGCGGAATGAGATGCTGAGATTCGTGCGCGGCGGCCTGCGTGACCTCGCCGTCAGCCGCCTCTCGGTCAAGTGGGGGATCCCGGTGCCCTTTGATCCCACGCAGACGATCTACGTCTGGATCGAAGCGCTCATCAACTACGTGACCGCGATCGGCTACCTGGACCATCCGGACCGCTACCATCGGTTCTGGCCGCAGGCGCACCACCTGGTTGGCCGGGACATCAACCGGTTCCATTCGGTCATCTGGCCGTGCTTCCTCGAGGCGGTAGGACTGCCGTCCCCGAAACAGGTGTGGGTGCACGGCTTCTGGACGGTCGCGGGCGAGAAGATGAGCAAGACGCGCGGCAACTTCATCGATCCGATCGCGGAGATCACGAGCCTCGCCGCCACGAGCGGAGCGGAGTGGGAGGTGGCGGCGGACGCCTTCCGGTATACTTTGCTGCGCGAAGTGCCCTTCGGACAGGACGGGGACTACTCGCACGCCGCGCTCGTCCACCGGTTCAACGCCGACCTGGCGAACGACTTCGGGAACCTGCTCAACCGCACGGTCTCGATGACGAACCGCT
>DATEHM010000220.1:0-4874 GCA_035279545.1 bacterium | reverse complement strand
GGGCCGCGCGCGCTAACCCCCTTCGCCGGGCCGGGCGCGGCCCGAGGTCTCGCACCGGGGGGAGCGCCAGGGATGGGTCAGGCCCGAATCTGCTGCACCAGTTCGATCAGCGTCCCGCCCGTGGCGGCGGGGTCGAGGAAGACGCTGAGCGTGTCTCCCGGCGCCCGCTGCGGGCGCGAGGTGAGCGCCCCAACGCCGGAGGCCTCCAGCGCCGCAATCGCCGCCCGCAGGTCGATCACCTCGAGCGCGACGTGGTGGATCCCCTCGCCCCGATCGCGGAGGGCATCGGACCACAGCGTCCCCTCGGTCAGCGGTTGAATCAGCTCCAGCAGCGTCTCACCCGCGCTGAGGAACGCCACGAGAGCCGTCTCTCGATAGTCCTCCAGGGCGACCGGTTCGAGGCCGAGCACGCGCTCGCACATCTCCGCGGCCGCCCCTGCGTCCCGCACCACAATGCCCACGTGGTGGATCCGGATCACCCCGGGAACGTCCGGCCAGGCGGAGCTGTGCACCTCCCCCATCACCCCGCCCCCGGGCGCTACCCCGCCACCGGCCCGGGTCGGTTCACGGGCGCGCGGGGGAGCTGTCCCCACAACGCCCGCACCACCTCGTCGGTCGCTTTCCGCTGCAGTCCCTGCACGGATTCCTCGGCGTAGAACGCCACGTGCGGCGTCGGGATGAGATTCTCCAGGTGCGCCGCCGGATGGTCCGCCCCCGGCGGCTCGTGCTCCATGACGTCCAGCGCCGCCCCGGCGATCCACCCTTCGCGGAGGGCTTGGATCAGCGGGGCCTCCTCCATCAACGGGCCCCGGGCGGTATTGATGGGGTGAGCGGTTCGCTTCATCGCCCGCAACTCCTCCGGCCGCGCAGGCGATGGATCGGAGCGGCGTCCATCGCCTCCCACCGTCCGGCCCGGACGCGGCCGCTGAGCTGTGGGACCTTGCGCGCGCAGGCGAGGAGGAGGGCCAAGGCATGGTCGCTCACTGCGTCGACGCAGTAATCGGGGACGTTCGTCAACGATGCCCTTCGCGGACGCCGCCTCGCGATCCACGTTATCCACGCCGATGCCGTAGCGGGCAATGATCCGACAGCGGTGCATCCCCTCGATCACTCGGCGGCTGATCGGCGCATAGCAGACGAGCAGGGCATCGGCGTCGGCGACCGCGCCCAGCAGATCGGCCTCCGTGGTGGCCTGCAGCGTCACCGGTTCCGCCCCCACCGCCGCGAGGAGTTCGCGCTCGATGGTCAGCGACGCAAAGACGTGATCGGTGATGACGACCCTGGACACGTCCGTGGTTCTCCTCTGCATCGGTGGCGCCGGGTCGGCCGCCGCGGCGCGGTCCCATTGTAGCAAAACTTGCCCGGCGGCCGGCGTCCGGACCGGGTGTCGCGCTGCCGCAAGCGCACGAGCAGCGGGGTGATCGTGGCCGGGCTCAACAGCGTGGTGACCACGACCGCGCTGCGGACCAGGGGCGGCGCGACGCCGAATTCCGACGCCCAGATCGCCACGGACATCATCGTGGGGAGGCTGGTCTGCGGACCCTCACCTATCCGAACGTGTCGCAGTTCTGGACCATCGGCGGGGGGACCCTGGCCGAGGGGCCCCCGCCGCGAGCGCCGGGTAGGCGGGGGGCGCTGCGGAGGGGCAGGATAAGATTCGCCGGGCATACAAGACGTGGGATGCCGAGGCACCCCGCCTCGGGGGGAGGAAGGTGCACAGGTGTCAAAGGTCGCCGTCGTCGATTCGGAGCGGATTCGCAAGGATGTGAGCTACGAACCGCCGCTCGTCATCGCCTTTGGGGTCGACAAACACAGCGTGCAATCGAACACCATCACCATGGGACGGACGAAGATCCCCCCGAAGGGCCGGAATCAGGCCCACTCCCATTCGTGCGAGGCGTCGTTCTTCATCCGGAAGGGCACGTTGAAGTTGTACATGGGCGAAGAACGCACCGAGTACATTGTGACCGAGAACCAGTTCGTGTTCGTTCCTCCGGGGGTCATCCACGGCCTGCAGAACCTGAGCGACACCGAGACGGCCGAGCTGATCTTTACCTACGGGAACTGCCCGAGCAAGGACGATGCCGGGACGGTGTTTGTGGAAAAGTCCTGGGTGGCAGACCCCCGGTAGCGACCCCCTGCGGATCACCATCGCCACGGTCGGCGACGGGACCCACGTCCCGCGGTTCGCGGGGATGGATCGGGACGTTCCCCGGCGCAATCCCTAGCCTCCGGGGGTCCCATGCGGACGGCCCGAGTGGGTGACGGCGGACGAGAGGAGCGAGCAGCTTGACGGCAAGATCGGAGGGAAAGCGCGCGGCGTTCACACGGATCGGTTACCTGGATCTGCCGGGCGGCGGCCAGGTTGTGGTGGCGGGGCGGTACGCGTACATCGCCCACATGGCGCCGCCGCACGGCACGAGCATCGTCGACGTGGCGGATCCCACCGCGCCGCGGGTGGTCGCCGAGGTGCCCGTCCCCGGGGACATCCACTCACATAAAGTGCGCGTCCTCGGCGACGTCATGCTCGTGAACTACGAACGCTTTCCGCCGGGCGATGCACGGCGCGCGCCCGCGGTCGGGCTCAAACTGTTCGACATCGCCGACCGCAGCCGCCCACGCGAGATCGCGTTTTTCCGGACCCACGCGCGCGGCGTGCATCGGTTCGACCTCCAGGGGACCCGCGCGTTCGTGTCGACCGAATGGGAGGGATTTCGCTCGAACATCCTCGCCATCCTGGATCTCGCCGACCCCCGCCGCCTTTCCCTCGTGGGGCAGTGGTGGCTGCCCGGACAGCGCGCCGCGGACCCGGACCCCCCTCCCTCGGGCGGCCACTACTGGGTGCACCTGGCGCTGGCGCGCGGCGAGCGTGCCTACGCGGCGTGCGGCCGGATGGGCGCCGTAATCGTCGACATCTCAGACCCGCGGCGGCCGCGGACGGTGGGGGGTGCCGCCTGGAATCCGCCCTACACCTCGCCCACCCACACTTTCCTGCCCGTACCGCACGCGATCCGGGGCCGCCGGTTTGCGGTGGTGACGGACGAAGACGTCACCGACGACGTGCTGGAGGATCCGCCGGCGTTCATGTGGGTCCTGGACATCACGCACGAGGCGCAGCCGGTTCCCGTCGCCACCTATCACGCGGATCCGGCCGGGCTGGCGGTCCCCGGTCACCGATTCGGTGCGCACCAACCGTGGGAGCACGTCCACGAGGACAACGTCGTGTTCCTCGCCTGGTTCAGCGGCGGCATCCGGGCGGTCGATATCTCCAACCCCTATCTGCCGAGGGAGGTGGGAGCGTACGTCCCCCCGGCCGCCGGAGACCGGCCGGTCCCGCAGACCAACGACGTGTTTGTCGACACGCGAGGCATCGTGTATGCGATCGATCGGTACCGGGGGTTGAGCGTGCTGGCGTTCAACCCGCGGGCGTAAGGCCGGCGGTCGGCGGGCCGATCGGCCGGTGAGCCAGATGATCGTCCGGAGCACCCTGCGGCGGAGCGCCTACGTCGATTCCGTCACCCTGATGCGGGCGCAGCAGGCGCTGCGCGGCCTCCCCGGGATCGCCGAGGCCGGGGTGGTGATGGGCACCGAGGCGAACCTAGACCTCCTGCGCCAGGCCGGCCTCGACCCGGGAGGGCTCGCCGCCACCGCCGACGACCTCGTGGTCGTCGTGCGCGGAGAGGCCGTGGAGCAGGTCGAGGCCGCGCTCGTCTCCTTGGACGCGCTGCTCCGGCCCCCGCCCCCCGAAGGCGCCGCCGCGCAGGCGTATCGCCCCAGGACCGTGGCCGCCGCGGTGCGGCTGCTGCCGGGAGCGAACCTTGCGCTCGTCTCCGTTCCGGGCCGGTTCGCCGCAGGCGCGGCGGGCGAGGCTCTCGCGGCCGGGCTGCACGTGATGCTCTTCAGCGACAACGTCCCGATCGACGAGGAGGTCCGGCTGAAGCAGGCCGGCCGGCGCGGGGGACGGCTGTGCATGGGACCCGACTGCGGCACGGCGCTGATCGGCGGCGCGGCGCTCGGATTCGCGAACCGCCTGCGGCGGGGGTCGATCGGTCTCGCCGCCGCCGCGGGGACGGGACTGCAGGAGGTGGCGAGCCTGGTGCACCGGATGGGCGGCGGAATCTCCCACGCGCTCGGTGCGGGCGGGCGGGACCTCAGCGCGCCGGTGGGGGGGCTCGGGATGCTGGACGGCCTCACGCTCCTCGGCCGCGACCCCGCGACCGAGGTGATCGTGGTGATCTCGAAGCCGCCCGACCCGGCGGTCGCCGCGCGACTCCTGGCCCACGCCGCCGCGATCGGGAAACCGGTGGTGCTCGCGTTCGTCGGGTCCCCATTCACGGAGGCCCGCGGGGTGCTGTACCCCGCCGCGACGCTCGAGCAGGCGGGGGCGATCGCCGTACGGCTGGCCGGCGGACCCGCTCGCGGTCTCGAGGACCCGGCGGTCTGGTGGCGGCCGACGGCCGTGGCTCGGGCGGAAGCCGCCCGCCTGAGGCTCGCGCCCTCGCAGCGCTACCTGCGCGCCCTCTACAGCGGCGGGACCCTCTGCGCGGAGGCCGTGTGGCTGCTCCAGTCCGTGCTCCGCCCCCTCCACAGCAACGTGGCGGGCGGCGCGACGCGGCCGCTGACAGCTTATGCGCGGAGCCAAGCCCACACCGTGCTCGACCTCGGCGCGGACGAGTTCACCGTAGGGCGCCTCCATCCGATGCTCGACCCGACGCTGCGCGCCCGGCGCCTGATGCAGGAGGCGGCCGACCCCGAGACGGGCGTCATCCTGCTCGACGTCGTGCTGGGCGAGGGCGTGCACGCGGATCCGGCCGGGGCCCTCGCCCCCGCGATCGAGGCGGCCGGCCGCCTGGCGGGGGAGGCGGGGCGGGCCC
>DATEHM010000219.1:0-16749 GCA_035279545.1 bacterium | reverse complement strand
TTGATGATCCCGGCCGGCGACACCGTCGACAAAACGCTTGCCGAGATCATGCCGCTGCTGGCGGCGGGGGACATCATCGTCGACGGCGGCAACTCCAATTATAAGGACTCGGTCCGCCGGGCCGAGAGCGCCAAGGCGCGCCGCCTGTCCTATATCGATGCCGGCACCAGCGGGGGCATCTGGGGACTGCAGGTGGGGTACTGTTTGATGGTCGGCGGGGATCCGGCGGCCGTGCGCGTCGTCGAGCCGGCCTTCCGCGACCTGGCCCCGGAGGGAGGGTACCTCCACGTCGGTCCGAGCGGGGCGGGGCACTTCGTCAAGATGATCCACAACGGCATCGAGTACGGGATGATGCAGGCGTACGCGGAGGGGTTCGCCATCCTCCACGACGGGCCGTACGCGATCGACCTGCGCGCGGTGAGCGATCTGTGGAACCATGGGAGCGTCGTGCGGTCCTGGCTGCTCGAACTCGCCGAGCGGGCGTTTCGCGGCGATCCCGACCTGCGGTCGTTGCGCGGGTACGTCGAGGACTCCGGCGAGGGGCGGTGGACGATTCAGGAGGCGATCGACCGCAACATCCCGGCGCCCGTGATCACGCTCGCACTGCTGCAGCGGCTGCGGTCCAGGCAGGAGGAAAGCTTCGGGGACAAGGTGCTCGCCGCCCTCCGCCAGCAGTTCGGCGGGCACGCGGTCAAGCAGGCCTAGCTGCGGGAGATGGACGCCGTCACGCTCCCGCTCGGCGAGGCTCGCCGGTCGCGCCGGGCGCCGGATCCGTGCGTCGTCGTGATCTTCGGGGCGACCGGCGACCTGGCGCACAAGAAACTCGTGCCCGCGCTGTACAGGCTGGCGCGGCTCGGGATGTTGCCGGACGAGAGCGCCATCGTCGGGTTCGCCCGGCGGCCACAGACCGATGAGATCTTCAGGGCGGAGATGGCGAAGGCCGTGCTCGGCGCGTCGCCCGCGGGGGAGGCGACGGGATGGGACGGGTTCGCCCGGCGCCTCCATTACATCCAGGCGGGGTTCCAGGATGGCGAGGGGTACGCCCGCCTGCGGACGACCCTGGAGCGACTGGACCGGGAGCGGGGGACCGCGGGCAACCGCCTGTACTACCTCGCGACCGCCCCCGAGATGTACGGGGAGATTGTGCAGCGGATGGGGGAGCACCGGTTGGTCGCCCGGCCCACCCCGGGAGCGATCGCCGGTGGTCCCTGGACCCGAGTGATCGTCGAGAAGCCGTTCGGACGGGATCTGGCCAGCGCGCAGGAGCTGAACCGGACCCTGCTCGAGGTCTTCCGCGAGTCCCAGATCTTCCGGATCGATCACTATCTCGGCAAGGAAACGGTTCAAAACATCCTAGTGTTCCGGTTCGCCAACGGCATCTTCGAGCCAATCTGGAACCAGCACTATGTCGATCACGTCCAGATCTCGGTGGCGGAGACCGTGGGGATCGAGGGCCGCGCGGGATACTACGAGACCGCGGGGGTGGTGCGGGACATCATCCAAAGCCACATGATGCAGCTGCTGACCCTCATGGCGATGGAGTCGCCGGTGGCGGTCGAGCCGGAGGCCGTTCGGTCGGAGAAGGTGAAGGTCCTGCGGGCCGCCCGCCGGATCGCCCCCGACGACGTGTCGCGGAACGTCGTGTTCGGTCAGTACGGTCCCGGCAGCATCGACGACGTGCCCGTGCCGGGCTATCGAGAGGAGCCGCGGGTCGCCCCGGACTCCCGCACCCCGACGTTTGTGGCGATGCGCCTCTTCGTTGACAACTGGCGGTGGGCCGGCGTGCCATTCTACCTGCGGAGCGGCAAGCGCCTCCCGAAGCGGGTGACCGAGGTCGCCGTGCAGTTCAAGCGGGCGCCGCTGTTGCTGTTCGGCGACAGCGCCGCGAACGAGCCCAACCTGCTGGTGCTGAACATCCAGCCCGACGAGGTCATCTCCCTCCGGTTCGTGGCGAAGGTCCCCGGGATGACGATGACGCTGCGCCCGGTCCACATGGGCTTCCGGTTCGGGACCGCGTTCGGCGGAGAGGAGCTGTCCGCGTACGAACGGCTCCTCGTCGACTGCCTGCTCGGCGATTCCACCCTGTTCACCCGCCGGGACGAGGTGGAGGAGGCCTGGGACCTGATGGAGCCGATCCTGCGTTGGTGGGAGGGCGGCACCCCGCCCGTCGCCATCCAGCACTACGCGGCGGGGATGGAAGGGCCCGATGCCGCGCGCGCCCTCATCGGGAGGCAGGGACGCCGCTGGCGGCCGCTGTGACGGGTCCGTCCGCCGCTCCGCACCCCCACGTGTACATCTTCCCCGACCTCGCCGCGGCGGCGGCGGCGGCCGCGGAGCGTGTGGTCCTTCGATGCGAACGCGCGGTTGCCGAGCGCGGAGAGTGCGCCCTGGCGCTGGCGGGGGGAGAAACCCCGAGGGCCCTGTACGCCCGTTTGGGCGCGCCCCCCTTTCGCGGGCGGATCCCGTGGCAGCGACTCCGGCTGTTCTGGGGCGATGAGCGGGGCGTGTCCCCCGACGACCCCCGCAGCAACTACCGCATGGCGCGCGAAACGCTCCTCGATTCGGTCCCGGTCCCGGACGCGCGGATCCACCGAATGCCGGCCGAGCAGGCCGACGCGCAGGCGGCGGTGGCGTACGCGGCGCTGCTGCGTGAGCACCTCCCCTCGACCTTCGACGGGTGGCCCCGGCTCGACCTCGTGCTGCTTGGGCTCGGCGATGATGCCCACACGGCGTCGCTTTTCCCCCACGCCCCGGCGCTCCGCGAGACGGAGCGGCCGGTGGTGGTCTACCCCGTCCCGCACCTCGGGATGTCCCGCATGACGCTCACTCCCCCGGTCCTCAACGCCGCGTGCGAGGTGCTCTTTCTCGTCGCCGGCCCGCAGAAGGCGCGGGCCGTGCGCGCCGTGCTCGAAGGGCCCCGCGACCCGGATGCCGTGCCGGCGCAGGCGATTCGGCCGGTCGACGGGGTGCTGGCCTGGATCGTCGACACCGCCGCCGCGTCGCTGCTGGCACCTCGCTAGGCCGGGGGACGCCCGCGGAGAGGGTTTTCCCTTCCCCCGGCGGAATACCTGGGAGCCTATACGAAAGGGAGGTGTACGCTCATGAGTCGTCCTTGCAGGTGGACGACGATTGCCCTGATCCTGCTGCTGGTTGCGGCGGTCCCGCTGGGGTGGCGCCCGGTCCCCGTCGGCGCGGCGGCCGAGACGCTGGTGATCGGGCAGTCGACCTGGGTGGGGTACGGCCCGCTGTTCCTCGCCCGGGACAAGCGCTTCTTCGACGAGGCGGGGGTGAACGTCGAGCTCAAGACCTTCGAGGACCCCAAGGCGCGGTTCTTCGCACTGATTTCGGGGAGGTTGGATGGGATCGCCACGACGCTGGACACGGCGAGCCTGTACTGGACCCCCGAGCACCCGTTCCGCTCGGTGCTGGCCTTGGACGACAGCCGGGGCGGCGACGGGATCGTGGCCGTCGACGCGATCAAGACGATCAAGGAGCTCCGCGGCAAGCGGGTCGCCTATAACAAGGGATCGGTCTCGCACTTCTTCCTGAGCGTCCTGCTCCGGCAGAACGGGATGACCGAGAAGGACATCCAGAGCATTCAGATGCAGCAGGACGACGCCGGCGCCGCGTTCGTGGCCCACAAGGTCGACGCGGCGGTCACGTGGGAGCCATGGCTCACCCGGGCGAAGCGGACCCCGGGCGGCCACGTGTTGGTGGACAGCAGCAAGACGCCGGGCCTGATCGTCGATATCCTGCTGTTCCGCACCGATGTCGTCAAGAACCATCCCGCCGCGGTCAAAGCCGCGGTCGCCGGGTGGTTCAAGGCCGTCGACTACTGGAAGCAGAATCCCGACGAGTCAGATGCCCTGATGGCCAAGGCGGTGGGCGGCTGGCTCAAGGACGTGAAGACCTTCCGGGAAACCCTCGCCGGGGTGCGCTTTTACGACAAGGCCGTCAACGATCAGTACTTCAAGCCGGGTGGGACGGTCTACGTCACCGCCCAGAATGCAATCGACATCTGGAAGTCGTTCGGGATGATCCGGGTGAACGAGGCCGCCGCCGACCTGGTGGACCCGGAGTTCATCCGGTAGGGAGGGTGCTGGGCCGGTGCCGGCCACCGGCCCAGCTGCCGTGACGTGAGCCTGGCACAATCTCGGAGCGAGCCGCGGCGCCGGCCCGCCCCCCGCTTCTACTCCAGCTACTTCAAGCCGCAGGAGCCCGTACCCCGTCGTGTCTACCTGGGGACCGTCGCCGGCAGCGCCGTCGCGCTGGTGGCGCTGTGGTGCGCGTTTTCCTACGGCAGGCTGGTTGAACCACTGTTCCTGCCGAGCCCGACCGCGATCGTCTCGGCGGGCATCGATCTAGCGCGGGACGGCACCCTGCTGCAGGACATGCAGGCCAGCGTGTCCGTGATCGTCACGGGGTGGGCGCTCGCGGTGGTTGCGGGACTGCCGATCGGGATCCTGATGGGCTCCTTCAAGGTGATCGAGGCCCTCGTCGAGCCGGTGGTGGACTTCGTCCGCTACCTGCCGGTGAGCGCGATGATCCCGTTGTTGATCCTCTACATCGGGATCGGCACCGCGGAGAAGGTCGCGGTGATCTTCATCGGCACGTTCTTCCAGCTCGTCCTGCTCGTGGCGGACGTCGCCGCTCACGTCCCGCACGAGCAGCTGGATGTCTCGTACACGCTGGGGGCGTCACGGGCCCAGGTCGTCGCGCGCGTCCTCCTGCCGGCGACGCTGCCGGGGGTGATGGACACGCTGCGGATCACCATGGGGTGGGCGTGGACGTACCTGATCGTGGCTGAGATCGTGTCCGCCGACCGCGGGCTCGGATACCTCATCCTCAACTCGATGCGCGGGCTGTTCACCGATCGGATCTTCGTCGGCCTGGCCGTCATCGGCGGGCTGGGGCTGTTGTTTGACCTCACCTTCAAATGGATGCACCGCCGCTTGCTCCCCTGGTCCCCCAAGGCCTGAGGCGGTCCCATGGCGGACCCCAAGCTGCGCGTCCGCGACGTCACGGTGACGTACCGCACACGACGAGGCGGGGAGGTGACGGCGGTTGACCGGCTCTCGCTCGACGTGGAGGACCGGGAGATCGTCAGCATCGTCGGCCCGTCGGGTTGCGGCAAGAGCACGCTCCTCCGGCTCATCGCCGGGCTCGTCCGTCCGGCCTCCGGTGGGATCTGGCTGGACGGCCGCGAGGTCGCCGATCCCGGCGCGGACCGCGGAATGGTGTTCCAGTCCTACACCCTGTTCCCGTGGCTGACCGTCCAGGGCAACGTGGAATTCGGCCCCCGGCTGCGGGGCGTTTCCGAGTCCCAACGTCACGAGGTGACCGCGCGCTACATCCAGATGGTGGGGCTGATGGGCTTCGAGCGGGCCTATCCGAAGGAGCTCTCCGGCGGGATGATGCAGCGGGTGGCGATCGCGCGGGCGCTGGCCAACGATCCGGAAGTGCTCCTGATGGACGAGCCGTTCGGGGCGTTGGACGCCCAGACCCGCGCGTTCATGGGCGAGTTGCTCCTCGATATCTGGCAAAAGTCCCCCAAGACGATCTTGTTCGTCACGCACGATATCGATGAGGCGCTGTTTCTCGGAGACCGGGTGTTCGTGATGACCGCCCGCCCGGGGCGGTTCCGGGCCGAGGTGTCGCTGACACTGCCCCGTCCGCGGACGCTCGAGGTGACCACGTCGGAGGAGTTCGTGAATGCGAAGCGGCGGGTGCTGGCCATGATCCGTGAGGAGACCGCGAAGACCATCGGCTTCGGCGTGGGGGCGGACGATGACCGCGCGATTTGAACCCCCGAACGCCTTCCAGTCGCCACGGTACGCCCAGCTCTCGACGTTCCTGCGGCTCCCCCACACCCGGGATCCCCGCGGGCTGGACGTGGCGATCCTCGGCATCCCGTTCGACGGGGGGGTGAGCTTCCGGCCGGGCGCCCGCTTCGGGCCGAAGGAGATCCGCAACCACTCCTTGCTGATTCGTCCGTACCACCCCGTCCTCCGCACCGCGCCGTTCGAGCGGCTGCGGGTGGCCGACTGCGGCGATGTGGATCCGAATCCGCTGGACATCATCGACACGTACGGGCGGATCGAAGCCGCCGTCGGCGAGGTCATCGACGCCGGCGCGATCCCGGCGTGCATCGGGGGTGACCATTCGATCTCACTGCCCATCCTGAGGGCGGTGGCCCGGCGCCACGGGCCCGTCGCCCTGGTCCACTTCGACAGCCATCAGGACATGTGGGAGCAGTACTTCGGCAACCGCTACTTCCACGGGACGCCGTTTCGGCGGGCGCTCGAAGAAGGGCTGTTCCTGCCCGCGTCGACCGTCCAGTTTGGCATTCGCGGTCCGGTGTATGCGGCGGGCGACTTCGAGTTGGCGGAGACACATGGGGTCTGCGTGATCCGCGCCGAAGAGATACACGAAAAGGGCGTCGCCGCCGCGCTCGGCCAGCTCGCTCGAGTGCGCGGGCATAAGGTGTACGTCACGTTTGATATCGATTCGGTCGACCCGGCGTTTGCACCGGGGACAGGCACTCCGGAGGTCGGCGGGCTGACGAGCGCCCAGGCGCTGGCCCTGCTCCGCGGTCTCGCCGGGCTGGAGATTGTGGCGTTCGACATCGTCGAAGTCTCGCCGCCCTACGACGTCAGCGGCCTGACCGCCATGCTCGCGGCTAACGTGCTGTTTGAGCTGCTAAGCACGATCGCGCTCGGCCGGGGGTAGCGCCCGCCCGACCGCACGGGCCTGGCCACGCCGCCCGGCGCTCGATGCCCTAACCGGCCGCGGGCGGCATGGGGAGCCGGAGGCCGTGGCGGCGGGCGGCTGCGACGGCGCCCGGGTAGCCCGCGTCGGCATGGCGGATGATCCCCGTCCCCGGGTCCGTCGTCAGGACCCGCTCCAGCCGGCGCGCGGTGCCCGGCTGGCCGTCGGCAACGATCACCATCCCCGCGTGCACGGAGTAGCCGATTCCCACGCCGCCCCCGTGGTGGACGGAGACCCAGGTCGCGCCCCCGACGGCGTTGAGCAGGGCGTTGAGGATCGGCCAATCGGCGATCGCGTCGCTCCCGTCGGCCATCGCCTCGGTCTCGCGATACGGCGAGGCCACCGAGCCGGCGTCCAGGTGATCCCGCCCGATGACGATGGGCGCGGCGAGCTCGCCGCGCGCCACCATCTCGTTGATCGCGAGGCCGAACGCCGCGCGCTCGCCGTAGCCGAGCCAGCACACGCGCGCCGGCAGCCCCTGAAACGGGATGCGCGCGCCGGCGAGGCGGATCCAGCGGGCGAGCGATTCCTCCGCGGGGAACAGGCGCAGCACCAGCTCGTCCGTTTTCTTGATGTCCGCCGGATCCCCGGAAAGGGCGACCCAGCGGAACGGCCCGCGGCCCTCGCAGAAGAGGGGGCGGACGTAGGCGGGGACAAACCCGGGGAAGGCGAACGCGTCACCCACGCCGGCCCGGTGGGCCTGCGCGCGGATGTTGTTGCCGTAATCGAACGCCACGGCGCCGCGGCGACGGAGTTCCAGCATCGCCTCTACGTGCCGGGCCACCGACACCCCGGCCCGGCGGAGGTAGTCCGCGGGGGCGCGCTCTCGCAGCTCCGACGCCTCTGCGGCGGAGAGGCCCTCCGGGAGGTAGCCGGCAAGGAGGTCGTGGGCCGCGGTCTGGTCGGTGACGACGTCCACGGCGACCCCGCGCCGGACGATCTCCCAATACACCTCGGCGGCGTTGCCGAGCAGCGCGATCGACCGCGGCCGCCCCTCTCGAACGGCCTGCTGGGCCAGGTGCAGCGCCGCGTCCAGGCTCTGGGTGGCCTCATCCACCCAGCCGGTCCGCGCCCGGCGCTCGATCCGTGCCGGGTCGGCTTCCACGATCAGCCCAACCCCTTCGTTCATGGTGATCGCCAGCGGCTGGGCGCCGCCCATCCCTCCGAGCCCGGCGGAGAGGACAAGGCGGCCGCGCAACGTGCCGCCGAAGTGCTGGCGCGCCACCGCGGCGAACGTCTCGTAGGTGCCCTGGACGATGCCCTGCGTGCCGATGTAGATCCAGGATCCGGCGGTCATTTGCCCGTACATGGTGAGCCCGAGGGCCTCGAGCCTACGAAACTCGTCCCACGTCGCCCAGGCGGGGACCAGCATCGCGTTGCTGATCAGGACGCGCGGCGCCTCGGGGTGCGACCGGAACACCCCCACGGGCTTCCCCGACTGGACGAGGAGGGTCTGGTCGTCGCCGAGGGTTCTGAGCGCCTGCAGCAGGGCGTCGAAGCAGCTCCAGTTGCGCGCCGCCTTGCCCGTGCCGCCGTAGACGATGAGGTCCTGCGGTCGCTCGGCCACTTCCGGGTCGAGGTTGTTCATCAGCATCCGGAGCGCCGCCTCCTGCGGCCATCCGCGGCAGGAGAGCGTCGTGCCCCGCGGCGCGCGCACCACCCGCGGCCACCCCGGTCCCGCCGTCGCATCCATGGGTCCGCCCTCCTTCACGCGCCCCGCCGCTCCAGTGGGGCGATCGGTCACTCCGCCGCCCGCGGGGATCCTTCGCCGCGGGCGCGTGAGGCGAGGATCGGCGGCGTCCCGAAGCCGCAGTGTAAACGCGCCGACCGCCGGCGAGGTCCGCTCCCCGTGGGGGATCCTCGCTGCCGGCGGTCCCTCGATCCGCCGCCGGTTACCGCTTCACCTGGGCGTGCTGCGCGCGGCGCTTCGCAATCGTCCGCAGATGGTAGGGGACGTGATCCGCGAAGTGCTCGACGAGCCATTCCAGCGTTTGCGGGCCATCGGTCGTGTGAGCTCCGGCCTGCTCCCAGACCTCGGCAGGGGTGCGCCGGAGGACCTCCGCGGTCATCGCCCGGATCGACCGGAATAAGGCCAGGGCTCCTTCGAGGGACTGCGAGCGGTAATCCATGGCCCTGGCCCAGGTCTCCTGGTCAAAATCCACGAGGACGGCCCCCGGGCGGGCGATCACATATCGCATGCGGGCGGCGCCGACCAGTTCGGTATCCGCCACGTGGACGACATTCTCGTGGATGCTCCAATGCTCGGGCCCCGGGGTGAACCGGAGTTCGGCGGCGGGGATCCCGGCCACCGCGGCCTCGAGGAGCCGGGGTCCCTCCGCGTACGCGCGGATCAAATCGCTAATGCGACTGCCGGTGGCCATCGTCATCTCCCTCCTTTGTGCTCAGGAGCCCCGCAGGACCGTGGCGAGCGCCCCCAGGAGCCCGGCGTTGTCTTCGGGCGTGCCGATCGTCACCCGCGCCCAGGTTGGCAGCCCCCACATCGCGCCCGGCCGAATGATCATCCCGTGCTCGAGGAGGCGCTGGGCCACGTCCGCGGCTGGCTGCCCCAGATCGACGAGGATGAAGTTGGCCTGGCTCGGGAGGTGGCGCAGCCCGAGGGCCGTGAAGCCTTTCGCCAGGGCCGCTTTCCCCGCGCGGTTGTTCTCAAACGATGCGCGCAGGAAGGCGGTGTCGTCAAGCACCGCTTCGGCCGCGGCCTGCGCCAGTCGATCCACGGGGAACGGCTCGCGGACCCGCTGGAGGGCCTCGATCATCCCCGGCGCCCCGATGGCGCAACCGACGCGCAGGCCGGCCAGCCCGTAGATCTTCGAGAACGTGCGAAGCACCACGATGTTCGTGTGCCGCCGCAGCAGGGTCACCGTATCGGGAAACGTCGGATCGTCCACCCACTCCGCGTACGCCTCGTCGACGACGACGAGGACGTCCGGCGCGACCCGGTCCATCAGGGCGGCCATGTCGTCGGTCGGAAGGATCGAGCCCGTGGGGTTGTTCGGGTTGCACACGATCACCGCCTTGGCCCCACGCGCCGCGCGCGAGATTGCCGGGACGTCGAACCGCCAGTCGCGCAGCGGCACGCCGATGAACTCGGCGCCCATCAGCTTGGCCAGATTGGCGTACGCCGTGTAGGTGGGGATCCCCGTCACGATCCGATCCCCGTGGTCGAAGAATGCGAGCCCGACGCAGGTCAGGACATTGTCCACGCCGTTGGCGAAGAGGAACTGCCCCGGGGCGAGCCCGAGGCGCGCGGCCAGCCGGGCGCGGAGTCGGGTGCACTCCCCGTCCGGATAATGATGGATCCGGTCGAGGGCCTGGGTCAGCGCGTCGCGAACGAGCGGCGACAGCCCGAGCGGATTCTCGTTGCTCCCGAGCTTGCTTACCCGCTCCAGGCCGAAGCGTGCCATCACGTCCTCGGCGGACCGCCCGGGCACGTACGGGTCGAGGGCGGCGAGGGCCTTGCGGGGGCGGGGAGGCTGGCTCACCACGAATCGCTCCTTCCACGGCGGCTGCGAAGCCGGCCTCTGGGGATTCGACAGGGCGGATCGGCGGTCCCGCCGGGCGAGCCCCGCGTCACAGCGAACGGTCCGCGCTCAGCTCACGCAACGGTCTTCGATCGAGAGGACGCCTCGGGTCGCGTCGAGGCGAGCGCGGACGCCGACCGGCAGCGTGAGGTGATCGGTGCCGTGCCCGCAGGCGAGTCCGTAGATCGCCGGCTTACCCGCCGGGACGACCAGGTCCTCGAGGATCTCCCGGATGGAGAGGTCCTGGTCCTTGGGCTCGGCACGCAGGCGGCACTCGCCGATGACGATCCCGGCGACCTCCCGCAGGACTCCCGCCAGCCGCAGCGCCGTGAGTCTCCGGTCGAGCCGGTAGGTCGAGTCAAGGATGTCCTCCAGAAACAGCACCGCCCCGGCAAGGCGGGGCAGATACGGCGTGCCGAGGAGCGAGGTCAGCAGCGCCACGTTCCCGCCGATCAGCGGTCCGTCGGCGACCCCGGGAACGAGCGTCTCGATCTCCGGCCCCCCCGACGGGTTGGCGAGGGGACCGAGCGGGTCCGGGCGGGTGACGGCGCGCAGGAGGTGGTCGAGGTCGTGCCCGTCGGGCCTGGCGAGCGCGGCGGCCATGGGCCCATGAAACGTCACCAGGCCCGCCAGGCGCAAGAAGGCGAGATGGAGCGCGGTGATGTCGCTGTAGCCGACGAAGACCTTGGGATGACGGCGCACCAGTTCGTAGTCCAGCACATCCAGCAGGCGCATCGCCCCGTAGCCCCCGCGGATGCACAGGACCGCATGGATCTCCGGGTCCGCGAACATCGCATGAAGATCCGCGGCCCGGTCGGCGTCGGTGCCGGCGAGATACCCGCGCACGTCCAGCGCGTGGGGGGCCACGACGGTGCGGAAGCCTTCCTGAGCGAGGCGCGCCCGCGCCGCCTCGAGCAGCGCGGGGGTGGTCGCGCTCGTCCCGGACGTCGGCCCGGACGGGGAGACGAGGCCGATCGTCTGACCGGGCCGCATCCGGGCGGGCCGGCGGAGGGGCCGTTCCATACACCCGTCTTCTCTGTGCGCGGCGGCGCGCCCCTTCTCGTCGCCATGCCTCCTGGGAGCGCGCTGTGTACCCGCGGCGCCGCAATCCCGGCGATGAGGGTCGGTGCGGCGTCCGCGGGACGGCCGTTTGCCAAACGATGATCAGGGTAGGGTTGACCCGCCCGCCTTCGGCGGGTATACTGGTGCACAGGGTTTTAGATAGGGTTAATAATCTTTAGCATTTCCTGCAGTCGGGGGACCGGCCGTGAGTGCGATCACCGGGGTGATGCAGGACTACCTCAAGGTCATCTACAAGCTGCAGCAGCAGCGCCGGGTCGTTTCCACCTCCGAGATCGCCGCGCGGATGCAGGTATCGGCGGCGGCGGCGACGAGTATGATCAAGCGGCTGGCGCGCCTACGGCTCGCCGCCTACACCCCGTACCATGGGTTCGGGCTGACCACCGCGGGACAGCGGATCGCTCTGGAGACGATTCGACATCACCGGTTGCTGGAGCTCTACCTGGCCCAGCATCTCGGGGTGAGCTTGGACAAGGTGGACGGTGAGGCGGAGCGGCTCGAGCACGTGCTATCGGAGGATGTCGAGGCCCGGATCGCCGCGTCCCTCGGGAACCCTACGCACGACCCGCATGGAGATCCGATCCCTGCCAAGGACGGAACGCTCCACGATGTCCGCCATCCCACCTTGCGGCACCTCCCCGTCGGGGAGGCGGGGGTTGTCGATCGGGTCAGTGACCGCAGCCCGGATCTCGTCCGCCGGCTGGCAAAGCTCGGCGTCCTGCCGGGCGCGGCGATCAAGATGCTGGGCCACCGCGGGGGTGGCTGGCAGGTCGAACTGGGCGGGCGGCCCCTGACGCTGCCGCGTGAACTCGCCGAAGGGGTCTACATCCGTTGGGCCGTCTCCCCGAGGCACCCATGAACGGGCCCGCCCCCGGTGACGCGGCGACGGTATCGGCTGCGGCCGACGTCCTCTCGGGACGCAGCACCCGGCGAGGGGTCGCGCGCCTCCTGCCGTTTCTGGGCCCGGCGTTCATCGCCTCGGTCGCCTACATCGACCCGGGAAACTTCGCCACGAACATCCAGGGCGGGGCGGAGTTCGGCTACCGGCTCGTTTGGGTCGTGCTGGCCAGCAACCTCATTGCGATGCTGGTGCAGGTCCTGTCGGCCAAGCTCGGCATCGCCAGCGGCCGGAACCTCGCCGAGGTCTGCCGCGCGGAGCTCCCGCGGCCGATGGTCTGGGGCATGTGGGGCCTCATGGAGGTCGTGGCGATGGCCACCGATCTCGCGGAGTTTCTCGGGGCGGCGCTGGGCTTCAATCTCCTCTTCGGCATTCCCCTCCTGCCCGCGGCCCTGCTCACGGGGGCGACGACGCTCGTGATCCTCGCGCTGGAGCGCCGGGGGTTCCGACCGCTTGAGGCGGTGATCACCTCCCTGGTGGGGGTGATTGCGGTGTCCTACCTCGTCGAGACCGTGCTGGATCGGCCGAGCTGGCCCGTCGTCGGGCACAGCATCCTCCATCCCGCGCTGGGGGGCAAGGAGGCCATCCTGCTCGCGGTGGGCATCCTTGGGGCGACGGTGATGCCCCACGTGATCTTCCTGCACTCGTCGTTGACGCAGAGCCGGATCGTTACGGAAAACGCCGAGCAGGCCCGACGCCTCTTCCGGTACGAGGTGCTCGACGTCGTCGTGGCGCTGACCCTGGCCGGGTTGGTGAACGCGGCGATGCTGATCATGGCCGCGTCAACCTTCTGGGTGCACGGGTTGACCCAGATCGCCACCATTGAGCAGGCGCACCGAACCCTGGCTCCCCTTCTGGGCCGGGCCAGCAGCGTCGTGTTCGCCATTTCGCTTTTGGCTTCGGGGTTGTCCTCGTCCACGGTAGGGACGATGGCCGGTCAGGTGGTGATGCAGGGTTTCCTCCACCGCCAGGTCTCCGTGTGGGTGCGGCGGCTGGTGACGATGGCGCCGGCCATCCTGGTCATCTCCCTCGGGCTGGACCCGACGCGGACGCTGGTCATCAGCCAGGTGGTGCTGAGCTTCGGGCTGCCGTTTGCCATCGTCCCGCTCGTCGTTTTCACCCGAAGGCGCGACCTGATGGGCTCCCTGGCGAACGCCCCGCTGACGACCGCCGTCGCCGCGGCGATCGCCGGCCTCATCGTCGTCCTCAACGCGTTCTTGATCATTCTGGCCGTCCGTGGCGGATGAGCGGGAGGGGACCGCGCTCCCCGCACGCCGAATCGGTAAGCGTGATGAGCGCCATCGCCTCTAGCGGGGGGCCCGTCCTCAAGCGCCTGCTGGTCCCACTGGACGGGTCGCGACTCGCCGAGTGCGTCCTGCCGGTCGCGGGATCTCTGGCCACCCGGCTTCAGGCGGAGCTCACCCTCCTGCACGTCATGGAACGTGCCGCGCCCCCCACGGTCCACGGCGACCGCCATCTGACCGTGGCGGGTGAGGCCGAGGCGTACCTGGCCGAGGTGGCCTCCCGGATCGGGGTCCCCGGGGCGATGGTGGGCCGCCACGTTCACCCCAACGAGGAAGGCGATGTGGCCAAGAGCATCATCGACCACGCGGCCGACCTGGGCGCGGACCTGATCGTCCTTTCCACACACGGCGGCGGAGGCGCCCGGCGGGTGCTGTTCGGCAGCGTGGCCCAGCAGGTGCTGCGCGGCGGCACCCGGCCGGTGCTCCTGATCCGTCCCCCGGGGGGACCGACCCCGGGCGACCCGGGGACGTTCGACCTCAGACGGGTCCTGGTCCCTCTCGACGCCAGCCCCGCGTCGGAGGCCGCCCTGCCGGTTTCGCAGATCTTGGTCCAGCGCTACGGCGCCGAGGTCCACCTCCTGCGGGTGGTGCCCACCCTGGCGACGATCTCCGGCGAGCGGGCCAGCGCCGCCCGGCTCGTGCCGACGGCCGCCGCGGCCTCGCTGGATCTGGAGGAGGCCGAGGCCAAACGCCACATCGAAGCCCTCGCCTCGCGCCTCCGATCGACGGGGCTGCGCGTCGTGGCCACCGTGAGTCGGGGGGAGCCGGCGCAAGGGGTGTTGGAAGAGGCCGCCCGCCTCGGCGCGGAGTTGATCGTGATGGCCACGCACGGCCGAGCGGGGATCGATGCCGTGTTTTCCGGGAGCGTCGCATCGCGGGTGATGGCCAAATTTCCCCGGCCGATCCTGCTGATTCGGTCCCCACGCCCGGACCCGGCCGGCGCGGCCTGATCCGGCCGGGAGCGCCGCACGTCTCGCTCCCCCCGCCGCCGATCGAGACGCCACTTCCGGAACGCTTCTTGGGTGTCGTTCGCGCATTTCATGTCGTAGATCAGTGATCCTGTCCCCTTACATTAAGTTGCCCCAGGTGCATGGGCGAGGCGTAGGGATAGGAGATCATTCCGTCTTCGGCCCCGGCTGGTCGCCAGGGCTATCCTCGGTCGATGGTGGTCCAAGCAGATGGCGCATCTGTCGCAGCAAAGTCTCGCGTTCCTCGGGCGGCAGCGGCGTGGACAGGAGCTGGTCGACGAGGCGGAGGAGCTGTCGGCGGACGGACTCGGCCATCAGACCCTCTCCAGACGCCTCGCCCTTCGCTTCGAGCGCGGCGAGAGCACGGTAATAATCCCTTTCGACGACCGGATCGGCGATCCGCGCATACAGCACCGTTTTGTCGAGCGAGCGATGTCCGAGGGTCTTTTGCAGGGAGGCGACAGGCATCCCTGCATTAAGGAGCCGGGTCGCATACGTATGCCGCAGGCGGTGCGGGCTGAGCCGGATGACGAGGGCCTGTCCCCATCGCTGGAGCCGGTGGCCGATACACGCCGTTGTCAGCGGGCTGCCCCGTTGGACGAGGAGATGATCCGTGCCGGCCGTCTCCCGCACCGCGAGGTACGCGCGCAGCGCGGTAATCGTCCGTGGGCTGAGGTAGACGAGACGATCCCGTTGGAGCTTCGCATGGCGCACGCAGAGGCGGCGGTCGATCAGATCCGCGTCTTCCACCCGCAGCTCCACGAGCTCTCCACAGCGGAGGCCGGAATCCACGAGTCAATAGAAGGCCGCCAGATCCAAGCGTGCCTGGCGGCTGTAGTGCATCGTCCGCGCCGCCTTGACGGCCGCGATCCGTTGCGCCGTGAGTCGTGCCAGGACATCATCAGGGATGAAGCGTGGCAGCGTATCGGGGAGGCGAATCGCCAACGGCCGCTGCAGCGGGGACTGACCGACCTCCTCCCCCTCGACCAGAAAGGCGTACAGACTCCGGACCAGCATGACTTCACTGCTCACAGTGCGGGGTTTGCGGCCCAGGGCGAGGCGCTGGTCGATCCACATCTCGATCGTCATGCGCGTCAAATCGCGCCAGGCGGCCATTGGCGCGAGCCGATGGAGGCTCCCGAACACCCGGGCGAGTTGCGCCGCCAGCGCATGGACCCGGCGCCGGCGACTTTCCGGCCGCCACCCTCGACTGTGGATGGTGATGTACTCGAGCAGCCGCGGGTGCATCCAGCCGGGCAGCGGGGCGAAATACGGCGCCGGGACCGCCGGCACTGGTTGCCGTACTGTTGCAGGGTGCCCCGCGCTGCCCCGCGACGCGCATAGTCGGTCAGGAGGGCCGCGCGACCGGCCGAGAGCGCGTCAGGAAGTCCCGGGGACGGCAGCACGGCCAGCAGATGGCGGACGGCCACGAGCACCGTCCGCGCCCGTGCTGCCGGCACTCCGGTCGGATCGAGCCAGCGCAAGAACGCCCGGTAGAGCTCGACATTGCCCGCAGGCCACGTCTCCGGCGCGGGCGCGACTGTCCGCCGCAGTCGTCCGCGCGCATCCACAGCGGGCGTTGAGAGCACGAGTGTACTCATCCTGCCTGCACCTCGGCCAGCAGGCGCGTCATGGCGGTGTCGTAGTCGCGGTGCACAATCGGATCGGCCAGCGACAGGTACCGCTGCGTCGCGCGCAGGCTCCCGTGTCCTAACAGCCGTTGCACCGTGGTGACCGGCGTCCCGACCTCGATCAACTGGCGCGCGAAGGTGTGCCGCAGCTGGTGGCATGATACCCGCAGCCCGAGCCGGCGGTCATACCCGGTGATCTGGAGCTGGATGCCCGTAATGGTAATGGGCCGGCCAAACCGATTGGTGAAGACGAGGTCATGAGGTCCCGTCGGACGGACCGCGAGCCAATCGAGCAACGCCGCCTCGGCGTCGGTCGCCAAGTAGACCATCCGCTCGCGGCGGCCCTTCCCGAGCACCTTTTGGAACTGCTTTCGCCGAGCAGCGGCCAGCAGCGGCCGTCGCCACGGGTGATCGGGTGCGGGGATCCGTGGCTGAGGACATGGCTGCTCATCCCCGTTCGGCGGGAGGGTATTCGGGGACGGGCCGGGGTCAGCGCATCGATCCTGGGGCATCCTGGCGGGCCGATGTCCATGCGGAAGCCGCTTGGCGCTGAGACGCTGG
>DATEHM010000218.1:0-17162 GCA_035279545.1 bacterium | reverse complement strand
TCTCCCATATCGTCGTGGCCTTTCCCTCCACCCGGGCCGCCGCCGCCGACCCGTACTTCACCCGGGCCGGGACCACTCCCGATGACCGCGCCCGCGCGATCGCCGCACGGGAGCTCGAGATTGCGCGGGACCTCACTATTGTCACGCCCCACAGCGATGAGCTCTTCCGCATTTTCCGCGATGCGGTGGAGAACGCGTTCTATGGCCGCATGACGGCTCAGCAGGCCCTCTCCTGGGCCGCCGAGGAGTGGAACAGCCGGCTCTGAGAGCGATGAGCCAATCAAGCCTGGTGGCGCGGGAGCGTTCCCCCAGACTTGTTGAGGGCGCCAACCCGATCGCCCAGACGACCGCCTGATCCGGCGCCGGGCAGGCCTCACCGCTTACGTCATCTCGCCGGCCGCGCTCACCCCGTTTACGGCGCTCCAGTGACGCCATCTCGTTCGGCCCCGACCTGAGCTTTCTGCGACGACGTCATCAGTTCGCCACCGGTGTGGGGTTGTTCCACCCATCTCATCCGCCGGCGTCACACCAACGGTACTTGACGCGGCGCACTCGACCGCAGGTCGCACCACCTGCCCGCGTTTCCCATCGCCCCGGTCCTTTTGGCGACCCCGTCGCTCTCGTATGACAACTCGGGCCGCAACGGGCAAGTGCCCGGCTGGATGACAGGCGCATTCACGGGAACAAAAAAGGCTCCCCGAGCGCTGGGGAAGTGAAGATGAAATCTTCCCGTTCACTCCTATCGATGGATTCTCGGGGGCTCCGAGCGGCCCCAAACACATTGTAAAGAATCCGCCGCAAACCGCAGCGAACCTGACGGGGCAGACTGGAGCACAAACGGGTATACTAGGGCATAATGGATTCACACACCGCGTCGCGTGCCGCCGGGGATGAGACGGCGGGGACCCATAGGAGGCGGACCAGATGCAGCGGATCTTTGGGTATGTGATGGCACTCACCACGATCGCGGTGATGAGCGTGGTCGCGCCGGCGCAGGCGCAGCCCCAGGGCATCGTGCCAGGAAAAGCTCTTGGCGGCCTCTCGATTGGCCAAGATCTCGATCCCATCATTGGCAGCCTTGGGCCGTTGCATTCCGAAGAGGACCTCCCCGGAGGGGCTTTTCGCGGGTATTACTGGCCGCTGAAGCGCATTGGCGTGATTGTGGACATTGGCACGAAGAAGGTCGCCGCGCTCGCCGTGTCCTATGACGACGGGTACCAGACCGAAAAGGGCGTGACCGCGGGCACTGAGATGGACACGGTGCGCTCGGCCTACGGGAAGGAAGAGAGCGTCGATAGCCACCAGGACGATGACACGCTTGTCTACAATGCACTCGGGGTCGCCTTTGTTGTCGACAAGACCGGGGCGCTCGGCGGGCGGGTTTCGGTGATCTTCGTCTTTGGGCAAGGCCACTACAAGGAGATTTTCCAGGAGCAGCCCTAAGTCACTTCAGCGGGTGCGGACGTCGAGGGCATCTCGCAGCGCGTCGCCGACAAAGAAGACCGCGACCACAGTCAGCGTGATGACGACGCCCGGAGCCACTGCCAGGACCGGGTTGCTCGCAATATAGTCCTCCGCCTGAGTCAGCAGATTCCCCCAGGTGGGAATGTCCGGCGGCAGTCCGAAGCCCAGGAAGTCTAACGCCGCCTCGGCCAGAATCGCCCCCGCCACCGCGAACGCCGCCTGCACCAAGATGGGTGCCATCGCGTTGGGCAGGATGTGCCGGAAGATGATCCGGCGGGCACCCGCCCCCATCGCCCGAGCTTCCTCGACAAACTCCCTCGCCCGGAGGGCCAGATACTCGGCGCGAACGATCCGGGCAAGTCCCGTCCATCCGAAGAGCCCCAGATACGTAATCATCATCAGCACCGGGGCCCGACCGCCCGTCCAGTTGATGAGGATGAGCAAGAGAAAGATAGCCGGGAAGCTCAGCATGAGATCCACAAACCGCATCACTGCAGTATCCACCCAGCCCCCCATGTAGCCCGCGACCGAGCCCATCACCACCCCGATGGCGCTTCCCATCAACATCGCGGTCAAGCCCACGAGCAGGCTGATCCGACCGCCGTAGATGACCCGCGCAAATTCGTCGCGGCCGAGATCGTCGGTACCCAGCAGGTGCTGGCGGCTCGGCGGGGTCAAGCTGTGGTCGGGATCGAGCGCCGTCGGACTAAACGACGTGAGCGCCGGGGCGAAGATCGCGCTGGCGACGACCAGCGCCAGCACGGCCAGGCCGCCGAGTGCCACCCGATGGCGGCGGAACCGCCTCCACGCCATGGCCCGCAGCCCCACCCCGCGCGGGACCCCCGACGGGCCAACGGACGCGAGCGAATGTGCCCCCATCTACTGGTACCGGATCCGCGGATCCAAGGCCGCGTAGGTGAGATCCGCAAGCAGGTTCCCCAGAATGAGGAGAGCGGCGCTGATCATCAGCCCGGCCATCTGAAGCGGGTAATCCCGGTTGTTGAGCGCGGAGAGAAACAGTCGCCCCATCCCGGGCCACCCGAAAATAGATTCGGTGATGACGGCCCCGCTAAACAGCACGTGGAGGTCCAGTCCCATGATGGTGACGATCGGGATGAGCGAGTTCCGCAGGACGTGCCGGTTCACCACACGGCGCCACGGCAGGCCCTTTGCGAAGGCGGTCCGCACGTAGTCCTGCCCCCAAACCTCGAGCATCGCACTACGCAGATACCGGCTCCAACTGGCGACCGAGCCCACGCCCAGCACCACCGCGGGCATCGCGAGATGGCGCAGCAGATCGAGACCCGAGCCGTTTCCGATGTCGTGCATGCCGGCGACGGGCAGAAGACGCCATCGCACGGCGAACGTCATCTGCAGCATCAGCCCAAACCAGAATGTGGGCATTGCCCATACGAAGAAGGATCCGAACGACAGGAACGTATCGCCCCAGGAGTACTTGTGCGTGGCCGCGATGATCCCAAGGGGAAACGAAAGGACGAGGGCCAGGACGAACGCGCTGAGCATCAACGTGATCGTCGCCGGGAGCCGCTCGCCGATCATCGCGAGGATCGGCCGCCCCGTGTAGTACGAGTACCCCCAGTGGCCCCTCAGGAGCCCGCCCAGCCACAGTCCATACCGTAGAAACCATGGTTGGTCCAGCCCAAGCTGCCGGCGGAGGAGGTCGATCTTGTCCGGGGTCACCTGGGGGTTGTGGAGGTAGACTGCCAGGGGCCCGCCGGGGGCCAGGCTCATGATGGCGTAACCGACGAGAGAGACCAGGAACAACAGCACCCCGGCCTGGACCGCGCGCTTGGCCACGTAGGCGCTCATCGGCCTCCTCTCCCGCGCTCGCGGTGCTTTGCTATGGACACATCCCCCGGCTCGGCGCTCGGCCGACCGGCCCCAGGAGACCAAGTCGCGGACGCCGTGGCGGAGACGTCAGTCACGGCCGGCGTTAACGCGTGCTCCACTCCTCGGGCGGTGTCGTGTTGAACGTCGAGACGTCGTAGCCCTGCACGTTGCTCGTAAGCGCCTGGTTGTCGACCAACCAATAGAGAAAGATCACCGGCACGTCGCGGAACTCGAGCTCTTGGATCCGGGCATAGATGGCGTGCCGCTTGACCTCGTCCACCGTGCGGTCGGCCTCCTCGAGGAGACGGTCCATGTCCGGGTTGTTGTACCGTTCGTCGTCTTCGCCTGGGGCGTTGGCGTCCTTGGGAATGAAACTGGAGTGCCAGTTGATCTTGTTCTCCGGGAACACGCCTTGCCCCCAGGTAAAGATTAGCGCCTCGTCCTTCCCGTTCCACTGGGGGCCGTTTTGGCCAAAGAGCGCCGCGGCGCTGACGGCGTGGGCCTCCGTATACACACCGATCGCCCGCCAGGACTGGGCAATCAGCTCCATGGTTTGGACAAAATTGGCACGTCCCGAGACCGTCCAAAGGGGCACCTCGAGCCGCTTCCCACCCTTATACAGGTAGCCGCCGGGGCCGGTCGCGAAGCCGGCCCCGATCAACAATCGCCGCGCTCGGCCCGGATCGTATGGGCGAGGGTGGAGGCGCGTGTTCGCAAACGATCCGTTGGGGACCATGTCGCTCACGACCGGTTCGGCTTGCCCTTTCATGATGTTTCGGATGATCGAGTCCTTGGGCGTCACGTAGTCGAGTGCCTGGCGGACCGACACGTCGCGAAGGAACTCGTATTCGTCAAGCTGCACGAGCGCATAGGTCGCGGTCAGATAGCGCTTGATCACCAGGTTCGGAGCGCGCTTCAGCTCGGCAAGGCGCGCGGCCGGCACGCTCAGCAGATTGAGCTCCCCGGCCTTCAACAGGTTGACCTGTGTGTTTTGGTCCGGGACAATCCGGACGATGAGGTGCCGCAGCCTGGGCTTCTTCCCCCAGTAATGGGGGTTAGCGGTCAGGGTGATGTGATCATCGGTGACGAACTCGGTCACAGAGAACGGCCCGGTCCCGATGGGCGCCTGATTGAACGATGATCGATTGATCTGGTCTCCCGACAGGGGCCCCAGGATATGCTGGGGAACGATCGCCGATCCCATCACCTGATCGCGAAACGGAGCGTAGGGCAGCTTAAGGTGGAAGACGACGGTCAGGGGACCCGGGGTCTCAACCGATGCAAGCTTGTCGAACCCGGTGGCATAGGTGACGTGGACGTCCTTGTTGATCGCGAGCTGCCAGGTAAACTTCACATCGGTAGACGTGAACGGCGCACCATCTGACCAACGAACTCCAGGCCGAAGCTTGAACGCCCAGTTGAGCCCGTCCGGGCTGACCGAATAGCCGGTCGCGAGGTCCGGCACCCACTCCCCGTGGAGATTCACCGTGTACAGGCTGTCGAACACGAAGCGGTAGACCGCGCCGCTCGCCGCCAAGCTGTGCAAATACGGATTCAGGTTGTCGGGGTTGTCGCCGACCGCCATGACGAAGCTCCCCGGCGCCGGCTCTGCGGTCGACCCCGCGATGGGCAGAAGCAGCAGAGCACAGACGAGTCCGAACAAAGCCAGCCGGTTCCCCATACGCCCCCTTCGAAACAGCAGAAACGGTCATCCGCACAATACCCTCTTCCCCATTCTAGGCGGACACGAGGGGGCCCGCAACATTACGGCGTGCCGGCGTGAATTCTCCTTGTCAATTGGAGGCCTGCTGGATACACTGGACACCGGAGGGGTGGCCGAGCGGTCCAAGGCAACGGTTTGCTAAACCGTGACCCTTTAACCGGGGTCCGTGGGTTCGAATCCCACCCCCTCCGCCAAACTCCTTAAATAACGCTTTGGCCGCGTTCGACACAACGCAATTTCGAACAGTTCATCGCTTCGAGTGAGATGGCTCGGTCACAGTTTAGGCACAACCTGATTCACGCGCGTGACCCGAGACCGGATACGAGCCGCTGCCCCCCACGATCTCGGACCGTCAGGCATCAGCAGGCCCGTGTCGGGATCGGTGTGCAGCTCAACACTCTTCGCGATCCTGACGTGTGAGTGGAGCGCCCGTAACGGCACAGGATGTTGACCTGGCGGTACGACGGCGAGCCGTCACAACACGAGCACCCGGCTGACACATCCCCCGAACACCGCGACCCGTCACGGCTTCGAAGGTTTCCGGCGCAGCCGGGGTAATTCCGCGGGCACGGCACGCGTCGACCACCGCGTCGGCAAGCGCGTGTTCGGAGCGCTGCTCGAGCGCGGCAGCGGCCTCGAGGACCGCGCCGGCGCTGCCACCGAATGCCACCACATCGACAACGGTAGGACGCCCGTGGGTCAGCGTGCCGGTCTTGTCGAACACGACGGTATCGACGCTGGCCAACCTCTCGAGATACGCGCCGCCCTTGAAGAGCGGCCCCGCCGAGCCGCGTTCGCGATCGCCGAAAGGACCGTGACCGGGGTTGAAATCACGACCGCGCACCGCGATGCCACCACCAGCAAGGTGATGGCCTTGTAAAACGCGGCGGCACCCTGAAGGCCATGACCCGCTAGCACGGCGTAGGTCGCCCCGGAACCCAAGATGACCCCCGCCGCGTGCACCCTGGCCGAACCGGTCAATGACGCGCCCTTCGGATTCTTGGTCACCCGAATGTCCAAACTGCCGCGCTGGTTGATCGTACCCGCGAACACCGGCGACCCGACCGTGCCGTCCACGGGAATCGATTCCCCCGTGATCGGCGATTGGTCCACGCTCGACCTTCCGTGCGCGACGACCCCGTCGGCGGGAAGTCGTTCCGCCGGTCGTACGATCACAAGGTCCCCGACCCGGAGGGTATGGGCGGGAACGGTGACTTCCTGGCCGTCCTGCCGGACGAGCGCTTCGTGCAGGGACATGAGCGCTCGGATGGCTCGGCGGGCCCGCCCCATGACGTAGAACTCCAGCGGTTACTGGACGAGAAGAAGACGAGCAGGATTCCACCCTCTGTCCAAGCGCCGAGATAGGTAGCACCGAGTGCCGCCAGCAGCATAAGGAAGTTGATATCGACGCGACCTGTTGCAAGGCCCCCCACGCCACAACGGCGCTGCCAGACCCGTCGGCGAGGTAGGCGAGGCCGTACGACGCGACCGCGGCGGTGGGCACGGCCTGCTCCAGAAGGCGCCCGGCAACCAGCAGAAACGCGCACAGGATCGGTTGTGCGCCGGGCACCGCCCGAGCGAACAGCTCTTTGCCGTTCGGGTCGCGGCGTCGTGCCGACGCGGTGCGGTCTATCCGCGCCGCGAGTGACGTGTAGCCCAACCCATGCCTCCCGGCTCGTTCGAACCGCCCTCGTCCTCCAGTATTTCCAGATTAGGACACTGCGGAAGCCGGCGGTATCGACTCTGAGACGGATTTCCCTACCGTGCAAGGTCCCATCCGACCGGCTAAGGGCTATCCCCGGCCCCCCAGGGGTCTATCGTCAGCCACCCGGCCCTTCCCTTACCCTGATAGAACGAGCGGAGTGATCCGCTGTGGTGAAAGCGCCAAGGTTAACCTCTTCGGGATGGGCTCATTCCTCGAGAGTTACCCGGAAGAGTACGAGCGCCGCGGACTACATCACGACGATTTCATAGACCTGATTAAAAAAAGTGAACCGCTTATCGAGTTGGATGCCAATCCACAGCCCCAAAGAATCGTACCGCAGCGTTTTGTCTCCTGCCGAAGAATTGACGACCATGTTTGTGGGGTTCCCCAAAACCGCGCGCACCTCGGCTTCGGTGCTCCCAGCATGGATGCGTCCCCGCATCGTGTATTGGCGATCGTTGAGCGCCCAAATTCTGATGACCCGGCCGAGCTTTGTGGTCAGGACGCCGAGTCCAGCGTTTTTGGGTGGCGAAAACCAGCGGTGGATGACGTT
This sequence comes from bacterium, assembly GCA_035279545.1. GTDB lineage: Bacteria > Sysuimicrobiota > Sysuimicrobiia > Sysuimicrobiales > Segetimicrobiaceae > Segetimicrobium. Next base: position 9,866 of record DATEHM010000218.1, on the reverse strand, counting down.
GCCGTTGGGAAGTTCACGGGAGCTGACCTGCGGCCCAAGAATCTTCGAGGCTTCAGCAAAATCCATCCCCAATTTGATCGGACCAATGTTTTTGCCAGGAATGATATCCCAGATGGGGGCCACAGCCCGCACCGCTTCCTGCTTTGGCACCGCTGGGACAAGGTCACCTCCACCCTGTGCACCTCTGGGGGCCGTGCGCTGCGCCGCGGGTTCCTGTTTTGGCACCGATGGGACGAAGTCGCCTCCACCCTGTGCACCTCCCGCCAATCCAATGGGAATGCTCACCACAATTGTCTTCTGATCGGGTGCGGTCGAGATGAGAAATTCTACGGGTCGGGTGAGCTCCAACACAACACGCACGACATTGGCTGTGGGCTGGCCAACGCGGACCTTTTGCAGCGGTCCCCTGGCCAACGAGAGGTTGCCCGCAGGCATACCGAGGTCCACGTTGGGGATGTCAAGGACAATCCAGCTCGGTTGAATATGGCGCAGCTGGTAGCCGATCGGGCCTGACGCCGCAATCGTCACCTGGATCTCGGTGCCGGCATCGTGGCTCGTAATCCCGCTGACCTTCACACGGGCGGCACCAGCTCCGGCGGAAGCCCATGCGACAAGCCCAATGATCACGAAGATGCCAATGACCTCCCGACGGAGACGCAGCCCCGCCGGGATGTCCCTGTGCCACTCCCCTCGCATGTGCGACCTCCGCCGCATCCCGCAATCCTTCAGACTACCCCGCCCATTGGGTAGGATTTCGGCGTCTCCTACGCCGAGATACGGCTCCATGAGATGTGAGTCCTTCCACTCCAGCCCGGCGCAATGCAAGCGTACACCGGCCTGCTCGACAGCAGCAGGTCGCTACAGATCACAGAAACCGCGCTGCAGGGCCGCACGAAGGATCCTTTCGTGGAGGGGGGGGGACCACAGGAGAAGGTCACCGGGCTCTCCCGGCGTTCCCTGGGCACCTCGGGGGGAGGATGGTCCGCCTGGAAACATCCGAGGCGCCGTGCCTCGATTCCCAATGCCGGCGGATGTTCGAAGTGCAGACCTCAGCAGCGTTTCGAGCCCTCCGAGGCGAACGATCCACCGGCGTATCCAGTGGCCATCACCTTCGATACCATCGCCCAGTCACCATCCGTGGAGGCGCCCGTGTGTGCCCGGCTCCCCCCGTGTGCGGCGGCCATCTGCCGGCGTTGTGTCGCGGCCGACGGACGTGAAATCGTTGGAGACGCGCACGATGGCTGGGGATTGCGCTCTGACCGATCGAGAGGAGCCGCGGCTCCAATGGCAACGATGGTGCCAATTTCAGAGCAGCGGCTCAATCGCCTCCCGTGTCTGCGACGACAGCCCCACCGGCACGATCTCGAACTCGATTAAGTCGCTCCATGATGCGACCCACTGCTGCAAGAGGCGTACATCATCGCATTCCATCACTTGGAAACATCGGTCCAAATTGGCCGCAATCCAGCTATTCACGTATCGCAGCCCAACGGGGGCACCACGTCCCTGATCTCGAAACCGACGATAGACCGCCTTGGCGTCGCGGTTCTTGAAGCGTTCGATCACCATGAACAACACTCCCGGCCTCCCCCGTACGCACGCCATCGGTACCAATCGTGACCCTAAAGTTGCCGGTGTGGTGTCCGGCTGGGCCAGTATACACGCACCACCTTTCCACGGAAAGGTTCCGCCCGTTGGGTCCCGGCCCCCCCACGGCTTCGACGAACCGCCCTCCCTTCGAGGACCCGTACCCGAAATGATCCGCTCTTGCGGCCGATCTCTCAGGCCGCAGTCCCCACGTCAACCGCCATCCCGCGGGCGGACACCTCCTCGAACCACATGGGTGCGGGGTGGCACCCCACGGTCACGGGTGGCACCTAAAGATGTCCGCGCCACCCAGCCGCAGGCGCCGAGGCGCGCCCTGTCGAATGAGGGGCAGGTTTCTTGCCGCCAAGCGAGACTGCCGGGCGATTCCCGCGCCGAACCAAGGACCTGGCCGGAGTCCATCAATTGCACGGGGGATGCGTTGGCCGTAGTCAATGAGAGCGGAACACCGGGTGCCCTCGTCCTGGCGATGGTGCGTCAACTCCACAGGAAGAAATTTGTCCAGAAGAGCACCTCGCGGCGGTGGTTGGACCCGCAACGGTGCTGCGTGGACCCCTGCATTGATTCCCTCTCGATCCTCAGGGCGCCCCCTTGACCGCTGATCACGTGGTAACGGGAGCGTTCGGCTTTACGGCATCGTTCATTACCCGCCGCCTCCTGGCGATGGGGGTGCGTCAGAACCTTGACGCGGAACCCCGCCCGCCCGAACCCCTATGGGGATCTTGTCAGCGTTGCCCCCTACAATTTCGACAAGCCAGACGCACTGGCGAGGGCCCTGGAAGGGGCAGCCGTTCTCTATAACACCTACGGGGTGCGTTTCGTGCGCGGGCGGACGACGTTTGAGACGGCGGTCGCGAACACCCGGACGCTCCTCCGGGCTTGCGAGGCGGCGGGGGTCCCCCGGATCGTGCACGTCAGCGTCACCAACGCTTCGGAAGGCTCGCCCCTCCCATACTACCGGGGGAAGGGCCTCGTTGAAGAAGCGATCAAGACCTCCGGATTGTCGTACGCGATCCTCCGGCCACCACTGATCTTTGGCCCGGGGGACATCCTCATCAATAACATCGCATGGTTCCTGAGACGTTTTCCAGTCTTCACCGCTATGGGCGATGGCCAGTATCGGCTGCAGTGTGTCTTTGCGGAGGACCTTGCCGAGATCGCCATCGCCGCCGCTTCCCACCGCGACCGCCTGGTCGAAGACGTCGTAGGCCCCGAGACCTTTTCATTCGAAGAATTCGTGCGGCTCATCGCCGCCAACATCGGCAGCCGGGCGCGGATCATCCATCTCCCTCCCACCATCGTCCGGGGATTCCTTCGCCTCGCGGGGGCCGTAATGCGCGATGTGGTACTCACTTCAGATGAAATCACCGGTTTGATGTCGGAACTGCTGATCTCCGAGAGCTCTCCGCTCGGGCGGACACGTTTCTCCGACTGGCTCCGCCAGATCTCGGGAACTCTCGGTCGGCGCTACGCCTCTGAGTTGGACCGCCACTTCCGCTGATCTTTAAAGATCTCTCAATCGCGGTCAGGCTTGGAGGAGACCGATCTTTCTTTCGGCAAAGATCATACCGAACCCACTCTCTTACGGACGGATTGGGGCATCGGCCAAAGGGTAGACGAACGAACATTCGCTATTGACCGCCCAGGCCTTCGAGGATCTTCTAGAGTGGTCGGAGGGGTTCGTGCAAGAGAACCTCAAAAGGGGCGTGGTCCAAGGACAAGCATTGGACCGCCGAAATCTGTGCGCGCGAAGGGAGGCGATTTCGCATGGGCCTGTTCGTAGTCCAGCACCACCATGACGCCAATCGGTGCCCAGCCCGGAACCCCCAAATGTCACAAATGCTGCTTAAGCACTTGTCTGCGTCAAATGCCAAGAACTACGGCCTCATCATTCAGGCTGAGGCCGTCATCAACAACGCCCACACACTCTACATGATCGTCGGCGGGCCCGATCGGAAAAGCGTGGAACGTTTCATGCAGCCCTTCGCCCAGGCTGGCACGGTGGAGATCTTCGCTGCGTCCCCGTGCGAAGAAGTCGTGGCCCGTGGGGGATGCGATACCCCAGGGTAACCCTCCCCGCCTGCCTGGCTCAGCGCGACTTTAGGTCGCCACGCCCACCGCTGCCGGCTCCTTTAACTTCGAGTCCGAGATCAGCGGCATGTCCTTTAAGGACAACGACGCGACGGCATCTCGAGTCGAGATCGATCGGCCACCGCCCAAATTAAGTCGGAGTTGATCCCACCCCACAACAAAATCCCGAGATCTGCATTCTTGTAACAGTCCAGGCGAAGGCCCCCGTCGTGGGAATGGCCGATGGGCTGACCAGGGCATTCGCAGGGCGGTGACCGCTTAAGGAGACCCGGCCCTAGGAGTATTCCGAGAAGCCCTCCCCCGAGGCGGGACCCTCACCGCATATGTCGCTGATGACGGTGCTCCACCGTCGCCCCCGAGGCACGGATTTCAATCACATGGGGGAAGTGAAACCGTTCATAGCCCAATCCTCTGGCTTGTGGGAGGATTGATACAGTTGCTGCAGTGGACTCGGCGATGGCCAAGGCAATACGGTCTGGCCTGAGATTCCGGTTCCTGAGATATGGCCTCTACATTGTCGGCGCCGAGTGCGACACTTTTCATTCCGCGAAGGGGTGGTGCTCGGTGAACATCTTGAACCTCATCGTGATCGGCGCAGTTATCGCCATTACCTGGGTGTTATTCGACTAGGTTCAACGTGACAACTACGCCACCGGGGTCCCGATGCGGGCTTTTCGGACCATGACGCACACGGGCGAGTGCCCAAACGAACAGTACGGGGAACCGCACGAGATGTCGTTCCAGTACGAGCCGCAAATGGCTCATTCGTGGGATAGCCACAGGTGAATCTTCTATCTTCCGTACTTTTCGATATCCGGGGATATGACCTCGTTGCGCAAAGGATAGACAAACGAGCATTCGTCATTCGGGGGCGCGCATCGCTTCTAGTAATCGGCGACAAGCGAGTCGGCGGTTCAAGAAAAGCGAGATGCGAACGTCCGGCCGCCTACCTTAGCTTTGCGTATTGGAGCCCACCCAAGTCAGCGTAGCGCACGCCTGGGCACTCTCGCTGCAAAATTTGGAAATGAGCCTTGCTTTCGTGGACGTGCTCGTTCCGTTGCGCGCCGGGTACCAGCGCCGACCCGCCTCTCGGGAACGACCTCCACGATGCCCTGGAAGTGTCAAAACCTCGAATCGTGACCGAAGTTTCGGGACGCCAAGGCGCCCGGGGAACCCAGATACCCCAGATACCCTCCCAAGGGCCGGACGCCCCGAATGCAGCACCGCCAGCGCTGAACCCATGGAGCGCGCGGCGGCGAGGAGTTTCGCGGGCTCCGCGCGAAGACAGCGCCGATGGCGCACGCTGCAGTGGTGCCGGGTTCCGACGAGGCGGCTCGGATCCTGAGTCCCCACCGCCCCGCCGCCGGGACGCGGGAGAAGAGGATCGGCTACCTACTGCTTGCCCCCGCAGTCATCCTCGTGTTCGGCGTGTTGGCCTACCCGCTCGTCTGGCATTTCTGGCTCAGCCTGACGGACTTCGCCATGCTGCAGACGTCTGCGCGATTTGTCGGCCTGGGCAACTACGCCGCAATCGTTCGCGATCCCGAGTTCTGGCGGGCCACCGCAGACACGCTCGGGTATCTGGTCCTCACCGCAGTGCTCAAGATGGCCGTCGGCATCGGAATGGCGTTGCTACTGGCCCGGCCGTTCCCCGGGCGGCCCATAGTTTTCATCGCAGCGTTCCTGCCGTGGGCGTATCCGGGCGGCCTGGGGGCGGTGGCCTGGTGGTGGTTCTTCACGCCGGCTTTGCACACCGCCTACTCCGAAACCATGGGGAATCTCCGCTACTTCATTGAACGGCCGTTGGGCGTGGGCGCGTGGGGGTTCCTCAGTCTCGTCGCCTTCAACGTCTGGCGGGGCGGCTCGTTCGTCGGGATCTTCCTACTCGCTGCCATCAACGGGATCCCGCAGGATCTGTTCGATTACGCATCGCTCGAAGTGAAGCCCGGGTGGCGGAAGTTCTGGCTGGTCACCGTGCCGCTCCTACGGCCGTTCCTCGCGCTGGCGACATTTCTGTCGCTGACCGCCGCGGTGGTCGACCTGGGAAACGTGTGGGAAGTCTCGGGGTTCCGCGACGTCTACCCGATCGTCTGGACGCAAGCGTTCCATCTGGCGATCATCGGCGGGCAGTGGGGGAAGGCGGCCGCGATGTCGCTGATCCTGATGCCGGTGCTGGGCCTCATCCTCTTTCTCTGCTACTCGGTCTTCGACCCGCTGGAGGAGGAGGGAACGTGAGGGCGCGCCGGCGCCTGGGCGCCTTCGTCCACGCCGCGCTGCTCGTGCTGCTGGCGGCCTACGCCATCTTCCCGATCTACATGGTCACGATCGAGTCGCTCAAGACCGTCAATGAGGACGTCTTCGGGAACCCGTTCTACGTCGCCCATCCCAATCTGGAATGGTATGCGGGCTTGTTCGAGGAGACCACCTGGCTCGTGCACAGGCCGGGGGGGTCGAGCTTCCATGGAGTGGTACCGTTCCTCGTCTGGGCGAAGAACACCGGCATCGTCTTCGCCGCATCCCTCGCCGTGATCCTGGTGTCGAGCCTCATGGCCGGCTACGCCATCGGCCGCCTGCGAGTGCCGGGGTGGCGCTGGTGGCGGCGGGTGTTGCTGGCGACGTTTATCATCCCGCAGACGCTCCTCTTCCTGCCCCTCTACAACCTCGTCTTTCGGTTGCATCTCGATGACAACCTCGGAGCGCTAGTGTTGACCTACCCCTTGCTCGCGATCCCGTTCTGCACCTGGCTGTTCTCAGTGTACTTCCAGAAGCTGAGCCCCGAGATCGAGGAGTCCGCGTACATCGAAGGGGCGAACCGGTTCACGGCCTTTTTACGCATCGTGATGCCGATGAGCCGGCCGGTCATCATCGCGGCCGGTCTGTTCGCGCTCGGCGTGATCAGCAGCGATTACATGTTCGCTGGCGTCTTTCTGCCGAACCAGTGGCATCAGACGATCGCCGCGGGGTTGGCTACGATGGACGTCAGCCTGGAGGATCTTTCGGTAGTCTCCGGCGTCAGCCTGGGCGGCCTGCCGATCCTGCTGGTGGCCGCAATGTTCGCGACCTCCTACGTACGCGGGCTCACGGCGGCGATGCTGGAAGGCGCGTAGACCTCGCCGCATGAGCGCGCCGCGTCCCGCAATCTCCGGCGCGATCTGGACGCAATGACACATGAAGCACTCGGCAGGGCCTCAGGCCCAGGGGGAACAGGAGAACGTCTACCCGCAGATCCTTGGAAAATCTCGGTGTCTGGCACGCCCGGAGGGATTCGAACCCCCGACCCGCTGCTTCGAAGTCAGCCCGTAAGACTGTGATCGAGTATCAACGGCTAGCACCGGATGACGCGGAGCGCCGTATCCCGCAAGGGCTGCGGCGTTTCCCGTTCACGCGCTGACAGTCCCTGATACTCTCTGTTATTCGCTACTATTTTGGCCCGCTGATGAGCAAGCGATGAGCAAAGGATGGGAGCCAGAACTCCCGGATCCACCTTCCGCACCACGATTTCCGTCAGTTCACTTTGGTTGAGCGGTATATTTCGAAGCCAATCATACCGTCCATTGCGCACCACTCACGTCCTGACGGCGATCCCCGGCGCCGCGGGGGCTTTTTGTTCGGCGCAAGATGGGTCGGAGGATGATCAACTCCCCCTCGAGACGATACGCGGGGTCGCGTGAGCGGAATCGACTGCGTCTTGCGACGTCAGATCCGAAGTATGTTCGGATATTTTGTCTCATATCCTTCTAGACTCTAGTCCATCAACCTATGTCGTCATGAAAACTGTCCGATTCCCATATGGTCCGTGGACGATCACATCCCGATCCCGCTGCGCCCTCAGCGACGGCGAAGCCCACGATGACGGTCAACAAGCAGAGTAGAGTTGTCCTGGCTTTGTGCAGAATGTAGCACTTGGCTGCGATGCTCTGCTTAGTCCATCCGCTTTCGTATCCGAGCGCATTGACGTGCCGGTCAAGACGCAGTAATCCTAAGCTCGAGGAAGTGTATTGCCGGAGGTGAGCAGTGTGAAACGACTGCAAGTCGGGCGAAAAGAGGCGGTCGATGTCCTCGTGGCAAAGATGCAGGGCCTGCTCCGGCGCATCGACGATAGCACCGCTAGCCGCCGTCTGCACCACGCGGTCGACCATGCGGTGACTCGCCATCAGCAGGTGCGAACCGTGGACAATCGCGGCTTCTACCATGGGTTGATCACAGGGTATGCGGTGGCGATGAAGGTGCTCCAGGGCAAGGTCGGCGGGAGGCGGTGACACTGACCTCAGTGGGCTCACCCAAGGAGCGTGCACGAAGACGCATGATGCGGCACCCTCAGTCGCAAACGCCGCCGCGTCCCCGAGTGTCGTGATGCGGCGCTTCTGCCCCTGATCGCACTGGGATCACCGGTTAGGTTACGCTGGTTTCGCAAGGATGTTTGGAAGAGTTCGGTTAGATAGTCAGTCGCGCGAAGAGCGCGGAGGGGAAGGTGGTTTGCATGGCACAGCCAGCGCCGCTGCATCGAGTGCAGGTCGATGAACCGCCGATCGCACAGTTGCTCTTCGCGGACACCCGCTTGGCTTGGTTCTGGCTGCTAGTCCGGCTCTATGCGGGGTACGAATGGCTCATGGCCGGCACAGAGAAGCTGGGGAACCCGGCCTGGACAGGTGCCAAAGCGGGGATCGCGATCACAGGCTTCGTCAAAGGGGCGCTTGGGAAGACTGCAGGAGCGCACCCCGATGTCGCCGGTTGGTACGCTGGATTCCTGCAGGGTGTTGTGTTGCCGCATGCGGCCGCTTGGAGTTGGGCGGTCACGCTGGGCGAGATTGCCGTCGGCCTTGGCCTGATCCTTGGCCTGTTCACGGGCATCGCGGCGTTCTTCGGCGGTCTCATGAACGCCAACTATCTGCTGGCGGGGACGGTCAGCACGAACCCCCTCTTGTTCATCCTCTCCACCTGGCTGGTGCTCGCGTGGCGCGTCGCAGGGTACTACGGGCTGGATCACTGGGTGCTGCAGGCGGTGGGAGTTCCCGGCCGGCCCGGGCGACTTCTTCAGCACGGGCGGGTAGCGGGCGCGTAGCGCGCGGACGAAGACAGCAGCGTAATTGACCTGGATTCCCGATTTGACGGGAAACCCTGGCCAGCGTCGTCTTCGGGATGTCTCAGGCTCGTCGCACCCGGCACAAGTGCGGGGTGGGCCCGGAGCCTCGGCGCCGGTCGGCAACGAGACCGGCGGCCACCCGCCGGCTGGTGGACCGCTGGCGTTTACGTTCGGCTGCTGGTTTACCTGGACGGCGGTCGGCGTCGGGTTTCCTGTCCTCGGTCTCTTCCTCGTGGCCGCCGCCGCACCGCTCGCCCGGAGCGGGTTCGAGACCGGTGATCGGGACGAGCAGGCCGCCGAGGAGCACCAGGTCCGGCGGATCGCCATGGCGGCCCATCCCGAGCACCAGGCGCGGTCGTAAACGGTAGCGGCTGGAAACGTGAGCGCTCGCCATGCCGGATTAAGGTTCGCCATCTGTTCGGAACTGTGAATCCATACGATCAAATTTGCCGATATTCAGCTTGGCAGTCGAGTAGGCGTGCTTCGATTCTTTCTACGGACTTCGTTGAACCAACCGAGATGTGGCTCGGCTCAGGAGGACAATTGGGAACGAATACTGAAGTTCCGACCAACACTTGTGACTGGTTCAATCAGGGCGAGGCACCCCGTGATGGCTGACGCTTCGACGTCTCTCCTCAACACTGCTCGGGCGGTTCGCGGACGAACCGTCTGGGACACTTGGCGCCCCATCGGGGCCGAGCCGTCGAGCGAGGTGATGGTGGCGATCGTGAGCGGGGCTGAATCGGGTCCGACCCTTTGGTTGCAGGGCGCGATTCACGGCAACGAGATCGATTCCGCCGTGTTGGTGCAGAAGGTGATCGCGGCCGTCGACCCAGGGACCCTGCGCGGCACCCTCATCGCCATCCCGGTCGTCAACACACCCGCCTACACCACCTGCCAGCGCGACATGCCTCAGGATGGCAAGGACGCAAACCGGCAGTTTCCCGGCCGGCCGAACGGTTCGTACAGTGAGCAGCTCGCGTATGCCATTGCCACATCGGTCGAGGCGCACGCAGATTTTCTGATCGATGTACACTCCTCGACCGAGACCTTTTTGGCGCTTTCGCACTGCGTGTACTACGCGTCG
>DATEHM010000217.1:0-5014 GCA_035279545.1 bacterium | reverse complement strand
CGTTGCGGCCGATATCGTAGATCCCGGAGGGATAGGCGCGCGGCACGTCCGGCCCGGGAAAATCGTGCGCCAGCACGTGCACGGGCTGCGTGGCCGGCCGCCAGCGGCGGCCGCCGTTGTGGAAGCGGCCGACGAGCTCCTCCTTCTTGGTGTCCACGGAGATCACTGGCCAGCCGTGCGCCAAATGCTTCTTCACCGCGACGTTGATGTACCGGAACTGCGCGTCCCGGTCCGGATGGTCGGTGCCCTCCTCCATCTTACGCGTGCCCTGCAGACTGTAGTCGAGGTCGTGCAGCAGTTGCGCGACCTTCACATGGCTCACGGAATGGCGGTGGCGGCGAAGCTCGGCGGCGATGGCGCGCGTACTCTTGGACGTCCACCGCAAGGGCGACTCCGGATCGCCCCGCGTGTCTCTCTCGATTAGCGCCTCCAGCGCGGGCAGCAGCCGAGGAGCGGAGACGGTGATGGGCTTCCGCCCCGCCCCCGGCCGCCGAATCCGCCCAGGCGCGAGCGCGGTCTTGGACCGAATTTCCCGAATTCCCTTGGCAATGGCCTTGCGCGACAAGCCGCTCGCACGATGGGCAAGCGACACCCCGCCGTATCCCACGCTCAATGCTTCATTCGCCACCGTGAGGCGGCGCGTGCGCTCGTCCAGGTGGTGCCATACCGCCCGCAACTTCCTCCGGAGTTCGGACAGGACGCTCACACCATGGAGTATACGACACTATGTTCGATAGTACCTTTATTTATTAACGATGCCTAACCGATGAGAATGAGTGGGCATTCAACATTGCCTACAACGCCATGCTTCTTGCAGGGCGAGCAGTCATGTTCTCCGACGGCTACAGGCCCACGAGCACAGGCGGCCATGCCGCAGTGGTAGAGTTCCTGCGCATCCGCCTCGACCCCTCATTCGCCGAGATGGTGCAGATGATGGATCGAATGCGTCGCCAACGCCACCGAATCATCTACGATGCACCCGGTACCGTATCGCCCAGCCAGATTCGCGAGGCCGTCCTGACTGCGCAGCAATTTCTCTCACAGATCGAGGAATTGATCGCCGGCAAATGAAGAGGAGAAGCTACGTAACGCGTGCCACTAGTGTAGCGTCCGGAAGGTACGGTTACTCGGCACCAAGACAAATCTGCAGTGCGCGAGCATGCAAGCACGAAGCGTCAGTATCAATACATTTCGGACGTAGCACTAGTGGTGTCCTTTCCAAAGACACTGTGGGGACAAATCAGAAGACATCCCTCTCCACACATTGATAAATAAGGCAAGCTGTGGCGGAGGGGAGTGGGAATCGAACACAATGGGTTCCTCGTCCGGCTACACCCGCCTAGCTCTGCGAGCGTTTGTTATCAATGCTTTCCGACGAAGGGCCAACCACGTGTTCAAGCGTTTGGCTTTGCCTGCGGAGATTATGGGGGAAGCCAGATAGCCATACTAGATCCTCAGGCCATTCGACCGGCCTCACTTGCATCGTCTCGAGGAGCTGACCATAACGATCGAAAGTGAATCCCGCGCTGGCATGTCCGGCTTGTTCTGCGATGTACTTCGGCGATTTCCCAGCGGCGATGAGCAATGAGACAAACATGTGCCGAAGGTCGTGCCAGCGAATCGGGCTCCTGATTCCAGCTTGGAGCTGCGCAGTCCGCCATTGGTCCTCAATCCACGTCCCGTCCCCATCGCGGTCGTCCCGCCGTCGCGACTGAAGACATAACCTTCTGCGTACCGGACGGATAGCAAGAATTGTCGTACAAGCCCCCGGCGGAGGTGATACCTGCTGAGCGCGCGGCGCCGGGGCAGGGTCGCCGGTATCAAGCCCTTGCTGCGACTTTCGAGCTCGGCGCAACGCCTGCTCGGGGCCGCACTTCACGCTCGACGGTTCCCTGAAGCTCGTCTTGTGCAACCTCGAGGTCATAGGCCGCTTGTGCGTTCAGCCAAAAACGCGCGCTGGTATTAAAGTAACGCCCAAGGCGCAAGGCTGTGTCTGGAGTAATGCCTCGACGCTCGTGCACGATTTCCGCGATGCGAGTCACAGGGACACGGAGATCAAGGGCCAGCTTGTTCATACTGATGCCGAGCGGCATCATGAAATCCTCGCGGAGGATTTCGCCAGCATGAATCGGTGGCAGCCTTCTCGACTTGGTCATATGCCCCTCCTAATGATAGTCCACGATCTCAACGTCGTAAGCATCGCCATCTCGCCACACAAAGCAGATGCGCCACTGATCGTTGATGCGAATGCTGTGCCGCCCCTCCCGGTCACGTTTGAGCGCTTCCAAGCGACTACCCGGAGGCGACGCTAGGTCACGCAGTTCAGTGGCAATATCCAATTGTCGAAGTTTCCGCTGCGCCACCCGCTCGAACCCTCGAAACCGCCTGACGTGTTCCCTTGCATGGAACTGTTCTGTCTCCTTCGACCGGAAGGATTTGATCACGATCAAATTCTATAACGCTATACGTTAAACGTCAAGCATTAATCGCGGTGATCTCCGGGGCACATCTCAGAGATGGAGTAGCTGGCGCGGATGCACGCAGGAGAATATCGGGAGGCCACCACCCCCGCCAGCCCTATAAAAATGGTCCTTCCGGGATCTCCGTGGATCACAGGAAAACGAGCTGATTCGTGAGGCCGCCTATGCGGGCCCCGCGCTTGGGTGGGGGGGCCTGCTCGGCGGCGGGTTGAAGTCGACGCATCCTACTGATACAACCGCTCCAGGAGGGAGCGGCGGTGCAGGATACGAAACTGTTCGAGACGATCTTGGGGATCACGGCGCCGTGGCACATCGCGCGTGTGGAGCTGAAGCCGAACGAGAAACGGGTCGAGCTGTGCTCGAACACGACCCGACGCGGTGGCCGTGTCCGGAGTGCCAGGTGGAACTGGCCGGGTTCGACCACGCGGAGGCGCGGACGTGTCGCCACCTCGACACCTGTCAGTTTCAGACGCACCTCCATGCGGAGATCCCCAGGGTCCAGTGTCCGACCCACGGGGTCAAGCAGGTGCGGGTGCCCTGGGCGGAACCGCGGAGTTGTTTCACCCTGCTGATGGAACGGCTGGTGATCGACCTCATCCTGCAGTGCAGCACGGTGAAGGGCGCCTGCGCAATTGCCGGGATCAGTTGGGATGAAGCCTGGGGCATCATGCAGCGGGCGGTCGCCCGGGGCCAGGCGCGCAAGCAGGCCCGGCCGATCGCCTACCTCGGGGTAGACGAGAAGGCGTTCCGGAAAGGCCATCGGTCCCACACGGTGGTCTGCGACCTGGAGCGCTCGACGGTGGAGTTTGTGGCCGAAGATCGCAAGACGGAGAGTCTCGCGGCCTATTACGAGCAGTTGGCGGACACGCAGAAGGCGGCCGTGCGGGCGGTCGCGATGGACATGTGGGACCCCTACATTGGTGCGACCCGCGAAGACTTGCCGGACGGCGAAGCGCGGATTGTGTACGACCGCTTTCACATTATGCGGGAGATCAGCAAGGCGGTGGACACGGTCTGCAAGCAGGAGCATCGCGCCTTTCTGCAGGCCGGCGAGGACTCGCCGCTGACGGGGACGAAGTACGTGTGGCTGTACAGCGACGAGAACCGGCCCGAGCATCAGGCCGAGCCCTTCGCGACCCTGCAAGCGCTGAACCTCAAGGTCGGACGGGCGTGGGCGATCAAAGAAGCGCTGCGCACGCTTTGGACCTATCGTCAGACGGCAGCCGTGAAGCGCTTCTTCAGCCGCTGGTACGCGTGGGCTGTGCGCTCACGGCTCGAGCCGGTCAAGGAGGTGGCCGCCACGTTGAAGCGTCATCTCGAGGGCGTGCTCCGCCTCGTGAAACACCCCGTCACCAACGGCGTGGCTGAAGGTCTGAACAGCAAAATCATGAGTATCAAACGCAAGGCTGGCGGCTTTCGAAACTCTGAGAACTTCACCACCGCGATTCTATTTCCACTGCAGAGGCTAGGATCTATACCCACGCTGATCCCGCGGAAGGTTCATAAAAATATGGTGGAGACGAACGGATCCGGACCGTGGACCTCCTGAGTGCCATGTGCACGCTCACCTCGTTGGCCCTTGTATAGCAAGCGCCAGCGAGGGGGCTAATAACATGCTGAACCTGGTACTGCGGGTGCTCGAGGGTGCAGCGTTTACGGACGGGGTTGAGGTAACGAAGCGATCAAAGCGGGGAGCCGCTGCTTGAGACTTCGCACACGCTCGACCCAGGAAGCCCTCGAGATTCCAACCTTTGGAGGGGAGTGGAATCTGGAATGAAGATTCTCTTTGTTGCCGGGTTTGGCCCGATTGTCCGCGATCCGGAAGCGAGCCGAAGCTTATATGCGGATCTGTTCCGGATACCGTTTAAGGAGGAATCTGACGGCTACCTCCACACCGAAGCGCTCGGCGGCGTGAAGAGCTTTGCCCTCTGGCCGTTGTCACAGGCAGCACAGTCATGTTTCGGCAAGGCCGTGTGGCCAAACGAGATCCCGATCCCGCAAGGATGGATCGAGTTTGACGTTGAGGATATTGACGAGGCCACGACCGAACTCTCATCGAGAGGCTATCGGCTACTCGTCGCGACGAGAAAGGAACCGTGGGGCCAAATTGTGACTCGTTTTCTTGGACCGGAAGGATTGCTGGTCGGCGTAACGCACACCCCTTGGATGCGAGACGGTTAGGGACCAAAGACCTCGAGGGAATTCAGTTGCTGACGGCGTCAAGATGCTCAAGTCATCAAAGCGAAAGGTCGCCGCTTGAGACAATTTCCACCCCTCTTGACATTACCTCACCGTCCTAGCCGTGGTCCCTCGTCAGTCCCGTTTGGCCTCTGCTATGCCGGCGCTAGGGCGGACAAAACCGTCGAGGAACCTTAATCGTCAGAACCCACCCTGTAGAGGCGGCAGTTGCTTCAGCCACGCCTCAATGTTCCTGGCCAGTCGCGAAATGGGGGAAAGTAGACGGCCATACTCGACCCTCAGGCCATTCGACCGGCCTCGCTTGCAGTGGCGCTCTTCGATCGAGGGCTTCTACA